>CAIYVA010000094.1 GCA_903929455.1 uncultured Pseudomonadota bacterium | reverse complement strand
TGAATCCCTGCAAGCACGCGCCCGTAGTCGGAACCGTGATTACGGTAGTGAAACAGGCTGATGTTCCATCGATTGCCCACCGCCGTCAAAAAACGCAGCAAGGCACCCGGTCGCTCCGGAAACTCAAAACGGAAGAGCCGCTCATCGCTCAATGTGCGCGATGCGCCACCCACCATATAGCGGACGTGCAGCTTAGCCACCTCATTATCCGTCATATCAATTACGGAACAGCCAGTCGCCTCGATTGCAGCACGTAACTGCTCACGCTCTGCTACGCCGTTGGTCAGCGCAAGACCAACGAATATTTTGGCGCGCTGCTGATCAGAATATCGATAGTTAAATTCAGTCACACTACGATTGCCAATCGTTTTACAAAACGCCAAAAAGCTGCCGGGCGCTTCGGCAATTTCTACCGCGAACAGAACCTCACGGCTCTGACCAATATCGGCCCGCTCAGCGACATGACGCAAACGGTCGAAGTTCATATTCGCACCACAATTAAGGGTGACCAGTGTTTTATTGGTGACTTTTTCTCGTGCGACCCATTTCTTCAGACCAGCAACAGCCAACGCGCCGGCTGGTTCAACAATAGAACGTGTGTCTTCAAAAATGTCTTGAATCGCCGCACAGGTTTCATCGGTAGACACCAAGATAATTTCATCTACGTACGCTTGGGCTAACTTGAACGTTTCCGCACCGACGCGCTTGACAGCAACTCCGTCCGCGAAAATACCGACACGCTCTAAAGTGACCCGCTCGCCGGCTTGGATTGATGCCGACATGCTAGCGGCATCTATAGGCTCTACACCAATGATGCGGGTGGTCGGGCTGACTGCCTTAAAGTAACAGGCGATGCCAGCGATTAATCCGCCACCGCCAATGGGAATGAACACTGCATCAATCGGGCTCGGATGCTGTTTGATAATTTCGACGGCGATGGTGCCCTGACCTGCAATGACCTCCGGATCGTCAAACGGGTGCACAAAGGTCAGCGCATGCTCACGCCCATACTGAACGGCGTACTCGTAGGCCGAGTCAAAATCGTCGCCGACTAGCTCAATATGACCGCCTAAGTCACGAACGGCTTCGACTTTAATGGGCGGCGTGTTGCGTGGCATCACGATATAAGCAGGAATACCACGTGTACGCGCAGCCAGTGCGACGCCTTGCGCATGGTTGCCGGCGGACGCGCAGATGACGCCTTTGGCTGCATCAGCATCAGATAGGTTAATGATCTTGTTATAAGCGCCGCGCAACTTGAACGAAAAAATAGGTTGCAGATCTTCTCTTTTGAAGAAGACGTCATTGCCTAACCGCCGCGACAAGCGCTTCGCTGAATCGAGCGGGCTTTCGATCGCAACATCGTAGACGCGCGCAGCGCGGATGCGCTCCAAGTATTCAGATTTCATCTTGTTATATTGACGGCTTTGGGTACTTAGTCGCAACTAAATCAATGCATTTCGGGTGGGGTAAGCCCGATTGATCGGGCTAGCGCAACGAGCCGCGCAATGGCAGCCCCTGGCGGCGACCGTCAGAGCTTGCTTAGCGATCGAGAAAGCGACGTAGTGACGCCCCTAAAGCGACAGGCGTCAAACCAGACAGCCCCCGACTCAAGGTAGGCAGCTCTTCGGTCAGCGCTCCCATTGGCAAAACGGCGCGATTTACATCAGCCAGCTCGTTGATCGCGCCTAACACCAAGGTGGGCGCCCTCACTGAGGAGAGTCGCCCTGACTTCACCCACGCAGCCATGGCCGCGAGTGCCTGATCGCCCTCAACCCCAGCATGCAGCTCATCTGCCAATGCATGGGTCAAACCATCAGGCGATTCGGTAGGGCCACGCCCTCGCGCGCTTCGGCTCCACAGTGTCATTAAATGGCTACCATCGGCTTTTGGAGTCAGCCACCGATAATCATCGTCGGAATGTATCAAGGGGGGATGCACCATGACCAAGCGCCGAACCGGGCTGTTGTCCATTAAGGACAGCGCCCCCGCAATCGCTGCGCCTAAGCCAACACCAAGCACATCGACACTTCGGAGTCTCAGACTCCGGATAACGTCATCGATAGCGGCAGCATAGTTTTCGATCGAGATACCGCTTGTGACCGGATCAGACTCGCCAAAGCCAGGGGTGTCGCATGCGTAGACAGACCGGTTAAGTGCCAGCTCGTTGATGAATGGAACGAAACTGCGACTCGAGCGCGGCATCTCGTGAAGACAAATAAGCGGTGGTTGCTCGTCAAAGCCGCCTGTCGGAGGGAACGCCGTGCGAACGTGCAACTGCCCATAACGGCAGGCAAAATAAACGCGCCTTAGGTGGCGTGCCATTGAATCGGGTGCGACACTCATCGAACAAGCCTACGATCTCTGTACACAGACGCAACAAAGGCTCCCTAAAGTCGCGACAGAAGTCTCATTTTCTCTGCGCTAGGCGGCCTCGTCTGGGTCAAACCGCAAAACAACGCCATTGATGCAGTAGCGCAACCCTGTCGGTGCAGGTCCGTCCGGAAAGACATGCCCCAAGTGGCCGCGGCACTGTGCACACTGTACTTCAATACGGTGCATTCCATAGCTGTGATCCGGCACATCCAGCAAAGCGTCAGGAACGGGCTGAAAAAAGCTAGGCCAGCCCGTACCGCTATTAAATTTGGTGCTTGATTCAAATAACGCCAGCCCGCACCCTACACAGTAGTAACGCCCTGGACGATATTCCTTATCTAAGGGACTAGAGCGTGGTGGCTCGGTACCATGCTCGCGTAAGACCCGTTGCTGCTCAGGACTTAACGTGCCACAAAAAGCGCCTAAAGACTCTGAACCACTATCGCTTGGATGACTCACAGAAAACCCCCTGACATTAACCACCCCATGAGCTTAAACCATCGACAGCTTGCCTGGTGTAGCCGTATGGCGCAAAACACGCGCCGTCAGCCAAACCCACACAGACTCATCGTTCAGACCACGTCTGAACGCCGCCAGTCGGTGGGCTGGATTAGCACACTGCAAGTCAGTGCGCTCATCATTAGCAGCGCTTATGGCGCTATGGGCATCGCTCAAGACTTACCGACTCGCCGCGCAGTGCCCGGTGGGGTGGAAATAATCCAACTCGGAAAGCACACCACGACAGCACCAACGGTCTCAAGCGGCTCCATCCCCGTCCTTGTCACCCGAACGGCAGATCAGTGGGTCGCCATCCTTGGTATTCCACTGAGTACACCCCCAGGTCCCGCCAGCGTGCAAGTCGACGATGCCACCACACACCGAACCATCAGTTACCAAATCACCACTAAGGCATATCCAACGCAAGCACTGACCGTCTCCCCAAAACACGTCGATCTATCAGCCGACGATCTCGCACGTTACGAGCGCGAACACATTGAAATGGAAAGTGCACTCGCCACCTTCAGCTCTACGGCCCCTAGGCGCTTTCGGCTAGCGTCACCAGCGCCCGGCACACGATCCCATTCTTTCGGTTCTCGACGCACCTTTAACGGCCAACCGCGAAACCCACACACGGGAATGGATATCACGGCACCCGTCGGCGAGCCTGTGCGCGCGGCAGCGGATGGCGTGGTCATCCTAACAGGCGATTATTTTTTTAACGGCAACACCGTTATCGTCGATCATGGACAGGGATTTCTCACACTGTACTGCCACCTACAAGACACCTCTGTCACAACGGGTGATGCTGTCCAGTCAAACCAGCTGGTCGGTCACGCGGGAGCGACGGGTAGAGCAACCGGACCGCACCTACACTTTTCCGTCATGCTCAATCAGGCCTGGGTGGATCCCGCCTTATTTTTAAACAAAACAACAACGCGCACCAACGCTCACAGACACCGAATGTCGCGCTAGAGCGCTTCACGCAATACAGCGGCCAAGCGCACACCGGCGCGTAGCAGCTGCCTATGAATCACATGCGTTGCGTGTTCTGTGTAATCCGCTGACAAGACGACGTCAACAGGTGAATCCACTGCGCAGCTGAACCCCGGCAGCTCACCGTAGGCGGTCGCACGCGCCAACTGATGAGACTCTAATAACCAACTGTGTATGTCCCCTTTTTCTAGCAAGCCGATCTCGCTAGACGCCTGCGAGAGCCACTCTCTCGCTACTTGGTTGAGCGACTGGCGATCATGAAAATCACTTAAAAACTGAGTATCCCATGCAGCGTGTAGCGACGAATGGCGACCATGCGGACCCAGTCTGACGTCGATTTGATTGCCGCCACGATCACGATGATCCGCCGCGTGTAATGGCTGATGGATGTCTTCTAGTACGTGCACTACGACGCGTAGTGCATTGAGCCGTATAGCGTGTGCTGCCTGATGGTCACGCAACACTGACAATGATCGGATATAAGCCTGTGATGCACAATTGCCATCGCGACAATACTCGCGCGATACATTCTCGGTCTCACAGACTGGCCAATCATCATAATGCCAACGCTCAGAGCCTGGCTGCTGATGACGAAGTGCAAGCCGCTGCTGATCCAACCACACGCTGACATCAGCCAAACTTTCCGTACCGATCAGATCATGCAATGCGTGCTGACTACGCGCATCGAGATGCTGCTCGGCTATCTCGCTAATCAATCGGTGCCCTACCACCCCCCACGCGACCGCCTCGGTACCGAACAGAAGCGCACCTAAAAAAATCACAACAGACGCAAAATTGACGCTCGCTCGTGCACACCTGGCAATCGCCGACTGCATCGCTACCACTCGCCCACATTCGGCATGGATAGCCAAGGCTCGGCGGGCGCTTTAGACGATCCTTTCTGTAGTAACTCAATAGACACCAGATCAGGAGAACGCACAAAGGCCATGTGCCCATCTCGCGGCGGTCGGTTAATGACTACACCACCCCTCATCAGTCGCTCACAGATAAGGTATATATCGTCCACCTCGTACGCCAAATGCCCAAATGCTCGACCCATCGTGTACGACTCAGGATCCCAGTTATGCGTCAGCTCTAACTGCACCTCTGGATTATCGGGCGCTGCAAGATAAACCAAGGTAAAGCGACCGCGCTCATAGTCTTTACGACCCACTGTCACCAAACCCAGTTGCTGACAATAAAAATGGAGCGATGCCTCAAGATCGGTCACTCGCACCATGGTGTGTAGGAATTTCATAGCACTAAACCTCAAGGACACTTGCAGTGATACTTCGTTTTTTGACTCACGCGAGCCGCCGCATGTCGTATGGTAATCTGGTAAGGTCGGTTACTCATCCTATCAAGCGGAGCTCATGTGAAGCAATTTAGTTTACTCGTGCTGCTTAGCGTCTGCGCGATTGCAGGGTGTGCAACTCAGACTAACTCAGCGGTCATAAGCGCCACACAGGCTGACGCTATACTGAGCGAACTACATGACATCAAAAAATTAGTAATTGAGCAGCAAGCTACGGCAAAAAAGGCGACTGCGCCTGAGGTCACGGCACCCGTCCGGTTTCATGATCTGGGAAATGACAGCCTAGGCGCAGCTGATGCACCAGTCATATTATTTGAATTCGCTGACTATCAATGTCCCTTTTGTCGACGCTTTCATGAAAACAGCTTTCCTGAATTAAAGGCTAAGTACATCGATACAGGAAAAGTGCGCTATGTGGTGCGCGATATGCCACTCACTTTTCACGATAATGCGATGCCGGCGGCGATCGCAACGCGCTGCGCGAGCGCGCAAAGTAAGTTCTGGCCGGTGTTTGAGGCACTATTCGCTGCACCAGCCCTGACACCCGAACTCGCCCATCGAGTAGCGATGCAAGCCGGGGTCGACGCAAAGCGTTTCGACACGTGCATCGGTGATTTAAACGTCCGAAAAGCAATCGAAGCCGATCTCGCAGAAGCCGACCGACTGGGCGTGACGGGCACACCAGGATTCATCATCGCAGAACAGGATGGAACTGAGTTTGTCGGCAGCCTCGTGTTGGGCGCCCAACCGGCAGCCGTTTTTGGCGAGAAAATTGACGCTTTATTAGCGGCTCGCGACAGGCGCCTGTAACTCGCTGCCGACGCTTCAGTTAGCCCGTAAAGACGACCCCGCGTTAGCCGACGCATCGCGGCGAACGCCGACTCGCCGCCGTGCTGTCAGAACATACCCGAAGTGGATGGTGGCTCACTAGGACCGATGGCGCGAGAAGCGATCCAATCGCCGGTGATCATCTCTTCATAGGATTGACCAGGGCCCACCATTGGGTACACACCTGCATCGGGATCGATCAAGACCTCAAGAAAAGCAGGTCCTTTAAAGGCGATGAAGTCGGCAATGACTGAGGCCACATCTTCCTTGCGATCTAAGCGTCGCACCCAAGGAAACTGATCAGACTCGGCTGCTTTAACAAAGTCTTTCTTGTGGAGAGACTTGTCACTCGCTGACAAACGGCCTTTAAAAAACAGCTTCTGCCACTGCTTCACCATCCCGTCGCCGAAATTATTCAGAACAACCACCTTAACCGGCAAGTCATAGGTAGTGACTGTCTCTAACTCCCCCAAGTTCATACGGATACTGGCGTCACCATCAATATCAATCACCAGGCGATTGGGATGAGCGAATTGCGCGCCAATGGCCGCGGGCAATCCAAAGCCCATGGTGCCCATGCTGCCCGAGGTGAGCCACAAGCGCGGGCTCTTAAAGTCAAAGTACTGCGCAGCCCACATCTGATGTTGGCCTACGCCGGTTGAAATAATCGCCTCTCCTTTGGTGAGTCGATTAATTTCTTCGAGCACGTAATAGGGCTGAATTAGCGGGCTCTCTCGATCATAGTTCATGGCATACACTTTCTTAAGCTCCGCACAATGTGCGTGCCAAGGTTGCCAGCTGCTCTTGAATTTCTGGGCTTTCCCATGTGCCGTCAATTGACACAGTGCATCCGCCATCACGCCCACATGGCTCCAGTCGACCGCCTTAACCTTACCAATCTCGGAGGCATCGACATCAAGATGAGCAACGTGCCGAGCGCCTGGCGCAAAGCGAGGAGGCACCGCAGCCACGCGATCATCGAAGCGCGCACCAACAGCGAATAGAAAATCACAGTCATCCACTGCATAGTTAGCGAAGGCAGCGCCATGCATACCCAACATGCGCATACAGCGCGGCTCAGTGGTATCAACTGACCCAAGGCCCATCAAGGTGGTCACCACGGGTATCTTAAAAGTGTCAGCAAAGTCTCGTAGTGCGGCTGTTGCTTCGCCGGCAATCACACCGCCGCCCGCATAGATTAGTGGTCGCTCGCTCTGCGCAAGCATCACAAAGAATGCACGTAGCGCGTCGTCATCTAGACGTCGCTCTGCTACCGCCCGCAGACGATTTCGGTATCCAGGTAAGGGCAGACTACCGTGCCCCTTAAACACACCCGACCAGTTCTGTACGTCTTTAGGGATGTCGAGCACCACCGGCCCTGGGCGGCCAGTACGCGCGATTTCAAATGCGGTGCGCACCGTCTCTTCTAGACGATTCGGATCCGTGACTAAAAACACGTGCTTGGCAACCGATCCCATGATCGCTGAGACAGGCGCCTCCTGAAAAGCGTCCGTACCAATGGCGGCGGTCGGCACCTGGCCGCAGATGACCACCAGCGGGATGGAATCGGCCATCGAGTCTCGGATCGGCGTCACCGTATTCGTAGCACCGGGACCGGAGGTGACCATGCACACCCCCACTCGACCGCTGGCGCGGGCGTAGCCGGCTGCCATAAACCCGGCGCCTTGTTCATTGGCGGGAACGATCAGCGGGATCTGGCGCTTTTGGGCGTCCAAATTATGAACAAAAATAGCGTCATAGGTCGGCAAAATGGCGCCACCGGAGTACCCAAAAACCACATCCACCCCCTCATCGCTGAGGATTTGGACAATCATCTCGGCCCCAGTCAATCGCTGGCCAGCCCGCGGGTGATCCGTCGTCACGACACTATTCCCCTATTCACAACACTATGTTTTGCAGATTTAAACGAGAGAGTAGCAATCAGGCGCGTCGCCGTCTATGCATCGCAAAATGAACCGCGGTATGCTGTTCGGCGAACTTCTGCACAATCGGTCATTTCATGCGTCACATCATCACTATTTTGCTACAAAACGAGGCAGGCGCCCTTAGCCGGGTCGCCAATCTCTTTTCTACCCGCGCCTATAACATTGAGTCATTGGCGGTCGCCCCGACACTCGATGCGTCCGTTTCGAAACTGACCCTAGTGACCACAGGGGATGATCTCGTCATCAGTCAACTGACCAGTCAGCTACGCAAACTGGTAGACGTCGTGTCCGCTGACGACGTCACGAAAACTCGCCAAGCCGAGCGCGAGTTACTGCTGATTAAGCTGCAAGTGACGTCGGCTAATATGGCAACTGTTAAAGCGCTTATTAGCGCAACCGATGGCCATACACTGTCCACATCAGGCACACAGATCGTGGCAGAAGTGATCGCTGATGAGGCCAGCATCTCGGCTTTTCTGACTAACATATCTAAACATGCTGAGATCATCGAAGCCGTTCGAAGCGGCACACTTGCAATCTAAACAGCCGCTTTATTAAGCGACCGCTTCAGATCGTCAGCACAGTCTGGCCAGTCGTCAGCCTACCCTCTAAGTCACGATGAGCCTGCGCCGCATTGGCCAATGGGTAGCGTTGGCCAATTTGAATTTTCACGACCCCACGCTCAACAACATCGAACAACTCTCGCGAACAGCGGTTCAATTCGGCGCGAGTAGCAATGTAGTCAAACAAACTGGGGCGCGTCACAAAGAGTGATCCGCGCTTGGCTAACTCAGCAACAGAAAAGGGCGCTACCGGACCGGATGCATTGCCGTAGCTGACCATCATCCCCAATCGCCGCAGACAGTCTAAAGAGGGAAAGAACGTATCTTGACCCACCGCGTCATACACAATAGATACGCCTTTGCCACGAGTGAGCTCACGCACGCGAGTAACGAGATCTTCACGCGATGTCACGATCACCTCATGTGCGCCATCAGCGCGCGCCAGCGCTGCCTTCGCATCACTACTAACCACACCGATCACCTCAGCACCCAGCGCATTTGCCCATTGGCACAGCAATAAACCGACGCCGCCGGCAGCCGCGTGCACCAAGATCTGCTCGCCCTTGCGCACCTTGCAAGTTCTACGCAGTAAATACTGCGCAGTTAACCCCTTAAGCATCATGGCAGCAGCTTGCTCATCGCTAATGCTGGCGGGTAATTTAACCAATCGATCCGCAGGGACATGGCGCACTTCAGCGTATGAACCAGGCGTGGAAAGCACATAAGCAACGCGATCGCCGACTGCAACGGACGTCACGCCACTACCCAATTCCTCAACCACACCTGCGGCCTCACGACCCAGACCTGAGGGCAATGGCCGAGCATAAAGACCCGTGCGGTCATACACATCAATGTAATTAACGCCAACGGCCGTATGCCGCACGCGCACTTCATTTCGCTTTAAACGAGGCAGCGTAATCTCAGTCCATGTCAGGACCTCTGGCCCACCGGTCGTGTACATGACGATGCCATGAGTCATTATTCTCACCTCTAAAAAATTATCCGAAACCAACGCGCACGTGAACCAACCTGCTAAAGGTCAAGTGGGCTGTGCCCTATCTGCAGATGCTTAATCGGTCGACCGCCGACCAAGTGCTCGTCAATAATGAGCTCAAGATTTTGCGGGGTACAGTCTCCGTACCAAATGCCCTCGGGATAGACCACGGCAACCGGTCCACGGCGGCATATCCGCAAACACCCAACCTTAGTTCGAAGCACGGCGCCAACCACATCTACCAGTTGGCGTTCGCGCAGGCGCTTTTTAAGAAAATCCCAACTGGCTTGGCATGCCTCAAGTGGCGCGCACTTACCGTCACCTACACACAAAAAAATGTGACGTTTAGCTGACTCTAAGCACAATCCGTCGACCACTCGAGCAAGCGCCTCATCGTCACTGCCGGCGAAGGAGGCGCTGTTCAAGTGTGATTAGAGCGCTTGCTCGTCAGACTCACCCGTGCGGATGCGTATAACGCGGCTGATGTCGGAGACAAAAATCTTACCGTCGCCCACTTTACCGGTTCGCGCAGCAGTCACGATCGCCTCGACCACTTGATCAAGTAATTCATTTTTTACAGCGACTTCAACACGCGTCTTTGGCACAAAGTCGACCACATATTCCGCACCCCGATACAACTCCGTGTGCCCGCGCTGCCGACCGAACCCCTTCACTTCAGTCACGGTCATACCTGAAATACCGATTTCCGACAGCGCCGCGCGGACATCGTCCAATTTGAATGGCTTAATAATGGCAGTAACGAGTTTCATGGCTGGCCCCTCTCTAATGGCTCTACTTTAACGAAAATACGCTAAGTGCGCCTAACCTTGCAGTTTTCGTGCCGTCCGGTACAGATAACAAAATCAATGAGTTAAGTGTTATTTGCGGCGTTTTTGCACCAATGGTGCGCAAACCGATCAGACAGCGCACAAGTTTAGTGCCAAACCGCTCGGCCATGAGGAAAAATAGGCACCCACTGGTAGAGTGAGACATCAGCTAGGGAATGACATGACAGACACGATCGCGATGGTTGGTGCAGGACAAGCGGCCTTACAGACCGCAGATAACCTTCGCCGCAGTGGATTCACCGGACAGCTCGTCATGATCGGCGAGGAGGCATATCCAGCGTATCAACGCCCTCCTTTGTCAAAAAAATATCTAGCGGGCGAACTGCCATTGGAACGAATGTGGATTAAGCCCCCCGCGTTTTACGAGACCCAGCAGATTGATCTGAGACTCAACGTCCGCGTCAATGCGATCCATCGTGATCGCCAAGAAATTGAGCTATCGAAGGGATCACCCGTTCGCTATGACCAACTACTGCTTGCAACAGGGGCAGCACCACGCCAGTCAACAGCCCCTGGCGCCTCGCTAAGCGGCATTCACGTTCTACGATCCATTGAAGACACCGATCGCATTCGTGCTCGACTGCAATCGGGAAGTCGAGTGGTCATTGTTGGTGGCGGCTATATGGGACTTGAAGTCGCCGCCACCTGTCGAAGCCTGGGCTGTGAAGTCGACGTTATCGAAATGGGCGAGCGCGTGATGAACCGAGTAGTCGCTCCAGTGATTTCCGACTTCTTTACTTCCGAGCACCGCCGAGCCGGCGTACGCATTCACCTCAGCACGACCGTCAGCGGATTTCTCTCAGCACCGGCTGACCCGAGCCGTGTCGCAGCAGTACTCGCATCGGATGGAACCGAATACCCAGCCGATGAAGTGATTGTAGCCATGGGCGTACAGCCCAATATCGCCTTGGCAGTCGCTGCCGGTCTTGACTGCGAGAATGGCATCGCGATCGATGAAACGTGCCGCACGAGCGATTCACGCATATTCGCGGCAGGCGATTGTTGCAGCCAATTTAATCCACGCGCTGGCAAGCGCATACGTTTGGAATCCGTAGACAACGCTTTTGAACAAGCCAAAACAGTTGCCGCCAATATGCTTGGAACACGCACGGTCCACAACAAACTACCGTGGTTTTGGTCAGATCAATACGACCTGAAGATCCTCATCGTCGGCCTTAACATCGACTATGACCAAGTGGTTTTACGTGGCCTGCCCGACAGCCGCAGCTTCTCCTGCGCCTACCTAAAGGAAGGGCGATTAATTGCCTTAGACTGCATTAATAACGCCAAAGATTATATGGCAGCAAAAAAAGTCATTGCTGATCGGCCACTCTGTGACCCGAAAAAACTAGCAGATCCTAGCATTCCGCTAAAAGACGTCATCAGCTAAACCACCCAGCGTGAGGATGGTAAAAATCACAAAGCTTGGCGGCGTTTTGCCGCCTTACTTCATGATCATCAAAAGGTCTTTAGCATCTACCTGTTGTCCAGGAATCACCAAGACCGAAGATACGATGGAATCCTGATCAGCGCGTACCGCTGTTTCCATTTTCATCGCCTCAATTGTCAGTAGCGTCTCGCCACGCGCCACTTTTTGGCCCTCTACCGCGTTGACGGTAATCACGTGACCAGGCATTGGCGCACCAATTTGCTTGGCATCGGCAATATCCGCCTTACGCGTTGGAGGTCTCGTCGCCACATGACTACGATCAGGCACTCGCACCGAACGTGGCTGGCCATTGAGTTCGAAAAATACCGTCCGAAGCCCGTCCTCGGCCACTTCACTCGCCGCAATAAAGCGAATGATCAAACTTTTGCCGCGCTCCAGATCAACCGTGATTTCGTCGCCGACCTGCATCCCATAAAAGAACGCACCAGTCGGCAGCGCCGACACATTGCCGAAGCGCATACGGTCTTTGGCGTACTCAACGAATACCTTTGGATACATCAAATAGGATGCTAACTCCGCATCGGTCACATCGCGACCCGCCAGTTTTTGTGCCACCGATCTCTCGACAGTGAGATTCAACGGCGGCAACGCATCACCCGGTCGACTTGTGAGTGGGACCCGCCCTTTCAATACTTTGCGTTGCAATGCCTGCGGAAAACCGCCATACGGTTGACCAATATCGCCGTGCATAAACTGAACGACTGACTCCGGGAAAGCGACGTCTACCGCAGGGTCCTCTATCTGAGCCCTCGTTAGCCCGCTTGTCACCATCTTAATGGCCAAGTCACCGACCATTTTAGAGCTTGGCGTGACCTTGATGAGATCACCGAACATGTCATTAACTTCGGCGTAGGCTCGCGATACCTCAGGCCAGCGGTGATCTGGTATGCCGAGTGCGCGCGCCTGTTCACGTAGGTTGGTGTATTGACCACCCGGCATGCCGTGCAGATACACCTCACTAGTCCCCGCACGGATGTCGCTCTCGAAGGCCACGTAGCCGTGCCGGACTTGTTCCCAGTAAGCGGAGAGCAAGCGGATTTGATCAGCCTGCAGTCCAGTATCCCGTGGCCCATAGCGCAAGGCCTCAGCAACCGATCCCAAATTAGGCTGCGAGGTCAGACCACTCATGGCGTCCATGGCCACATCGACCGCATGGCAGCCTGCATTCACTGCCGCAAGCACAGTGGCGCTACCGATGCCACTGGTGTCATGCGTATGAAAGTGCAGCGGTAAGCCCACTTCGTTTCTGAGCGCAGATATCAAGGTGAGCGCCGCCTGCGGACGACACAATCCGCCCATATCCTTAATCGCAATGATGTGCGCACCGGCCCGCTCCAGCTCCTTGGCTAGCGACACGTAATACTTGAGGTCGTATTTGGTTTCTTTTGGATTCGCAAGATTGCCGGTGTAGCAGATAGCGGCTTCGATCACCTTGCCAGACGCACCTACCGCGTCCATCGCAACACGCATATTATCGATCCAGTTGAGAGGATCGAATACTCGAAAAATATCAATGCCGCCAGCAGCCGCTTGCTCAATAAAATAGCGCACAACATTATCAGGATAGTTGGTGTATCCCACTGCGTTAGCGGAGCGCACAAGCATCTGTGTGAGTAAGTTAGGCATCGCGGCGCGCAACGCCGCCAGCCGCTCCCACGGGTCTTCTTTTAAGAATCGCATGGCCACGTCAAAAGTGGCGCCACCCCAGCACTCTACTGAAAAAAGCTCCGGTAGACAGCTCGCGTAGTAAGGCGCAATGGCCACCATATCGCGCGAACGCATACGGGTCGCCAACAGTGACTGGTGCGCATCCCGCATCGTCGTATCAGTGATGAGCGTGCGCTGCGATGTCATCATCCAGTCTGCCAGCCCTTTCGGACCGAGCTTATCTAACACCTGCTTAGAACCACTCGGTACAGGCTTGGATAGCGCAGCTTTCGGTAAGCGCACATCGGTTAGACGAGTGGGACGCTGACGCCCACGCACCTCCGTATTGCCATTCACAATCACATCACCAATAAAATTGAGCAGTCGAGTAGCTCGATCGCGTCTCTTGGGGAAATTAAAAAGCTCCGGTGTGGTGTCGATGAAACGCGTCGTGTAGTCGCCGGCTTCGAACTGGGGATGAGAAATAACCTGATCCAGAAAGCGTAGGTTAGTCATGACGCCACGGATGCGAAATTCCCATAACGCACGGTGCATGCGTCGCTTCGTTTCCTCAGCGGTTGGCGCCCACGCAGTAACCTTCACCAGTAGCGAGTCATACGAACGGCCGATAAACGCGCCGGCATAGGCGGTGCCCGCATCGAGGCGGATACCAAAGCCGGCAGGACTTCGATACGCAGTGATTTGACCGTAGTCTGGACTGAACCCACTTTCTGGATCTTCAGTGGTGACTCGACACTGCAGTGCATGACCAGACACTTTGATATTTACTTGCTCAGGCACGCCTGATTCAAGCGAGCCAATGCGATGACCCTCAGCGATACGAATCTGCGCCTTCACAATATCAATACCAGTGACCTCTTCTGTCACCGTATGCTCGACCTGAATGCGCGGATTGACTTCAATAAAGTAGAGTTGTCGAGTATCCGCATCCTGCAAAAACTCGACCGTTCCGGCGTTCTGATAGTGTGCAGCTGCACCGATACGCACACCCAAGTCGCACAGTGCCTGACGCTCGACATCCGTCATAAAAACCGCGGGTGAGCGCTCAACAACCTTCTGATTGCGACGCTGTACGGTGCAGTCACGCTCCCACAAATGAACCAGAGTTCCGTGCCGATCGCCAAGCAGCTGCACCTCGACGTGGCGCGCTCGGCGAATGAGCTTCTCTAAGTAGACCTCATCATTACCAAAGGCAGATTTGGCCTCGCGTCTCGCAGCGGGCACCAGATCAGCCAGTTCGGCTTCGCTTTCAATCGTGCGCATGCCACGACCGCCGCCGCCCCAGCTTGCCTTAAGCATCAGTGGATAACCAACCGCCGCAGCCAGTTTCGCCACTTGCTTCATGTCGGTTGGCAACGGACCTGTCGCCGGCATCACCGGCACCCCGGCGCACACCGCGAGCTCGCGCGCCGACACCTTATTGCCTAGCAGACGCATCGTGTCTGGTGATGGCCCTATGAAAATAATACCCGCAGCAGCACACGCATCGGCGAAATCTGGATTCTCAGCAAGGAAGCCATAGCCGGGATGAATGGCTTGGCATTGCGTCTCGACGGCAATGCGAATCACATCGGCAATGTCCAAGTAGGCTTCGATGGGACCGCGGCCAACACCTACCTGGTAACTCTCATCCGCCTTTGCCCGGTGCAACGAGAACCGGTCCTCTTGTGAGTAGATCGCAATCGTACTGATGCCCAACTCATTAGCCGCGCGCATCACTCGAATGGCAATCTCGCCCCGATTGGCGATGAGCAAACGATGAATGGGGGTTGGGGCGGGTAGTGACGTCGACATGATAGAGCCTCTCGGAAACAGCACCGCGGCTAGGGGGACGGGCGTCCTGATTCTAGGCGGAAGCGGCATATTATCAGCGAGAGGGCCTAATCGTGAGCCCAAGCGCGACCTCAGACAGACTGGCGAGGCAAGGGGCGATCTTAGGCCCGGCGGTTAATCCGGAATATGCCCGTTTTTAGAGAATCGTAAGCCGTGTTATTAGAGACAGACCGGTCCCGGCCCTCCTCCTTGGCCTGGTAGAGCGATTGGTCTGCCAGCTGCACAAAGCCCTGTGCGCTTCTATGGAGCGAGGGCACCACATGAGCAATTCCGATGCTCACCGTCACTCGATTACCGACCGCAGAGTTACTGTGAGGCAACTCTAAGGCGGCAATATTCTTATGTATTTGCGCGGCCGTCTCAGACACGTACGACCGACTTGCGTTATATAAAATAACAGCGAATTCCTCACCACCGTAGCGCGCAGTGAAATCCAGTGGACGGCGAGCCGCATCACGAAGCGCAGCAGCCACTTTTTGCAGACAGTCATCCCCCGCTTGATGACCATACCAATCGTTGTACGCTTTGAAGGAGTCGATATCGACTAACAACAGCGCCAGTGGTACACCATCCCGCTGAGCCAGCGGCCAAACGGTATTCAAGTGCTCATCGAATCGTCGTCGATTGTTAAGCGCTGTCAAACCATCGCGGGCAGCAGTGGCACTGAGCATCCGCCGCTCTAAGAAGGCGGCGCGCTGTTCATGCTCAAAACTAAAGCACAAGGTCGCACCGACTGCGTTGACCAACGCTAACGCAAATAGCATCGCTGCCAGCGCCGGAAGTGGCATCCCGGCAAAGCCGCCGATCACACCGTATGCAACATAAAGAACAGCGTTCACACGAATTGCTTGGAAAAAACGTAGGCCTAATAGGTGGTAGCTGTAAAGCACGACGAGCATAATGCGAGTCAACGCCATCGGTCCGAAACTGGCTGCACCGAATAACTCACCGGCTGCGGCAGTCAGACCAAGGCTGATCGCCAACACTTCAGCGACCTTGCAGTAACGCACTAAACCAGCGCGCAAGTGAGTCACGGCGAGCGCAGCACCCAGCAGCACCATTATTAAGAGCACGCTGCCGTTAGCCCAAAAACCGCCGCTTACTGAGTTCGTATTGCCGGCATCCAGCATGCCGAATCCCAATGCCAACAGCATAGCCAAACAGAGTGTTATACGGATTTTGTGTAAGCGCTTATCAGCAGCATGCAACTCAAACTCACGCTCCAAGTCAGCGCCGAAACTCAGCCGCAAGGCGGAGGTGTGCTTGGCGTCTGCGGGCACCGCCTCACTCGGAAACAGAATCGTTGAGCTCTTGGAATCCAATCGTATTCAACCCTAAACGGGCATTCTTAAGTGAGCGCCCCAGACGCATTAGTACACACCGAATGACGCAATTAATCTGCGCGTCTGCGCACGAAATTAAGCGCAATCGCCAGCAAATTGGGACGCCAGTCACACATTGTGGGCAATCAATCGGCTGTGCCCTGGCTACTTGGCGAGGTACTTGTGCAGATACTCCGCAAACGGTTCGGCGTTTGCGCTTTCTAAACGCGCCTGATCCTCGACAGACTCGTCGACCTCAGCAGCAAATGCACTTAGACGCGAGCCGTCTAAGTCGGTTAATTCCGTAAAGTAGGACTTATAAGCAGTCGACAGCCGCATACCTAAGTCAAAGAAGGATTCCCCGGTATCCGTCATTTCCTTAAGAATACGCGCTGACGGTGTTGCACTCACATCAAGTAGTTTTTGTTTCTGCAGAGCAAGCGCTTCGGTGTAGGGCTTTTTCGGATTGTCGTGGTCAAGTAGCTCACAAGTGCCTTGCATCGATTCTAAAATCTCTTGTGCCCACGTCAGCATGTCTGCGCCGCGACCGCCCAAGCGCAACTGCAGACCCGGCTCACGACCACGACGCGCGACTGCGACGTGGTTGCCATCTAGCTCACGCTGCTCATCACTGGTGATCGGGTCACTAGGCGCTAGAGCGCAGAAAGCGGCGAAGCTCTCTAAGAACCGTAACTTGTTCTGGTTAACCCCCACAGGATCGAGTGGGCTGACATCGAGAGAGCGCATTTCAACGTACTCAACTCCAGAGCGTCGTAGCGCTTTGGTTGGTCGCTCACCTGAGCGCGCGACGCGCTTAGGTCGAATGAAAGCGTAGTACTCATTCTCGATCTGCAGACGATTGGCGTTGAGTTGACGCCACTCGCCATCAACACGCACACCGAGGCGCTCGTACTCAGCGCTTGGTGTAGAAACTGCGTTCGCCATATCTCGCAAATAGTGATCGAGAGAGTTAACCGAAATTGAAAAATCTGCCTGCTGCTTATTGCGATAGCCAAGATCACTCATTCTTAAGGACGTCGCATACGCACCTATTAATGTGCCACGACCATCATCAGTGAGACCGTGGTCTTCATGTCCATCGACAAATGAGCGACACACGGCGGGCGATACACCGAATAGGTAGTGAATAATCCAACCGTGTCGATGATAGTTCCGGAGCAGAGAGAAGTAAGTCTCTGAAATAAAATCTTGGCCCATATCGGAGCGCTTAAGTACATCGCCGAGTACCGGCCAGAACTGCGCAGGGAATGAGTAATTAAAGTGCACGCCCGAAATGGCTTGCATGATGCGGCCATAGCGCAGGCTTAAGCCATTGCGATAAATCGTTTTCATTCGTCCAATATTTGACGATCCATATTGGGCGATCGGGATGCTGGCATCACCCTTTAAGCGACACGGCATGCTGGCAGACCAAAGCAGCTCATCATCAAGATGTCGATACACAAACTGATGCAGGTCAGTGAGATACTGCAACAACTCCCAACTGGTGGTGAACGTTGGGGTCACTAACTCAATGAGTGCCTCTGAGTAATCGGTCGTTAAATGAGGGTGCGTCAGCGCAGATCCCAACAGACGCGGATGCTCACGGGTCGAGATAAGGCCATCCAAACTCACGCGCAGCGATTCTTTTTCAACCCCTTTCTGACCGCCCAACAATACGCCGCGCTCACCGGAATTGATTAATCCGGCGAGACGTTGCTCATAGCGGCGATCGATACGGCGTGAGGGCACGGGTGGACACCATCTAAGGGGCCGACATTGTAGTGGAACGGAGCGGCCGTCTTGTTATCGTTCGCACTCGGGGTCACTGAACCCCAGCGTGCTGCACGATGGGTGGCGCGGCAATATATTAATAACTAACTGATATGTATAGTATTATCGGTTTTTACGCGACGAATTTTGGCGTCGGTGACGGCACGCCAGATGCGACACGCAGCCAGGGACGCTATGCCTGAATTAGTGACTAAGACCATTAAACTGACGGCGGCGGATGAGCATCAGTTAGATGCCTATTGCGCATGCCCCGCACAACCAGCGCGACATGCGGTAGTGGTTCTACAGGAGGCGCTAGGCGTCAATGCCCATATCCGATCGGTGGTACGTGAGTACGCGATGCACGGTTATCTCGCCATCGCTCCTGCTTTATTTGATCGCATCAGCCCACAAGTGGATGTGCCCTATTCAGATATACCAAGGGCGATAGAGCTGATTCGCAAGATGGATAATCAACAGGCTCTATTAGACATAGCGGCGGCTATCGGATCCGTATCGCACGTAGGCCCTGTGGGCATCGTCGGCTATTGCTGGGGAGGCACGTTAGCCTACTTGGCAGCCGCCCACCTACCGGTCAGCGCTGTTGCATCCTATTACGGCGGTGGACTCTCTGAGTATCTCCAGCACCAACCAAAATGCCCGATGATCTTTCACTTTGGCGAAAAAGACCCCTACATCTCTCTGGACAGCGTTAACGAACTCAAAGCGCGCTATCCGCTTGAACAGTACTACTTATATCCAGCTGAACACGGGTTTAATTGCCCAGATAGGCCGGCGTATAATGCAGCAAGCGCTGCACTCTCGTTACAACGTTCATTGGCTTTCTTTCAGACGCATCTCACTTAATACTGGCTTATCGCCCTACCAACACATTTTAGAGATTCACTATGTCATCACCACTCAAGCTCGCGGATCCTGCTTTACTGAAGAGCCAGTCCTATGTGAACGGCCAATGGGTAGCCGCTGATGATGGCAGCACGCTAGACGTCACTAACCCAGCCAATGGATCTGTGCTTGGCGCTGTTCCCCGATGCGGCGCTACCGAAACACGCCGAGCCATTGTGGCCGCCAAAGAAGCATTCCCTGCATGGGCAGCGACCACCGCGAAAGAGCGCGGCAAGCTACTGCGCAAGCTATCCGATTTGATGCTCGCAAACGCCGATGACCTGGCACGTCTAATGACCGCCGAGCAAGGAAAGCCACTCGCCGAAGCGCGCGGCGAAGTCGCTTACGCAGCGTCTTTTTATGAGTGGTTTTCTGAAGAGGGACGTCGTCTATACGGCGACATCATTCCATCAGGACAAAAAGACAAGCGCCTCTTAGTCCTTCGTCAACCCATTGGCGTGGTCGGCGCCATTACGCCTTGGAATTTTCCAGCCGCCATGATTACGCGCAAGGCAGGCGCAGCCTTGGCTGCCGGCTGCACCTTTATTGTTAAGCCAGCAGAATCCACACCTCTCTCTGCACTAGCACAAGCTGAATTAGCTCATCGCGCGGGCTTTCCACCCGGTGTTTTTAACGTCATCACAGGCAAAGCGCGCGCCATTGGCGGGGAATTAACGTCTAACCCGCAAGTCGCAAAGATCACTTTCACCGGCTCCACCGAAGTTGGCAAGTTGCTCATGTCGCAGTGCGCGAGCACGGTCAAGAAAATATCATTGGAACTTGGCGGCAATGCACCCTTTATCGTCTTCGACGACGCAGACTTAGATGCGGCCGTCGTCGGTGCCATGGCCAGCAAGTATCGCAATGCTGGCCAAACGTGCGTCTGCGCAAACCGTCTGTTAGTACAAGCGGGCGTTCATGACGCCTTCGTCGCCAAGCTGATCGAGGCCACCAAAAAACTTCGCGTTGGAGATGGTCTGCAAGGCGTGACTGAGCAAGGCCCTCTGATTGATGAACAAGCCGTTAGCAAAGTCGCCGACCACATCGCCGATGCCTTAAGCAAAGGCGCAACTTTGGCCTTGGGCGGCCATCCCCATGCGTTGGGCGGCACTTTTTTCGAGCCGACCATCCTCACCGGCGTGACACCAAAAATGAAAGTTGCGCGCGAGGAGACCTTTGGTCCTGTGGCGCCGATTTTTAAATTTAATACCGAAGCAGAAGCCATTCAGATGGCAAACGATACTGAGTTTGGCTTGGCGGCTTACTTCTACACGCGCGATCTCAGCCGATCGTGGCGCGTCTCTGAAGCGCTGGAATACGGCATTGTCGGCGTTAACACCGGCATCATCTCAACGGAAGAGGCGCCTTTTGGTGGCTGGAAGGAGTCCGGTACCGGACGTGAGGGCTCCAAGTACGGCATTTTGGATTACACCGAACTTAAATATCTCTGCCTCGGCGGCATGGGTACTTGAAGTCACTGGCACTATCTGAACGGGCTCTGATTGTCCTGTTGGCCTCAATCACGGTAGTAGGCCCCGTCGCGCTCAATATTTATGCACCGGCCGTGCCATTGGCCAGAGCCGCCTTTGGCGTGAGTGTCGCCGCCGCCAGCACCACGGTGAGCGCACCACTGGTAGCCTTTGCCATTGGCCTTTTCTTTTACGGGCCCTTATCCGATCATTTTGGGCGGCGTCCAGTCATCTTGACCGGGTTAAGTATCTACGTCTTAGGTACCGTGCTCGCTTTTTTTGCTCCCACACTTCATTTATTGATTTTAGGTCGCGTCATCACCGCTTTAGGGGCAGGGGCTGGCGTGACCATTGCACGAGCGACACTAAGCGATCTATATAACAGCGACCGAATGACAGCGAATTTAGCCTCCCTCACCATGGTGATGGCAATAGCCAACGCCACTGCGCCAGTCACCGGCGGCTTACTGGCGGAGGCCTTTGGCTGGCGCTCAGTATTTATTTTGCTGTTCTTGGTGGGTACGGCCGCACTGTTAGCGGCGTGGCGATTTTTACCAGAGACACGGGCCTTGCACCCGCATCGAGACTTCATGCCAATCGCGCGCGCGACATGGAATCTTGCAAAAACGCCAGACTTCCTCAATCAAGCGGTGCAATGTGCGGTGGTTTACTCGGCCTTTTTTGTCTTTGTCTCCCTCATGCCACACGTGCTGACGCATCTGGGGCACTCGACCGCAGAATATGGTTTTTGGTACCTAAGCATTTCCACCGGCTACTTTATTGGCAACTGGCGAATTACGCGCAGAGCCGACCGACACAACCTGAATCGACTGCTGGCACACGGCATATCAATCCAAGCAGTGGGCGGCCTACTCGGACTCGTAGCGGCAGTTCTAGGCTGGTGGCATCCGTTTTGGATTTTTGCACCCTGGGCAATCATGGCGTTTGGCCAAGGTTTTATTCTCCCGACCGTGACGGCCAATGCCGTGTCACTCGCACCTGCCTTCGCGGGCGTGGCCTCTGGCTTGCTTGGGTTTAGTCAGCAAATGGCTGGCGCCCTTGCCGTGCAATTAATGGCCCCAACACCGACCACAACACCGATACCGGTCACTGCGTTTGTGGCTTCAATCACCACCATCGGATGGATTGCTTTTAAACTCGCTCGTCCTCGCGATAAGGACACGGCGCTGCCAGCGCATCCGGATCACGTGATCAATAAACAGTAGGCGCTTTTGAAATGCGTTCTGCTTGGTGGCGAAGCATTGGACCGAAACCAGCCTGGTCGTAAAAATAATTAAGATTTTCCAGCATGACCGGCTGACACCGCAGGCGACTCTCACTAATGAGTAGCGGCATGTCACAGGCGATCCGCGTGAGCTCACGCGCCAAATAAGCTGCATCACGGTGCTTAGCCAACTTAGCACCTAGACCGCGCGCACCGCGAATACTCATGCCGCTGACCAGCGATAGATCTTCATACATTTGATCGAGCGACTCAAATCGTGTGAGCAATGCCGCAGCTGTTTTCTTACCTACACCAGGGACACCGGGAATATTGTCGACGGGATCACCTGCGAGCGCCAAGTAGTCGGCCATACGCTCAGGACGCACGCCGAAACGCTCGGCGATATCAGCGTAGGCAATACGCTCATCTGCCATGTAATCCCAAAACTCATCATTTACTTGTACGAGCTGCGCCAAGTCTTTATCACGCGTGATGATGGTCGACGCAAATCCGACCTCGCGCATACGCACAGAGATCGTTCCAATGATGTCATCCGCTTCGTACTCAGCACTACTAAAAGTGGCCAGCCCAAAGCAGTTGCACAGCTCTCGACAACGTGCAAACTGCTCTTTGAGCTCCGGGGGCGCCGGCTCACGATTGGCCTTGTAGGGCGGATAGAGTCGATTTCTAAATGAGCTGGCGAGACTTTCATCAAACGCTACCGCTACGTGCGTGGGTCGCTCACGCTCAAGCAAGTCGGATATGAAGCGCGCAAAGCCATATACAGCATTAACAGGCTGCCCACTCGGATCGACCATGTGGTCTGGAATAGAGTAATAGGCGCGGAATATGAAAAAACTGGCGTCGACGAGATGAACCGCCGGCATCGCCCTAACAAGACCAGCTATGTAGCCGTGAATGCAGTGGGCTTGAGCGCGGGAAGTGCGCCAGTAGGTACTCCATTTGGTCAGTGAGGACCCGTCGACCCTTCAGATAAATGTATTCTGCAAAGGTGGGTATGAATGGCACCGCCAACAACTGCATTCCCGCCTCCTCCGGTGTGCGCGAAGCCTTCGCATTATTACATCGCCGACAGGCAGTGATGACATTGGCCCATGTATCTTGGCCGCCCCGCGAGAACGGCTTGATGTGATCGCGGGAAAGTTGATGTGACGAGAATCTCGATCCGCAGTACATGCAAAGATAGCCATCACGCTTAAATAGAGTTTCGTTATTCAGCGGCGGCAGATAGGCGCCACGACGGGCGCCTGGGCTATGGGTGTGGCCGACCGTCGCTATAATAGAGTTCACATCGACTTGGGTCTGTAGGCCGGTCCGCGCATTAATGCCGCCGAGCAGACTATAGAGAGGGCTCCCACACGTGTAAGCCACTTGGCCGGTATGATAAAGCCTGACCGCCTCTTTATAGTCGATCCATTCTAATGGCATACCTGAGATATCAGTTCGCAGCACCTGCTGGCTCAGACGGGGCGCAGACGCCGTCTCATCAGAGTCGAGCGGCGCATCGACTCTGAATGGTGGCATGCCGACTAAGTGAGGCGTCTTATCCATACAATGTGAGTATAAGATACGAAACCATAGCGGGATAATCAAATATGCTAACGGGCGGCCGCCTCGCCCACCTTAGATCGAGAAGCCGTTAAAACGGAGCCCTGACCGGTGCCAAGAGTGTCTCTAACAAGAGGTCGAATATGTCTGACATTGCAACCCAATCCGCCCTAGTGATCGGAGTAGTCCGAGAAACGATTGCGGGGGAACATCGCGTAGCCTTAGTGCCGGAAGTCGCGCAAAAGCTCACGGCCGCCGGCGTCACTATTGTGATGCAGCGTGGCGCCGGCACCGCAGCCCAGTTTCCAGACAATCTGTTTAAAACGGTCGAGTTTGTTGACTCCGCCCAGGAGGTCTTCGCGCGGGCTGACCTGCTTCTAAAAGTGCAGCCCTTGTCGGCCGAAGAGGCCGGCCTCCTCAAAGTAGGCGCTACCCATGCCGGCTTTATGCAACCGCATAATCATTTGGCAGCTGTACAGGTACTTAAAGACCGACGGATCACTAGCCTCGCTATGGAATTGGTGCCGCGCATTTCCCGCGCGCAATCCATGGATGCCCTCTCGTCTCAAGCATCGATCGCTGGCTACAAGGCAGTACTGATTGGTGCCAATGCACTCGATCGCTTCTTACCTATGCTGACCACTGCGGCAGGCACTATCCGACCTGCACAAGTGCTCGTGATCGGAGTCGGCGTTGCCGGCTTGCAGGCAATTGCGACTGCCAAGCGCCTAGGCGCGATCGTTGAAGCATACGATGTCAGGAGCGCTACACGCGACCAAGTAAAATCATTGGGCGCGAAATTTATCGAGACAGGCGTCACCGCAGAGGGCGCTGGTGGATATGCCCGCGAACTCACCACTGAAGAAAAAGATAAGCAGCAGGCTGTTTTAGACGCACGTATTGCGGTGGCTGATATGGTCATCACCACCGCCGGTGTGCCCGGTCGCGCCGCACCTAAGATCATTTCAAAGTCTACTGTCGAAAAGATGAAAACGGGCGCCGTCATCGTGGACATACTGGCTGAGAATGGCGGCAACTGTGAACTCAGCATCGCCGGCGAGACCGTTCAACACGGCGCTGTTCGCATCATAGGCCCTATCAACCTACCCGCTCAACTGGCTTATCACGCCAGTGAGATGTATTCCCGCAACTTGTTTAATCTGTTAAGCCCAGCGATCAAGGCAGGCGTTTTAAGCATCGACTGGACCGACGAGGTGTTCGCAGGGACTGTACTCACGCATGCCGGTGAAATTAAACACGAACCCACTGCCAAACTACTCGCGCATTCCTAAAGGAACTCACCATGATTGACGGATTCATAGCAATCTACATTTTTATGCTAGCTGCCTTCACAGGATACGAGGTCATCTCTCGTGTGCCAGTTATTTTGCATACCCCACTGATGTCAGGTAGTAACTTTGTACACGGCATTGTCTTAGTGGGCGCCATGTATGCTTTATTTCACGCGAGCTCGACTCTTGAACAAGTCATCGGGTTCATCGGCGTCGTGCTCGCGGCAGGCAATGCGGTCGGTGGCTATGTCGTCACCGAGCGAATGCTTGAGATGTTTAAATCAAGTGGCCAGAAAAAGCCTGCTGGAGGTCACCACTCATGAACCTATTAACGCCTGAGATCGCTCGTTGGATCGTAGATGCCGCCTACATTCTGGTGGCCTTCTTATTCATTAGTGGCCTTAAGAAAATGAGCTCGCCTGTTAGTGCGCGTGGCGGCATCGTGTGGGCTGGTTTTGGCATGATCATCGCCACGTTGGTGACTTTTATTGCGCCTTTCTCCGAGCACGCCCTGCCCACACAGTTAGCCACTAATTTTGGCCTGGTTATTATCGCCATTGTCGTTGGCGGATCACTTGCTTGGTGGTCCGGCCGGCGCGTGGCGATGACTGATATGCCGCAGATGATCGCCTTGTACAACGGGATGGGCGGTGGCGCCGCAGCGGCCATTGCGGCCGTTGAGCTGTACGCCGGCAATGCTCACGGTGTGGTGTTTTCTACACTCGCAGTTGTTGGCGCACTGATTGGAGCGGTGTCATTTTCAGGATCCGGCATTGCCTTCGCAAAACTGCAGGGACTCATTAAACGCTCGTTCCGTTTTCGAGGTCAGCAGGTATTTAATCTGGCGCTGCTCGTGAGCGTTGCCATTATAGGCATCGCCCTGATCAGCGGCTTTCATGCAACGCCAGCGGCTGTGACTGCTTTTTTTGCGGTCGCTCTCGTTTTGGGCATCACCATGACGGTGCCGATTGGTGGTGCGGACATGCCGGTGGTGATCTCTCTGTACAACGCACTGACCGGTCTCGCGGTCGCATTCGAGGGGTTGGTGCTACAAAACCCGGCGATGATTATCGCCGGCACAGTGGTCGGATCTGCCGGCACTTTGCTCACGCAATTGATGGCCAAGGCCATGAACCGATCATTGGGGAATGTGCTGTTTGCCGGCTTCGGTGAGTCTAGCTCTGCCGCCAGTGGGCCGGTCACGGGATCACAAAAGCCAATTGAGGCAAGTGATGCAGGCGTCATGATGGCTTTTGGTCAGAAGGTCATCATCGTGCCAGGCTATGGCTTGGCGGTCGCACAAGCACAGCACAAAGTGTGGGAACTGGCGCAGCTACTTCAGAGCCGCGGCGTCACCGTTAAATTTGCGATCCACCCTGTCGCGGGTCGTATGCCAGGACACATGAACGTCCTATTGGCTGAGGCGGGCGTGCCTTATGACTTAATTGCCGACCTTGAGGAAATCAATGCGGAGTTTGAGACGGCAGATGTCGCGCTCATTATTGGCGCAAATGATGTCGTCAATCCGGTCTCTCGAACCGATAAGGGCAGCCCTATCTATGGCATGCCTATTCTAAACGCCGATAAGGCCAATAACGTGATCGTCATCAAGCGCGGCCAAGGTCAAGGATTCTCGGGCATCGAGAATGGACTTTTTTATCTTGATAACACGCGCATGCTATACGGCGATGCTCAGGGAGCGGTCAATCAGCTCATACAAGCCGTCAAGTCCGTAGGCTAGGCGGGTGCGGCGAGTCAGTCGAACGCTTTATTTTTGGGTGCTGCTGGCGGTAGTCGCAGGCGCCGTCTTTGGCGCGCTATCCCCTAGCGCGGCGATCGCCATGAAGCCGTTGGGTGACGGCTTTATTAAGCTGATTCGAATGATGGTAGCGCCGATCGTGTTTTGCACGATCGTCACAGGCATTGCCCAAGTGCGGGATCTGCCTCGTGTTGGGCGGGTTGGTCTCAAAGCGCTCATTTACTTTGAACTAACCTCTACAGTGGCCCTTGGCGTCGGTTTGCTCGTGGCCAACCTTGCACGGCCGGGCGATGGCTTTCATATCAATCCCAGCGCGCTGGATGCCACAGCAGTCAGCCAGTACGCCAGTGCCGCCCACAACCAGTCCATCGTTGAGTTTTTGCTAAACATCATTCCGAGTACGGCAGTTTCAGCACTGAGCTCTGGGGAGATACTGCAGGTACTGTTGCTGGCGTTACTGACTGGCTTTGGCGCAGCACTGGTGGGACCCAAAAGCGAACCGGTCGTCACCTTCATTGAAGCTACCCTGCAGGTACTTTACAGAGTGGTCGGATTGATCATGTGGATTGCGCCTATCGGCGCTTTTGGCGCCATGGCTTTTACCATTGGCAAGTTCGGCTGGCACAGCCTGGCACCACTTGCTCGATTCATGGGGCTTTTCTATGTCACCTGCGGCGTCTTTGTCTTTGGCATCTTAGGCATCGTGAGCAAAGTGGCTGGCTTTAATATCTTCCGGCTGGCCGCTTATCTAAAGACGGAACTTTTGACGGTGCTCGGAACCTCATCTTCGGAAAGTGTGCTTGCACAGCTGATCGAGCGCTTGGAGCGACTGGGATGTCGGCGCACCACAGTGGGATTGGTCGTACCAACCGGCTACTCATTCAATTTAGATGGCACTGCGATCTACCTGTCGCTCGCTGCTATTTTTCTGGCACAGGCAATCGATGCGCCGTTAAGTCTAGGTCAGCAGCTGGCCGTGCTAGTCGTCGCGATGGTGACGTCAAAGGGCGCTGCGACCGTGACCGGTGGCGGATTTATCACACTGGCAGCCACTTTAACGGCAGTCCCAAGCGTGCCTGTCGCGGCGCTTGCGATTATTCTTGGTATTGATCGCTTCATGAGCGAAGCGCGCTCGCTGACCAACTTAATGGGTAACGCGGTTGCCACTTTAGTGGTGTCTCGTCTCGAAGGCGAAGTAACAGGCCCGCAACTGGTCAAAGCGCTATCCACGCACGGAACGCCGCCTATCCTCTAACGTGGAGCACGAGAAATCGATTTCTCCGTATGCTCGACATGTTCCCTAATGGGCAATGGCACATTGCACACATCAATACGACCGGCCGGCGTCTTATACCAGTCATCTCTTCGATTGCGCCGCAGCTCAATCAGACGTTCAAAGGTGGCCGTATCCGTTCGTAGCACGTCATAGTTTTTACGCTCAGCTGCAGGAATATCCGTCGCCAAACGAATCGCCTGGATAGGTTCGCGCTGTTCTGGCTGCTCATAAAAACCAAGCTCGCCATTCCCTCTCGGCAAACCCGATAAGTGCTCCATACCCATCACCACGTGCCCGACCACTGCGATATTTCGATCCAGCTGTCGCGGCGAGTGTCCGATCACCACATAAAGTTCTGTGCCAATAGCAGTCGATGGGTCGCTATCACGGCCAACACCTAAAGCGCCATAACAGTGCACAGGCCACGCCTCGCCCTCTGCACCTGTTCTCGCAGCAGGCAGGCCATCAGAAAACCCTACTTGCGGCGCATAGGTATCCACATCCTTTAAGCGCGTAAAAGGCAGGCCGACCGCACTACGAGTGAACTCGGGTGGCAAGCGCTTTTCACCGATCTCTGGTTTGGAATTAAGCGGGTCACCCCACTGCGCTACAAAATTATCCTGCAGACGAATAATCGCCAAACCATCATACCAATGGGCGTGCGCGAATTTTTCTATGTTGGCAACGTGATGCGGCGCAAAGGTTGGTGACAACTCAATGATTACGCGACCGGTCGCCAGTTCCATATACAGCGTATGCGCCGGATCTAACGGACGCCAATCCTTTGGGGTCGACGCCGCGATCAATTCACGAATTGTGGTTGGTTGTGCAAAGCGTTTGGGCGGCGTTTGCGCATGCACCGCAACACTCACACTGAGCGCAAGCGCGATCAACCATCCACGATGCAACATACGAATACCTTTGATCTACACTAGGGTGTGAAATACTTTTTGAACGTCATCATCTTGCTCGAGCTTATCAATCAGCTCTAGCACCTCTTTGGCTTGCTCCTCTGCAAGCTCGGTCGGCGTCGTACACACAAACTCACGCTCAGCAGATAGCGGAGCAATACCACGATCTTCAAGCGCTTTTTGCATAATGCCGAAATTGGGTAACAAGCAACGTATGACTAATTGGGGCTCACCGTTCTCGCCAGTACTCTCACCCATTTCTTCGAGACCATGGTCCATCAAATACAACTCGAGGTCGTCTACAGACACGCCGTCGGGGCTAAGCCTAAAAACACCCATCTCATTAAATTGGAAACTAACGCTACCAGACGTGCCCATGTGGCCACCGCCCTTAGAAAAGATATGGCGTACATTGCCAATGGTGCGTGTCGGATTGTCTGTAGCGGTCTCTACCAAAATAGCAACGCCATGTGGCGCGTAGCCCTCATAAATAGCTAGCTGAAAGTTCGTGGCATCTTTGCCGCTGGCACGCTTGATGGCCGCTTCAACTTTATCTTTCGGCATGTTGATGGCGCGTGCATTTTGAATGCAGCGGCGCAGTACGGGGTTAGAACCCGGGTCAGTACCCCCAGTCTTGACAGCAATACTGATGTCTTTCGCAATTCGATGGAATTGCTTCGCCATGCGGTTCCAGCGAGCGAACATGGCATGCTTGCGAACTTCAAATATACGACCCATAAAACGGCGTGATCCTAGATACGAGATAAGCCCACTCGTGGACGACGAGTACCTAGTTTAGTCGGTTTTAATCGCCATGGGTGGCCGGCATTCGCTGCAGTGGCGCACTGGCGGCGCTCCGTTGTTGTGGCGTCAGGGCACGCCAGCGTACTTTTAGCTGTTCACGCCGTTCAGGGGACAGACGAGAAAAGCGCTGGAACTGGTCGCGCACCCGTTGTTGAACTGGGGGCAATAGCGCCCGAAACTCGCGTACGCGATCTAGCATCACGCTGCGCTGTTCAGGTGGCAGACTGTGCCAACGTTGCAACTGCTCTTGCATATGGGCGCGCTGTGCAGGTGTCATGGTTAACCAGTACTGCGTGCCCTCTGCGAGGCTGGTCTGGCGGTCAGGCGGCAACTGACTCCATCGATCCTGAAAGCGATGCAGTGAGTTTTGCTGCGCTACTGTGAGTGCAGACCAGTCAATGCCGGGCGGCACAGAGTCGCTGGCTTGTACGGGTAGAGAAACTAAAAAGAGTATGGCAAGCAGTATCTGAGCGCAGGTTAGCGCGGCGTTAACTATCGCCGAATCACGTAGCGCTGACGGATGCCACCAGTCTGCTGAGATGTGTAGGTGACGCATTTATCTTCCAGCCTGGCCATCATTGGCCCATTCATAAAATGCGAGATCCTCAGTGTAGATATCGGGTTCTTCACGTGAGGCTAGGACCTCCGCATCTTGCATCGTATTGATCTCTGCAGCGCCATAGGTCGCTGATGGCGCTGGTCTTGATATCCATACGGCGATGGCGAGGGCAGCAGATACCACCAACACAGCAATCGGTAACCAAGTGCTAGGCACTCGAAATGCAGGATCAGCCGAGCGGGTGAGACGACTCACGGTACGACGCTACGAGCCACGGGCGTGACGACGGGATAAGGAGTGGGTAGCACCCCCTTGAATAGATCGATGTGCGTGTACCAATCAACACGCTGATCGATTACCTGATGCTGTCGCATGGCTTGCACTCGCCTAATCACATGGACGGGATGGCAGCACTCGACGGACACTGGCTGGTCCCTCCTGCCGGCACGGTTTACAGCGTAGCAGAGCCGCCCTGACAGCCCGGGCGCACATCCGGCGCCACCTGGTCGTTCTAGCAGACACCGACAAGGCTGACAGCCTACGCCCTCATCGGTATAACGTGGCATAGGCGCCCGCGCTGACCTGCGGGTGTCTGCCGCAGGCGGTCGCGCCCCTGCGCACCTCGAAGTCGATGTAACTGTTTGATATTAAAGAAATAATGGAACTATTTGCCACCGTTGCCGAGCCGATCTTAAGAGTGGCTCTTGATGCACCCTTGCGACGACTTTTTGATTATTTGGCGCCCGCCGACACGGATTTCGCACAAATCCAACCGGGTCTTCGAGTGCGAGTGCCTTTTGGCAAGCAATCCGTTGTCGGCGTGGTGGCAGGAATCGCAGCGACCTCAAGCGTGCCCCTCGATCGCCTAAAACGCGCACACGCTGTACTCGATACGGAATCAGCGCTCGATCCGGTCACGCTGCAATTAGTCCTGTGGGCAGCTGACTATTATCACCACCCCATTGGCGAAGCGTTTGCTGCGGCCTTGCCTTCCGCACTGCGTGCCGGTGCGCCGTTAGCAGCCAGCGAGACACGCTGGCGCTTATTGCCTGAAGCAATCGATGCGATTACCAAAACACCCCGACTCGGACCTAAGCAACGCGCCTTATTGGCAATCTTACAAACCAGTGAATCCATTGGGGAGACGGAACTGGCACAGGGAGACACTGCGTTTCGCGACACGTTGCGTAATTTCAGTAGTCGCGGCTGGGTCACTCAATTTCAACGTGAATCGCCCCTTCTGGCAGCCACTGTGGCTAACGTGGCGCAAGGTCATATTTTAACGGCTGCGCAATCACTCGCCGTAGATGAGATCAGCGCGCGCCTGGGCAGTTTTTCACCATACCTGTTGCATGGCGTGACCGGCAGTGGCAAAACAGAAGTGTATCTGCGCGTGATTGAAACTGTATTGGCGCGTGGCGAACAGGCGCTCGTATTGGTGCCTGAAATTGCCTTGACGCCTCAAGCCATCGAACGCTTTCAGGCGCGCTTCTCCGTGCCACTGGCCGTCTTGCATTCGGGCATCACCGACACTGAGCGCCTAGCGATGTGGCGAGCCGCTCGATCAGGAGCGGCCCCAGTCATCATTGGTACGCGATCAGCCATCTTTGTGCCATTGGCTCGACCTGGCATCTTAATCATCGACGAAGAGCACGATAGCTCATACAAACAACAGGAAGGCTTCCGCTACTCCGCGCGCGACCTCGCCTTACGTCGAGCACAACAGCATGGTATTCCTGTGATTTTAGGCTCGGCGACACCTGCGCTTGAAAGTCTGCATCAAGCCAATACCAACCGCTACCAACTCATTAGTCTGCCAGAGCGAACCGGCGCGGCAGGCGCGCCCAAGCTATCAGTTATCGATCTTCGTGTGCATGAGGAGCGCCACGGCATGGCGACCCCGAGTGTCGCTGCTATCCAGCGTCACTTAGCTGATGGCAACCAGGTACTGTTGTATCTTAATCGTCGCGGTTACGCGCCTACCTTATTCTGTCCTGGCTGTCGCTGGAGCGCCCCCTGCCAGGCCTGCGACGCCCGCATGACGGTTCATCTACGACATCATCAATTGGTGTGTCACCACTGCGGCGCGCAGCAGCCGGTTCCGTACGCCTGTCCCAGTTGCGCCACTGAATTACGCCCAGTTGGACAAGGCACCGAGCGCATCGAAGACGCGCTAGATGAGATCTTTCCGCACGTTCCGGTGGTACGCATTGATCGCGACACGATCCATACCCGAGGGCAGATTGAGGCGGCACTCGCCAGAGTACATAGCAAAGAGGCCAGACTGCTCGTGGGCACTCAGATGCTCACCAAAGGTCATGATTTTCCTGATGTGACGTTAGTCGTTATCCTCAATGCGGACCAAGGACTGTTTGGCACCGACTTTCGAGCCGCTGAGCGCTTGGCACAAAGTATTGTCCAAGTCGCGGGACGCGCCGGACGTGCAGACAAGCCCGGCGAGGTACTGATTCAAACCGCATGCCCTGACCATCCATTGCTTCAACGACTACTGGCATCCGGTTACTCAGGATTCGCGGATGCGGCCTTAGCAGAGCGAGCGGCGGCTGGCTGGCCACCTTTTAGCCGACTGGCCGTTCTGCGGGCAGAAGCGACTACCCGCGAACAGGCGCTACTGTTTTTAACCGAAGCGCGCGACCAAATACCGATATCTGAACGGCAGCAAGTACGCCTACTAGGCCCTGCCCCGGCCGTTATGGAGCGTCGTGCCAACCGATTCCGTGCGCAGCTTTTAGTGGAATGCGCCCAAAGAGCACCATTGCATCAGTTACTAGACCGCTGGCTACCGCTTGTGGAGCGACTGCCTAGTGCTCGGCGGGTTCGCTGGACATTGGATGTGGATCCTCTAGAAGTATCCTAAATCTGTGATCTACAGCCCCCGCATGAGCCGGCTAATCATGCCGAGAATCCGGTAAACTTTGCTCCTCATTTTTGCTCGGCAGCAGCCACCGGATAGTCGCTTGAGATCGCAGCTTGAAAAATTAGTGAGTCAGGCACTGGCAGCGCTCCCCAAGGACCTACTGAGTGAAGAGCTGCGCGCGATGCCACCAGAACTGGAGCGCACCCGCGATCTAAGCCATGGCGATTACGCCACCAATGTGGCCATGCGCCATGCAAAAGCCGCTCGCCAAAATCCACGGCAACTGGCTGCCATGATCATGGCCCTGATACCGCCTGACCCAGCAGTCGCCAAAGTGGAGATCGCAGGGCCTGGCTTCATCAATTTCCACCTCACTCCAGCGGCGTACCATGCCGAAATTGAGTCGCTTCTTGACTTAGCAGCGAACTACGGACGAAAGCCAGCTAATAGCGGTCAGAAAATCCTGCTCGAGTTTGTCTCCGCCAATCCCACTGGGCCTTTGCACGTAGGACACGGTCGCCACGCCGCCTATGGCGCGGCACTGGCGAACTTGCTGATCGCCGCCGGTCACACGGTCAGCCGTGAGTTTTATATTAACGATGCTGGCAGACAGGTTGATATTCTGGCTGCCAGCATTTGGATTCGCTATCTCGAACGTCTTGGCGAAAAAGTGCCCTTCCCGGCGAATGGCTACCGGGGCGAGTACCTTCTGCCGATCGCAGCCGCCTTAGAGTCGTCGGTGGCTCACGCTTTACGCCACTCTGCCGACAGCGTACTCGCTGACCTGCCACCAGATGAGCCTCAAGGCGGAGACAAAGACACCTACATCGACGCGCTGATTACGCGCGCACGCCACCTATTGGGGGTCGATGGCTTTGACCAAGTTGTGAAGCATTCGCTCACCGGTATGCTGGCTGACATCAGAGAAGATCTCGCCGAAATGGGCGTCACTTTTGACCGATGGTATTCGGAGAAAACGCTGACCACTAGCGGCGCGATTGATGAAGCTTTCAACCGGCTCGATGTACACCATCACACCTACCGTAAAGACGGCGCGCTTTGGTTTCGTGCTCAGTCTTTCGGCGATGACGAAGATCGTGTCATCGAACGCGAAAACGGCGTGCGCACCTACTTTGCATCTGATATTGCCTATCATCTAGATAAGCGCCTGCGCGGATTCGACCAACTCATCGACGTCCTAGGTGCCGACCATCACGGCTATGTTGCGCGCGTTCGGGCCGGGCTACAGGCCATGGGTGAGCCGCCAAACTGTCTCGAAGTCGTCTTGCTGCAGTTAGTCAATTTGCATCGTGGTGGTGAGAAGATCGCCATGGGCAAGCGTGAGGGTAACTTCGTTACATTGCGACAACTACGTCAAGAGGTCGGAAACGATGCCTGTCGCTTTTACTACGTCATGCGCTCACATGATCAACAACTCGACTTTGATCTAGAATTAGCAAAAAGCCGCACGGCGGAAAATCCCGTCTTCTATATTCAATATGCGCACGCGCGAGTCGCTAGCATCTTTCGGCAACTGGCTGATCGAGGTCATCAATATGATCCAGTCGTTGGTCGACAGTCACTGCCGTTACTTAATGCCGCGCATGAACGACGACTCATGGTCGCGATCACCAGATACCCAGAGATCCTTGAGCTAGCTGCGGCGACTCGTGCGCCACACACTGTCGTCAATTACCTACGCGAGTTGGCGACAGAGTTCCATGGTGCTTATGCCGCCGGCAATGAGAATCCAGCGCATCGTACGATCGTTGATGATGCTGCTTTACGTAACGGGCGCCTCACTCTGGCAGTAGCCACTCAGCAAGTTCTACACAACGGCCTTAGCCTTTTGGGCGTATCAGCGCCCGAGACGATGTGACGATGCGTGACTACAGAAAAAATACGGTACGACGTAGTACAGGCAATACGGGTTTTCCTGGCTGGCTTGGGCTTGTCGTTGGCTTAGCAATCGGTCTCTCAGTTGCCGGCGGCGTTTGGCTACACAAACCGAAAGCGCCTACAGAGGCGGTCGCCACCCCGACAAAGAAACCCGCACCGCAATCTGCACGTGACGAATCTAACGAGCAGCAAAATGCAAATGCCACCGAGTACACTTTTTATAATCGCCTCAAAAACTTTGAGGTGATCATCCCAGAGAAAGAAAAAGACGTGCGTCGCGATATTAAGCCGGCTCCTGAGACCCGCCCTGGCGCCTATATCCTGCAGGCCGGCTCGTTTAAAAGCATCGCGGAAGCAGATCAGCGGCGCGCGAAACTCGCTCTGATTGGCGTCGAATCTAAAATACAGCAGGTCACCCTCGACACCGATACGTGGCAGCGCGTGCGCATTGGTCCGATATCTAATCTGGATGATCTCAACCGCATCCGCACGCGGTTAAGACAGTCGGATGTCGATGCGCTAGTGATCCGCGTCGGCGACTAACGTCACCCTACTCTTCGGAGCCCTGACGAAAGTCGACACCTAAGGCGCGTAGCTTACGATACAGGTGGGTTCGCTCCATCCCAACGCGCTTAGCAAGCAAGCCCACTTTCCCATTACACAGCAGCAACTGCTGCTGTAGATAGGCGCGCTCGAATGCCTCGCGGGCTTCACGCAAAGGAAGAGAGAGCAAGTCTTGCTTCACAAGCGCCTCTTGGCTATGCACTTGCGGCGTCAACTCACCTTCTAGCTCCGCCAAACTAATTTCTGGGCCACCACCTGAGGCTAACAGGCGATGAACCAAATTGCGTAACTCGCGAACATTGGCGGGCCATGGGTAATTGCGCAATCTATTCTGCGCGGCGACACCGAAGCGCCGCAGTGGCAGCCGATACTCGTCTGCCACTTGATCAACATAGTGGCGCAGCAAATCAGGCACATCCTCAGCATACTCACGCAGGGGTGGTACAGAGACAGTCACCAAATTGAGATAAGCGATCAGATCGCGCAGAAATTGACTGGCAGTAGCCGTTTCAGTGTTACTCAACACACTACACACGAAGCGCACAGCCAGCGGTCTGGACTGCAGGCTATTCACGGGCGTGTATGCGCCGGCCTGAATATCGGCCAGAAGCACACGCTGAGCTTCCGGCGACAGGCCATCGACACCACTGAGGTACAGGGTTCCCTCAGCCGCCTGCTCGTACAAGCCAGGCTCCACGCGCCCATCGCGCTCGGTGCCCCGCAGATGTCTAGCCACATCACTGTCGTTCAGTGAGCCACTGATCACTGTGACAAAAGGAGCGCTACTGAATGGACTCAAGGTGTGCAAGTACCGCGCGTATGCATCACGACCACTACCGACTTCTCCAACCAGTAGCACGCCACTTCGCGTACTGGCCAATTGCTGCATTCGCACGCGCAGTTGCTGGATCACCTGGCTTTTACCCACCGGCGCAAGCTCAGTGCGCACAAATCCAAGCGTCGAGCCCCGCTGGCTTAACGATGCCTTAAGGGCTCGGTCGACGACACTGAGTAGTTTAGCGAGCGACAGCGGCTTCTCGACAAAGTCGAATGCGCCCAAACGGGTCGCCTCCACGGCAGTCTCGACCGTGCCATGACCCGACATCATCACCACCGGACAGCGTAAAGCGCCCTGCGCTTGCCACTCGCGCAACAGCGTGATGCCATCCACATCAGGCATCCATATGTCTAGAAAAATCACGTCGGGGGGGTTCGCGATGCTCGCGGACCGTGCCGCTGCCGCGTCCGCAGCCACCTCAACAGTGTAGCCCTCATCACTGAGTACCTGACGCAGCGTGCTACGAATATCAGCTTCATCGTCTATAACCAGAATTCGGGGAGTGCTCATCGATGTTCTCTCCTTCGCTCCGTCGTTCGCGCGTCGCGAACAGATGATAGGGGACCTTGGCTACGACCTAGTTCCGGACACGGCAACCATACGCGCACCCGCGCCCCACCCGCCGTCACATTATCCGCTTCGATACGGCCACCATGCTCTTCTACAATTTTTTTAACAATAGCGAGACCCAATCCGGTGCCCTTCGCCTTGGTGGTCACATAGGGATCAAACGCTTGCCCAATCACACCGGCTGGGAATCCGGGTCCATTATCTGTAACAGTTAATTCCGCTACTGGGTGCTCATCCGTTATCACCAGATGAGTCTCAATCGCAATGGACGCACCGTCTCGTGCGTCGACTGCTTCAAAAGCGTTGGTCAGTAAGTTATTTAAAATTTGCCGTACGCGACCCCGGTCGGCTAATAGCAGGCCGATGCCCTCATCGAGCGTTAAGCCCACGTGTATTATGTGCCCCGCATCGGCCGCGAATCCTTGCGCGCGATAGAGCTCAGCCACCTCTCGTACCAGCTGATTAAAGTCAAAAGCCGCCACGTCCATCGCGGGCGCTCGAGCGTATTCAGAAAAAGCATTCACCATCTGTCGCATGGCCTCAACCTGATGAACGATGGTGCTAGTAGCGCTCTCTAATATCTCCGCATCATGCGGGTTCAGTTGTCCGGTGAGGCGACGGCGCATGCGATCAGCTGATAGTTGAATGGGGGTCAGTGGGTTTTTGATTTCGTGGGCCAAGCGGCGAGCGACCTCGCCCCACGCGGCATCTCGCTGCGCTTTTAGCAGCTCGGTGATGTCATCGAACACGATGACAAGACCTGCGACAGAGCCCTCGGTCGCTGGCAACTCAGTGCAAGCCACCATGAGTTCACGACGGCCAGAGTCAGTGGCTAACTGCACAGGCATACGCCAGTCAGCAGGCCCGACGTCAACCTGTTGTTGGCACGCAGCAATAAACTGCGAGATCAGTGACTTATCAGGTGCGTGGGCTTGCAACGATACGCCGACCGACGGCTGTAAGTTGACGCCTAGAATATGCGAGGCGGCGGCATTGGCGGTACGTAGCGTGAAATCGCGATCAATCGATATGACCCCTGTCGAAATGCGCGCAAGAATCACTGCTAAGCGCGCGCGCTCTTGATCGACAGCGCTACGGTTATCCTCAGCATCTGACCGTGCACGCGCTAACCGCTGCGTCATGTTGTTGAATGAGTGTACCAAGAACCCCATTTCGTCGTCCGAGGCGCGCTCGAGCGTTCGGTCTAAATCACCCGCTCCGACCGCGCGCGTCCCTTCAATAAGGTCTTGCACAGGCTTGGCTAAACGCGCCGCCCAATAAAAGGCGCCGTACACAGCACCTAGTGCAGACAGCAAAAGAACGATCGTAAGCGTCAGTACAAAGATAGATTTAAGATAAGGACGTTGGTAGGTGCGCTGCCCATACTGGGCATACGCGGTTTGCACACCGTCGGCCAGCGCGCCTAGTTGCTCTGGGACACTGTAGCTGGCCACTAAGATACGAGGCTCGCCTGAGGAGTCATTGCCAACAGTCAGCGCTGTTAAGACACGATAGCCTCCGCCCTGCACCGGATCTAAACTTAGATAAACTTGCCCTTGTCGCGCCTGTAGTAACACCTCTCGAGCGGGCAGCGTGGGAATAGATGCGGCGGAGAAATCTGTGCTCGCCGCGATGATGCGGCTATGATCACCGATGACGGTTAGCTCCGATGCACCGGCCACCCGCCGATAGCGATCTAAAGTCGCGACCAACTCAAGATTGCTCGTTTCAGCTAAATCAGCCGCAAGAGCCTTGGTGTTGGCGCCAAATTCGCGCGTTCTCAACGACAGTGCAGCGCGTGAAAGCGCCAAGGCATTATCTAGACCTGCACCAATATTGACATCAAACCAACTGTCAATGCCCCGGTTGATCGCATTGACGGAAAATAGATAGACAACCAATATGGGCGCAAGTGCCAGCAGGCTAAACATACGTACGGCGCGCGCATTCATGCGAGAACCGGGAACCTGTTGACGGTAATCCTTGATCAGCACATACAGCTTTCGACTAATAAGTGAGATCAGCACGCAGGCCGCAAGTACGTTGAAGGCAAGTAAAAGTGGCTGCAACTCTTTTATAAAGTGAGCGTCTTGCGCAGACGCCGTCAGCAAGGCGAGAGATGCGATTGCTGCAGATGCACCGACACCTAGCAATATTGTAAATAGCAGACGCCGTCCTCTGCCTGATGCCGTCACCGAACGGGGCGCCTCAAGTGCCGCGAGGTGACGGTCGGTCATGGCCGTACGGTCCAGGTATACCAATCACTGATGCGCCGCCAGTCTATCCAAAACATCACGTACTTAAGAGCAGTGGGAAGCCCGCCATCGACTGTCGTCATAACACGCAGTGAGGCCTCGTACTGTTTGCCCTTCTGCATCAGTGACTCATCTAAAATCGGCAAGCTCTGAATGATTGACAGCTCTGCAATCGCAGCCTGCAATGTGGCATGCGACGTTTGTTGACTAGAGTTTAGATTTTTGACCAAGTACCTTTCAGATAACGCATCGTAACGTACCTGCCAGCGTTGCACGAGTGAGCCGATCTGCACGTCGGTCAGATATCGGCGATTGCGTACAATCGTGAGATCGAGCTCAATGGTCACGGGAACACCATCAGCAAGCGCGCGCACAGCAGATGACGACAAAGACAGATCCAGGGTGGCGTTCAGTTGATAAACATGTTCATGCGGCTCAATGAACGCAGAGCGAACATCGAAGGGAGCGCCGTCATCGACTAATAAAACGTCGGCAGCGGAGACCGGTTGAGCGAACAGGATCGCGACACAAAACAACAGCCGCACGGTACCAATGGCAGGCACGCGCAGGGTGGCCACAACCAGTCGTCGCGCGTGTGTTAACAGATCAATCACAACGGCGCTCAAGGCACGCATAATAAAATCCATCGACCCCCGCCATACCGGGCAGTAAAGCAATACCTGGGCCATCGGCAGGCTCGGTATGCGCCATGTCTCCAATGGCAAGGCTAGCAGATTCGGTCACATCGATCGCATCCGGGAATTGCCTAAAGAAGGCACGGATCACTTGGCGGTTCTCTGATTTTAAGAGCGAACAGGTCGCATACAACAAGCGGCCTCCGGGAGCCAGCAGCGGCCACAAGGTTGCAAGCAGCGCCAGTTGCCGATCAGCAAGGGCTTGTAGGTCGCCTGGGCGACGCAGCCACTTAATATCAGGATGCCTGCGGATCACACCCGTACCAGAGCAAGGCGCGTCTATTAAGATGCGATCAAAACGCTGCCCCAACAGCAGACTGGGATCCGTGGCGTCACCAATCAGAATGGTAGCCTCCAGTCCGAGGCGAGTTAAATTTTCCTGAATTCGGCCGGCGCGACCTTGATCAATATCTAATGCCACGACTTCCGTCAGCCCCGGTGTGGCCTCTAACAAATGACCGGTCTTGCCGCCAGGAGCGGCACAGGCGTCGAGCACGCGCATACCAGCCCGTGCAGCCAATAGAGGGACGGCGCACTGCGCTGCGGCATCTTGAACTGAGCAACGCCCCTCTATAAAAGCCGGTAGCCCACGGACATCGATTGGTGTTTCCAAAATGAGTGCATCGGGAGCACCTGGCACGCGCATCGTCACATGACCGTCAGCTGCTAGTTCCGCTGCGAGCGCTTCGACACTCCCCTTCCTCACATTGGCGCGCAGCGTGAGAGGCGGATGCTCGTTGGCAGCCGCTAGCATCGGTACCGCATAGGCAGGCCAGTCTCTCTGATACGCCTCGACTAGCCAGATCGGATGAGAAGTACGTCCCGCCAGCGTCTCATCCGCGAGGTCTAACAAACGTGCGCGCTCTCGTTGATAACGACGTAAGCAAGCGTTCACCATGCCTGCCGCTTTTTGCTCACCCACTAATCGGGCGGCTGCAACTATAGTATTGACTGCTGCGTGCGGCGGCGTACCGCTGTATTCCAATTGATAAAGACCGAGCAGCAGTAACGCTCGCAGCTCTGGTGTCTGTGAATCCCACGATCGACTCACTAACGCAGTGGCAACACGTGACAGTCGATGGCCAAAGCGCAGGACGCCAAACACCAACGATTGCACCATAGCGCGATCAGCAAGCGACGGACGAGCCGCCAATAGCGCAGCCTCCAAGGTTTGCCCCTTGCCTATGACGGCCGCGATCACCCGCACCGCTGACACTCGACTGGAAACGCCATCCGTCATAAGGCAAAGCCTGTAAATTGCTCACCAATCAAAGAGCCCCGCTTGAGCTCAGCCGATGCAAACTCATGCGCAGACACCATCGTACGGCCCGCCAACTGAACCCGCTTTAGACACAAGCGGCCATCCGCAGTCGCAACTTCGACACCATTCGGTCCTACCGACACAATCTCCCCGGGAACGCCCAATGATTCGCCCGCAACAGGCTCTGCGGCGTGAATTCTTAGTTGCGCACCGCGCCAACGCGTTTCGCAGATAGGCCAGGGCACGAATGCCCTTACCTGACGATCAATGTCTCGCGCCGATAGCTGCCAGTTAATTTGGGCCTCTTTTTTATCCAGCTTGCGCGCATAGGTTACGCCTTCTGTCGGTTGCGGTTGGCTAAGTGCATGGCCTGCCGTCAACTCTCCTAATACAGACAGTAGCGCCTGCGCTCCTAAGACCGCGAGCCGCTCGGTAAGTTCCGCACTCGTCTCACGGGCCCCAATTGGGATCGATCGATGACTCAATACAGCGCCGGTGTCTAAGCCCTCGTCCATCTGCATAATAGATACACCCGTATCGCTGTCGCCCGACAGAATGGCTCGTTGTACGGGTGCCGCGCCGCGCCAACGCGGCAAGAGCGATGCATGGATATTTAAACAACCCAGCCTTGGCAACTGCAAGATCTCTGGCGGCAACAACAAGCCGTACGCCGCAACCACCGCCACATCTGGCGCGCTGAGCACGAATTCGTGTAGTGCCGCGGCATCACGCAGCGTCGGTGGCTGATGAACCACCAAGCCATGCGCCAGTGCCCGAGCTTTCACCGCCGAAGCCGTTAAGACACGTCCGCGTCCCGCCGGACGATCTGGTTGGGTATATACAGCCACCAACTGGTGACCTGCTGCCACGAGCGCATCAAGCGCGGGCACTGCGAATTCAGGGGTGCCTGCATAAACAATTTTTAATGGCACGCCTTATAACGCCGGCGAACGCGACGATTTAGGTTGACTGCGCTGGCGTTGCTCTTTCTCGAGCTTCTTGCGGATGCGCGAGCGCTTAAGCTCCGTCAAGTAATCAACGAACAACTTGCCATCGAGGTGATCCATCTCATGCTGAATGCAGACAGCCAGCAATCCCTCTGCCTGCAATTCAAATGGCTTACCCAGGCGATCGAGCGCGCGCACCGTAATCTCGTGTGAACGATCGACCTCTTCAAAATAACCTGGCACCGACAAGCAACCTTCGCGCATCGTTCCAGGAGTTGATCGAGCCAAGATGTCTGGATTGATCAACACCAAGGGCTGATCGTTATTGTCTGAGACATCCATAACCAACAAACGGATCGGTGCGTCGACCTGCGGCGCAGCCAAGCCGACACCGGGCGCGTCGTACATGGTTTCAAACATGTCATCGATGAGCTGTTGGTGATGTTTTTCAACGCGCGCAAGCGGCACGGCCATGCGGCGTAAACGAGGATCCGGATATTCGAGAATTGTGAGACGCGTCATGATATTAGCTGAGGACTTTACTCAAACGGGCGCAATAATGCGGCAGGAGCCTGACACATTCGTTCTGGATGAACCAGACGGCGTGCACAGAATCCTGACCTCTTATTATAGGACGCAAGGCCCCTCGGGTCTTTATGCAGGACCTCTTTTGCAAAGCCCTTGGGTGAACCCGTAACCGTATGAAAAAACACGTATTTTTAGGATTCCTCCTCACATGGGCGGCGCTCACCGGTAGCGCGATGGCCGCCACCGCGACGCCAGCCCCGGCTGAGCGCACCGCGTCTGTGCCACTGGCGCCCGACGCCCCCTCTGAATACACCGTACAACAAGGCGATACCCTCTGGGGCATTGCCGGCAAATTCCTAAGCCAACCTTGGTACTGGCCAGAAATTTGGTATCTCAACACCGAGATCAAGAACCCCCATCTGATTTACCCCGGTGACATCATTCGGTTGGTCTACGATGCCGCCGGCAAACCGCGCTTGATCTTAGAGCGCGGAAACCCTGATAACGTGGTCCACTTAAGCCCCCAAGTCCGCGCCACAAACCTAGGCAGCGCGATTCCCGCGATTCCCTACGATATCGTCGCTGCTTTCATGTCGAAGCCGAGCGTCATTTCAAAGGAAGAGGCGCGACACCTCCCCTACATCACCGCACTCAATGAAGATCACGTCGTCGGTGGCGTCACCGACAAAATCTATGTGCGTGACCTGCCTGCTCAGCCCCTGGGGACCCGCTTCAACATCGTCCACCTAGGCCGGGCCTTAAAAGACCCGGATTCTGGCGATTTCCTAGGCTACGAAGGCATTTATACCGGCAATGCGCGACTGGATCGGACAGCGGCCGGCACCGACGATCACAAGGATTTTGCCCGCCTGACCATTATGGAATCAGGCAGAGAAACCATGGCGGGCGACCGGCTATGGATCCCCCCAACCGATATCGCGCTGGACTTCGTGCCGCATGCGCCACGCAAGCCGGTATCCGGACAAATTATCGCCGTCATGGACGGTATTAATATCATCGGCCAGTACGAGGCGGTCGCCATCAATCGTGGTTCCGCCGATGGATTAGAGCCAGGACACATCCTAGAGATCTTCGCCCATGGCTACACAACCAAAGACCGTGGCCACGGCGGCATCACCCGCTCTCAAGAATTCACAGGACTATTAACGCCTACCGTAGCCCTGCCTGCTGAAATCTCAGGCACCTTCATGGTATTTAAAACCTATCCACACATGAGTTTCGGGCTAGTGCTCGCGCTGCATGGTCCATCCCATGTTGGGGACAAGGTCAAAAGCCCGTGACGGGATAGCCGCCATCCCAACCTAAGGGGGGCGGCTTGATTCGAACCGTCAACGCACAGACTGAAGCGCGCCCAAGCCATTGGCGCAGTTCAAGAATACGGCTCTGACCCCACGCTGCCGGATGACGCTTGGTTGGACAAGCCTGTTGAAATGCTGTTAGATGCGAGCGGCGTTGAGCCGGCCAGTTACTCATCGGAATCACACCGCTCCTCGCGGCACGTGCCGATCTAAGCGGGCCGATCTTCGCCATGTGATCATGGGGTGGTATAAACAGAGATGACCCCTCTTCATGGCTCCTTACCCGCCCTATAGGTACGCTCGAGACGGCAGGCTGATGAACGACAACGTGCTCGACATTCTGATTTATTTATTCGAGAACTACCTCGACTCCGATGCTATACCGCAGGCTAATCGAGACGCGCTCCGTGAGGAACTAGAGCATGCTGGATTCGCCGAGAGTGGTATCAGTCGGGCACTGGAGTGGCTCGAAGGTCTATCAGCCGACACCACCGTTGTCGCTGATGCGCAGATGCGTTCGTTCCGCGTATTTAGTGGGCACGAACAAGTCCGACTAACGGCTGACGTACGCGGGTACCTTCTGCAGCTCGAGAACATCGGAATCTTGTCACCGCAGCAACGTGAGTTAGTTGTCGACCGATTGCTCGCGCTCAATGCCGAAGAAGTGGATATCGAACAGGTTAAATGGGTCGTCCTGATGGTGCTCTTTAGCCAACCAGGACAAGAATTGGCTTACCAGCGCATGGAAGATCTGGTGTTTGAAGGGCAATCAGACGCCTTACACTAGATCGGGATGTCGGCCGGCCGTCACACGTATATATAAGAGCAGCTCGCCTCTCGGCGTGTCGCTCACTTTTTGGAAATCATGAGTCAAAACCTCGTCATCGTTGAGTCGCCGGCCAAAGCCAAAACCATCAAGAAGTACCTCGGTAAGGACTTCGAGGTGCTGGCGTCATACGGCCATGTCAGAGACTTGGTGCCCAAAGAAGGCGCTATTGATACTGAACATGGCTTTACCATGCGTTATGCACTGATTGAACGTAACGAACGCCATGTCGATGCCATAGAACGGGCGATGAAAAAAGCCAAGTGCTTGTATCTCGCAACCGACCCGGACCGCGAGGGTGAGGCAATCAGTTGGCATCTCCACGAAATCCTCAAGGAACGTGGCGTTTTAGAGAACAAAGAAGTTCATCGCGCGAAATTCTTTGAAATCACCAAGAAAGAAATCCAAAAAGCGGTGGCTGCTCCCGAGCGCTTGTCAATTTCCTTGGTGAATGCGCAGCAAGCTCGCCGAGCGCTCGACTACTTAGTCGGCTTTAATCTTTCACCGCTTCTGTGGAAGAAAATCATGCCAGGCCTCTCGGCAGGTCGTGTACAAAGCGTGGCGTTACGGCTCATCTGCGACCGGGAAGCAGAGATCGTCGCCTTTATTCGTCAAGAGTATTGGACCCTTGAGATTGAAGCCGACAAAGGCGGTCAGTCTTTCCGTGCCCGCGTCATTGAAGTCGATGGCAAAAAAATAGAGGCTGACGTCTCCAAAAACCGATTCAGCCTCACCTCGGAGAGCGCCGCCCGTGCGGCCGAACAACACTTGCTAGCGGCTTGCGCTGGCAATCTACGCGTTGCGCATGTCGAATCAAAGCCTCACTCGCGCAGCCCGCAAGCACCCTTTAGGACGTCCACTTTGCAGCAAGCAGCTGCCAATCGTTTGGGCTTCAGCGCACGACAAACTATGCAGCTGGCCCAGAAACTATATGAGGGTGTGGATTTTGGCGAAGGCCCTGTCGGCCTGATCACCTACATGCGAACGGACTCCACGTCGTTGTCTGCGGATGCGATTACTAACATTCGTACGGTCATCGGTGATCTATATGGGGCAGATGCCGTTCCCGATGCACCACGAAGCTACGTAAACAAGCAAAAGAACGCTCAGGAAGCCCATGAGGCTATCCGCCCCACGGCAGCAGCCGTGGTGCCAGAAAAACTGCGCGGTCAAATCGATGACAAAATGCTGCAACTGTATGACTTGATCTGGAAGCGCACGGTCGCTTCGCAGATGACCAATGCAGTCTATGAGCGCCTCACCGTGACGTTACATCCCGCAGGCTCTCCGCCATCGGCAACCACCTCTCCGGCGGGCATTGTCCGTGCGAGCGGCTCCACACTCATCAAGCCCGGCTATCTGGATGCGTATGCGGTCGATAAAAACGATGATGAGGACAGTGATGAAGGCGGCAGTCGTCTGCCACCACTCGCAGTGAATGATATCGCCAAGCTTGTGGCGCTCACGCCCGAGCAACACTCGACAGAACCACCAGCGCGCTACACTGAGGCGTCCTTAGTCAAGGCGTTGGAAGAGCGCGGCATTGGTAGGCCCTCTACTTATGCGGCAATCATTGAGACCCTACGTGCCCGCAAGTATGTTGAAGATGAGCGCCGTAATTTTCTGCCAACAGACACGGGCAAGATTGTCAGCAACTTCCTTGTGCGATTCTTTCCGCAGTATGTGGACTACGAATTTACAGCAAGACTAGAAGATAGCCTCGATGATATCTCGCGCGGCGACAAGGACTGGGTGCCGGTGATGCTCGAGTTCTGGCAGCCGTTCATAGACCGGGTGCGAGACATCGAAAAAACCGTCACTCGCGAGGAAGTGGCACAGTCGCGTCAGTTGGGTGTAGACCCTGTGAGCGGGCGACCGGTCAGCGTACGCATCGGTCAGTACGGGCCGTTCGTACAGATCGGTACGAAGGATGACGTTGAAAAGCCAAAATTTGCTGGTTTAAGGCCTGGTCAAAAGATGGATTCCATCGATTTTGATGAGGCACTCAAGCTATTTACGCTGCCTAAGGCATTGGGCGAGCTGCCCGACGGCGACAAGGTATCTGTTGGCATCGGCCGCTTTGGTCCCTTCGTCAAGTTTGGATCAAAGTATGTCTCCGTGAAGACAGATGATCCGTACACTTTGGAATTCCCGCGAGCACTTGAACTGATCGAGGAGAAGCGCGTGGCGGACGCCGCACGGCTGATCCGCGACTATGGTGTGGACGATATTCAGGTGTTGAATGGTCGTTTTGGTGCTTACTTAACGGATGGAAAGCGCAATGCTCGCATCCCCAAGGAGCGCGACCCTGCTAGCCTGAGCTTAGAAGAGTGTCGTGCACTACTAGCGGATGCCCCCTTGCGCGGAACCACCCGATTTGGGCGACGCAAAGCCGTCACCAAGACGGCCGCGGGTAAGGCAGCCGAGAAGGCAGAGGCAAAAGCCGCTGAGAAAGCAGCGAAAGCAGCAGCTAAGAAGGCAGCCTCAGTAGCGCCGAAAAAGAAGGCGGCTAAAAAGTCTGCCAAAAAGAAAAGCACGGCTAAAAAGAAGGCCACCCCATCCGCTAAGCGTTCTAAGACAGCAGAGTAGCTAGGTCACGAGTGAGCGCGCCTGATGACAGCAACACCGGTAAAGCTGATAAGGCCAAGGTTCGGTCTTATCTGATCTCCCTGCAAGAGCACATCACCGCTGCCATGGAGGCGCAAAACGGCGGGGCGCGCTTTAGTCGGGATGTCTGGACACGGCCAGCAGGTGGTGGCGGAGATAGTCGCGTGTTGCGCGATGGCTCGCTTCTTGAACAAGGCGGAGTCGGGTTCTCACACGTGTTCGGCGATCACTTGCCCCCCGCAGCGACGGCAGCTCGCCCTGATCTCGCCGGCGCGTCTTTTGAAGCGATGGGCGTTTCACTCGTCTTTCATCCGCATAACCCCTACGTACCAACGACACATATGAATGTGCGTTTTTTTATCGCAGAGAGGCCCGGTCAAGATCCTGTGTGGTGGTTTGGTGGTGGCTTTGACCTGACGCCTTACTACCCCTGTGATGAAGATATCCGTCACTGGCATCAAATCGCGCGCCGTGCTTGTCAGCCATTTGGAGACGCTACGTACACAGACTACAAAGAGTGGTGCGATCGATATTTTTACCTAAAACATCGTCAAGAGACACGGGGTGTCGGCGGCCTTTTCTTCGACGACCTCAACAGTGGTGGCTTTGATCGCTGTTTCTCACTGTTACAGTCGGTTGGAAACGCCTTCCTGGAAGCCTATCTACCCATTGTGGAGCGTCGGCGACACGACGTCTTTGGTGAGCGCGAGCGACAATTCCAACTGTACCGTCGCGGACGCTACGTGGAATTCAACTTGGTTTTCGATCGCGGCACACTGTTTGGGCTGCAGTCTGGCGGACGCACTGAGTCAATTTTAATGTCGCTACCACCGTTGGTTCGTTGGGAATATGGCTTTGAACCAACGCCAGACTCGCCTGAAGCCAAGCTTGCCGATTACTTACGTCCCAGAGACTGGTTAGGCGAATCGGCGTGATACCAGAACTGTGGCCCCATCGACCGACGCTGAACCCGTCTCGCGCGTAAAGTGCCGGTATGAACTATCGCCACGCCTACCATGCCGGCAACCTCGGGGACGTGTTTAAACACCTGGTCCTGGTAACGGCACTTGATCACCTTGCCAAAAAACCAGCGCCTTACTTCTATCTAGATACGCACAGCGGCCGCGGTAATTATCCGTTAGGCGAGCCTGAAGCGCAGCGTGCCGGCGAGTTTAGGAGTGGTATCTTGCTTGCGTTAAAGGCGGCTAATCCTCCTCCCGTCGTAGAGCGTTACCTGACACTCATTAAGATGCTTGGCTTCGAGGGTGACACACTCACCTCTTATCCAGGCTCACCCAAACTGGCCTTGTCGGTGCTACGCCCGCAAGACCGTGCTGCTTTGTGCGAACTAGAGCCGCGCGAGGCAGATGCTTTACGCTACTGGGGTCACTATGACGCACGCGCGTCCGTGCATACACGAGATGGCTACGAGGCGCTAACCGCCCTACTGCCACCGAAAGAAAAACGCGGGTTAGTACTCATCGATCCTCCCTATGAGGAACCGGATGAGTTTGAAAAACTGCTGGAGGCGCTCCCGCTGGCTGTCGCACGCTGGCCAACAGGTATGTTTGCCATCTGGTATCCAATCAAACATGGTCAGGCCAGTACGCGTTTCTTGAGTCGCATGCAGGCCAGCGGCATTCGCAAGCAACTGCTGATAGAACTCACCGTGGAGCATGATGATTCACCGGGAGGCCTGAATGGATCGGGGATACTGTTCATTAACCCGCCTTGGCAGCTCGATCATCAGTTAGCCACGGCCTTGCCTTGGCTTCATCAATCCCTTGCCCCTACCGGGCGCGGCCGGTGGCGGGTAGATTGGCTTGTTCCGGAATAACATTGTAGAAACTCGTGGCATCATGCCAGCACATGTGATGAGATCATCACCAACACTCTCAAGCCTTGGAGACCTCCATGCGCCCTATTCCTGGTTCCTTTCCACGTGTCCGCATGCGACGTATGCGCAAGGACCTATTTTCACGTCGCCTGATGCAAGAGAACGTATTAACGACGAGTGATCTGATATACCCCATGTTCGTCATCGAGGGCAGCCAGACACGCACGCCCATAGCGTCTATGCCAGGCATCGAGCGACTTTCGATCGACGAATTGCTCAAAGAGGCTCACGAAGTCTACGCACTGGGCATTCCAGCCATTGCATTGTTCCCGGTACCCGATGCATCCACCAAGTCGCTCGATGGTCGAGAGGCTTGGAACGCTGAAGGCTTGATCCAGCGGACGGTACGCGCTGTTAAAGCCGCACTGCCCTCGCTGGGTGTTATTACGGACGTCGCACTAGATCCGTACACGACACATGGCCAAGATGGCATCATCGATGAGCACAGCTACGTGGTTAACGACACCACGATCGATGCATTGGTCAAACAGGCTCTGTCACACGCCCAAGCAGGCGCCGACATTGTGGCACCCTCTGACATGATGGACGGGCGCATCGGTCAGATCCGCGATGCGTTAGAAGCAGCGGGTTATATACACACACGCATCTTGGCGTACTCTGCCAAGTATGCCAGTAGCTTCTACGGCCCATTTCGCGATGCTGTCGGTTCGGCAACGAGTTTAGGGAAGGGAGACAAATCCACCTATCAAATGGATCCAGCCAACTCCGATGAGGCCTTATACGAAGTCGGCCTGGATTTAGAAGAAGGCGCCGACATGGTCATGATTAAACCTGGCATGCCCTACTTAGATATCGTACGTCGCGTCAAAGAGTGTTTTGGGGCGCCCACTTACGTGTATCAAGTGAGCGGCGAGTACGCCATGTTAAAAGCAGCAGCTGATCATGGCTGGCTAGATGAGAGAGCAGTCGTGATGGAGTCATTGCTGTCTATAAAACGCGCTGGAGCCGACGGTATTTTGACTTATTTTGCTAAGTCAGCGGCTCGCTGGTTGGCCAAGTAGAGATGATGGCTAGCCAAAGCGCGGATCGGTATGCCGTCGTAGGTCATCCGATTAGTCATAGCCGATCACCTTGGATTCACCATGAATTTGCTAAGGCCACCGGACAAACGATTGAGTATGGCCGAGTGGATGTGGCAGTCGCAGACTTCTCACGATTTGTCGGAGATTTTTTTCGAGAAGGTGGTCGAGGGCTTAATGTCACGCTTCCGCACAAAGAAGCTGCTGCTGCCTTCGTAGATACACTGACGCCAAGAGCGGCAGCAGCTGGCGCAGCCAACACTCTCTGGCAGCAAAGCGACGGGGTCTTAGTGGGCGACAACACCGATGGTGTGGGCTTGCTGACCGATCTCATGAAAAACCATGGTGTGTCTCTGGCAAATCGCCATATTTTATTAATTGGTGCTGGCGGCGCAGCACGTGGCTGCATAGCCCCTTTACTCGACCAGCAACCCATCTCCTTGACGATTGCTAACCGGACAGCAGATCGCGCACATTCGCTTGCCGCCTTATTTGCAGGTAAGGGCCCAGTGAGGGCGCGGTCGTTATCTGACTTAGGCGGTACTGTTTTCGATATCGTCATTAACGCGACGTCTGCTAGTTTGTCAGGCGAGACACCCGCCCTCGCGCCGCAGGTCATTCATCGTGACACCGTGGGATATGACTTGGCCTACGGCAAGGGCGATACCGCTTTCACCATTTTTTGCAAGGTGCATGGGGCTAAAGCGGCCTATACGGGACTCGGCATGCTGGTCGAACAGGCGGCAGAAGCATTTTATCTTTGGCGCGGGGTGAAACCGCCGACCGAAGCAGTGCTGCGGGAATTACAGGCGATGATTCGCGCGATCTAGGCTAACGCCGCCTTCAAATAGCGATTTTTAACAGCCACATAATGCGTGGCCAAATAGAGATTGAGTTTGATTTCTTCTGCGGTAGCCACTCTCGCTTGGTGGGCGGGTGCGCCCATCCACACCGTACCGGACGGCAAGTGCTTGTTGGGTGGCACCACGGAACCTGCGCCAACAATGACATCGTCGCCGATGGTCACTCCGTCCATCACGATCGATCCCATGCCGATTAAGCAGCGCTCCCCGATGGTACAGCCATGCACCATCGCGCGATGACTGATGGTCGTGTCTGCACCAATAGTTAGGGAGCGGCCGCCAGGTGCGTGAGGTCCATTATGAGAGACATGCAACACAGCACCATCTTGCACGTTAACACGATCACCGACAGTGATCGCCTCCATGTCACCGCGTACAACGGCCATTGGCCAGACTGACACATCATTACCTAGAGACACTCGACCGATGACGCAGGCCTGTGGGTCAATGTAAACGCGCTCGCCTAGCGCCGGTGTCATGCCATCAAACGATCGAATAGGCCACATCGTCTTCCCCTACCGCATAGTCACAAATTCTTCAGCGATGGTTGGATGAATCGCTAGGGTGTCGTCAAAATCGCGTTTTGTAGCGCCCATCTTAACGGCCACCGCAAAACCTTGCAGCATCTCGTCAGCACCTTGTCCGACGATATGTAAGCCGACAATGACTTCATCTGGCCCTTGGCAAACCAACTTCATCTCAACGCGGCTTTTCCGTTCAGTGAGTGCATGATACATAGGCACAAAACTCGCGCCATACGTTTTAACCGAGTCGCCAAATGAATGTCTTGCCTGAGCCTCAGTAAGCCCGATGGTGCCAATCGGTGGATGCGAGAAGACAACCGTGGGAATGAGCGCGTAATCAAGCGCCCGATCTACTTGATGGTTGAACAAGCGGTCAGCAAGCCGCCGACCCGCCGCGATGGCCACTGGCGTCAACGCCTCACGGCCTGTGACATCACCGATCGCGTACACAGACGGTGTCTGGGTATTCTGAAAACGGTCAGTCTCAATAAAACCAGCAGCGGATACGTCAATCCCCGCATTGGGTAGCGATAAGTCCTCTGTCATCGGTTGTCGCCCAATCGCCCACAGTACCGTATCGATACCCGGGTAACGGCGTCCATCTGCCAGTACCAAGGTGCGTACATCTGCGCTCAGCTCAACTGCCGCAGGCACGGCGTGAGTGACCACCTCAATACCGGCCGCCGCCATTTCACGCATAAGGCCTGTCGACAACATCGCGTCAAATTGGCGAAGTATGCGATCTTGACGTACAAACAGACTGACTTGACTACCAAGCGAAGCCAGCACGCCAGCAAGCTCTACTGCAATATATCCGCTACCGACTACGGCCGCTCGTCTCGGCACCTGCGTTAAATCAAAGAAGCCGTCAGATGTGATGCCCCACTGAGCGCCCGAGATCTCGGGCTTGATCGGTTGGCCACCGGTAGCAATCACAATATGTGAGGCAGTCACGCGCTTGTCGCCTACCTGCACCGTGTGTGCATCCACAAAACGAGCGCGCCCTTTAATCCAATCAATGCCTTTTTTGGCGAGATTATTTTCGTAAATGCCATTTAACTTACCAACATAGGCATCACGTGCTGTTTTGAGTGTCTGCCAATCGTGCGTCGGGTGAACCACCTGAAAACCGTAACCCGCCGCATCTTCCATCGCATGAGCGAGGCTCGCGGCGGTCCACATGAGCTTTTTGGGCACACAGCCTACATTGACGCAGGTGCCACCGAGACGATGCGGCTCAATCACGGCGACCCGCGCGCCGTATTCAGCTGCCCGCTGGGCAGTCGCTAGTCCGCCACTGCCGCCGCCAATGGCCAAGTAATCATAGTGCGTAGTCATGGGGCTGTCGGGGACCTATAGAAAAACATAAGACCAGCATCATATACGGTCATAGCTAGGCCTCTGTTACGATTGCCATCTCAACTCGGCGGATTTTCTATGACCAACCCTTTATTAGCAAGCAGTGGGCTGCCTGATTACACAGCCATCAACCCGGTGCTCGCTGAGGCAGCCGTTCGTAATCAAATCAACGACAACCGACAGGCACTGGCGAATCTGCTGACCCGGGGAACGCCCACTTTTGCATCTTTTGTAGTACCGTTTGAGGCGCAACAACATCGCCTCAACCGCGTGTTCGCACCCCTATCCCATTTGAACTCTGTGATGAGCTCCGATGAGGTGCGCGCCGCGCATAACAGCTGCCTGACACTGCTCACTGAGTATCAAACAGACATCGCTCAAAACAGTGACTTGGCCGAAGCGTATGCAAGCATCCTCAAGCAGGAGTCAGATAGCTTGTCCGTCGCGCAACGGCGCGTCATTGAGCACGCACTCACTGAGTTTCGCCTGGCAGGCGTGAACCTACCGCCCGCGACAAAAATGCGATTCAAGGAAGTGATGCAGGAACTGACTGCACTGCAGGCCAAGTTCGAGGAGCAGGTACTGGACGCTACGCAAGCTTGGTCTTTGATTCTAGACAATGCGGAGCAACTGCGTGGTTTGCCCGAGCATGTGCTGGTGAGATCGGCCGCTCTCGCTCGTGAACGCGGCCACGTGGGATGGGTGCTGACACTCGATCAGCCCACCTATCTCGCGGTTATTACTCACGGCGAGTCGCGGTGGCTACGCGAAACGTTTTATAGAGCATGGGTGACACGTGCCTCTGACCAAACGCCGAGCGCCCCTAAATTTAATAACACAAATGTCATGCTGGATATTTTGAAACGGCGCCACGAGGCTGCTGAGTTACTTGGCTTTGCTCACTACGCCGATGTCTCTTTGGCGACCAAAATGGCGCCCGATGCAACGGCAGTAATCAAATTTTTGGAAGAGCTCGGTACGCATTATGTGCCGGCGGCACGCGCAGAGCTTCGCGCACTCGAAGCGTTTGCTGGCCAGAAGCTTGCAGCGTGGGATATGCCCTACTACGCCGACAAGAGACTACAAGCCGAGCACGCAGTGTCAGAGGAGGCATTGCGACCATGGTTTCCCTTGACCACGGTACTGGGTGGCCTATTTGATATTGCTCATCGCCTATTTGGTATCACCATTACACAGAAGTCTGAGGTTGCCGTCTGGCACCCCGATGCGCGCTACTACGAGGTGCATGCAGCCGATCACAGCGTGATTGGTGGGTTTTATACCGATCTCTATGCGCGCGAAAACAAGCGCGGCGGCGCATGGATGAGTGAAGTCGTCGGGCGATTTAACGCAGGCAAGGAGCGCGCTTATCCAGTTGCCAATCTGGTCTGTAACTTCTCACCGCCCTCAGCCTCAGCCGCAAGCCTGCTGACCCATCGTGACGTCGTGACTTTGTTTCATGAATTCGGACACACCTTGCATCATTTGATGACGCAGGTGGATTACCCGAGCCTCGCTGGCATTAACGGCGTGGCGTGGGACGCAGTGGAACTGCCGAGCCAACTTATGGAGAACTGGGCGTGGGAGCCTAGTGTGTTGCCTTTGATTTCTGGACATATCGAAACGGGTGATCCATTGCCAATGGATAAGTTGCACGCTTTATTGGGTAGCCGATCTTTTCATGCGGGACTCGCGGCAGCGCGGCAACTTGAGTTTGCAATGATCGACTTCGAGCTCCATGCACGAAGACCACCTGCAGATGACGCATCCTTACAGCAACTGATTGATGGCATACGGGCGCGCGTGAGTGCGGTGCAACCGCCGCCATACAATCGTCAGGCACATAGTTTTACCCACATCTTCTCCGGCGGGTATGCAGCTGGGTACTATAGCTACAAGTGGGCAGAGGTGCTGGCCGCTGACGGGTTCGCCGCATTCACCGCAGCAGGTGTATTTGATCAACGAGTGGCTCAACGCTTCTTGAGTGAAATACTGTCTCGCGGAGGCGTAGTCAATCAGATGGAAGCATTCATTGCTTTCAGAGGAAGACAGCCGGACATCGCTGCGTTGTTACGGCAAGAGGGAATCGCTGCATGAGCCAGACGTTGTTTTCCATAGCGACTTGGAACGTAAACTCACTGAAGGTGCGTGTGAGCCATTTGGAGCAGTGGTTGGCGAGCCGCCCAATCGACGTCATTGGACTACAGGAGACTAAGGCTACCGATGACACATTCCCGGCAGACGACATGCAACGGTTGGGCCTGTATGGCGACTGGCATGGTCAGCGCACCTACAACGGGGTAGCGCTGTTGGCGCGCGATCAAGTGACTGACGTAGTGAAGGGTATCCCCGGCTATGAGGATCCACAGGCGCGGGTGATCGCCGGCACAGTGCGGGGCGTGCGCATCCTGAATGTATATGTCCCGAACGGGCAAGCGCTTGATTCAGACAAATACACCTACAAGCTGACGTGGCTTGAGCAGCTGCATCAGTACGTCAAGGCCGAACTCATCCGTCACCCGAAGTTGGCAGTGGTCGGTGACTTCAACATCGCGCCGACCGATCAAGACGTGCATGACCCAAAGGCATGGGAGGGCCAGGTACTGGTGAGTGACCCCGAAAGAGGCGCTTTGGCAGGCCTAGAGAAGTTGGGCTTAATCGATGTTTTCCGGCGCTTTGAGCAGGCGCCCAGCAGTTTTAGCTGGTGGGACTACCGAGCCGCAGGATTTAGGCGCAATGCAGGGCTCCGGATAGACCTCATATTGACCAGTGAAGCCCTTGCAAAACAATGCGTTCGCTGTGAGATCGACAAAACGCCGCGGCACTGGGAGCGGCCCTCGGATCACACCCCGGTCGTGGCCTCTTTCGACTTAACTTAATGCGCGCAAATGACGGCCAAAACGGAACAGAAACTTGTGACGTAGCGCGCTATCTGACGGCGGTGCTTTACCACTAGACTGGCTCGATGAGTTCTGAGCAGATACCCCACTCCACGCATCGCCGTAGCGACTACGACGTTACAGACAGCGTTCAAGTCAGCTCAGCCGAGGCGGTATCAGAAGCAGTCCGCCAACTGTTCGCCGCGCAATGGCCAAGCCAAGCCTTTACGCCGATTGCGACCGCTTTTCATACCTTCGGAGACTTAGTCGGTGGCTCGCTGCCTGGCTATACGGGTATTGACACCGTCTACCACGACCGTCAGCACACCTTAGACGCATCACTGGCGATGGCTCGTCTATTGGTTGGTTATGAGCGTGGCGCGAGCCCTGATGATCAACTCGGATTTGAGCGGGCCGCGATGGGACTCATCACCGCGATTTTCCACGACGCCGGCTACGTTCGAAAGATTACCGACACGCAACGCAACGGCGCCGAATACACCAACTGCCACGTCAGTCGGTCAGCGCAATTCTTAAGTGAGTTCATGCCAACGATTGGCATGGCGCAGTGGGCCCCTATCGCCATGAAAGTGGTCCATTTCAGTGGTTACGAAATCGCTTTTGATGCGATTGGTCTCGACAATCCGAAAGACATTAAGGTTGGCCATTTATTAGGGACGGCGGATTTGATCGCACAGATGTCAGATCGCTGCTATCTAGAGAAATGCCGTGATCGCTTATACCCGGAATTCGTATTGGGTGGGTTGGCGGCAAACCGCGATGCCACTGGCACGATGCGTATCTTGTATGGCTCTGGCCTCGATCTTCTGAAGAAGACCCCTGCTTTCATTGACTCGGCCATTAAAAATAGACTGAATGGATGCTTCGGCGGCGTCTATCACCACCTAGAAAACTTATTTAATGGAGAAAATCCTTACCTGCAGGCCATGCAGCAGCACCGAGCTTATTTGGAAGACATTTTGCATGGTGAGCAGTGGTCGATGCTAAGACGCCAGCCCCCACTATTCACGAAAGACCCGAGCTCCATGCAAAATGTGCAGCAACTGATGGTGAGCCATCTAAAAACAGTCTAAGCCTAGATGACCGACCGGTTTCGAGGCGGCTGATCAATTGATCGAACATAACGCGCATATACGCGCGGCAACGCCTTAAGCAAAGCATCTTTGCCTTGAACGTCGGCAGCCTCAATCGCCGCTCGGAGCGTTGCCAAACGAAATCGTCGTTGAGCATCCAAGGCTGTCGGCCAATGACTGAGGTGCCAAGGTTCAGGCTTTACCCCACCTCGGTCAGTCACATAGGGTCGGTAAAACCCGTACGTCTCGATGTTCTCCGTCAACCATCCGTTCAGGCGCGCAAAAGGTCCGCCAGCCGCATATTCTGCTGGCACCAGCTGCAAAGACTGCCCCTTTCTGAGAGCGGCTCGATCAAATACATCGAGATCGGTCCCCCAATGATGGCGGCTTGCGCCAGGTGGCGCAGACCATAACAAGATCGCTGCTACACGTGCCGCTGGTTTCAAAGAGCTTGCTTTGAGTGGCCGACTATTGCGATCGAGGAGTACGCGCTTACCAGTCCACTTTTCATTCCAAATGCGGACCTGCGTATCAAAGTCTCTAAAAGAAGAGGCTGGCATCAAATCAAACCCTGCTCGCGCTGCCGCGCGGCGCAAGCGTAGAAAAGCCCGTGCCGTCGCTGGATGGAGCATGCACCGCGGATTTTCAATAGCAATCACATGCGCGCGTGACCGCCCGGTCAGTTCCTGGGAACCGAAGATCGGCTGAGCTGGAGCAGAAGACGTCATGCCGACAAGGCTACCCGACCTTGGCTTGGGCGCACAGGCCTATAGAGCAGGTAACATGCACGTCCGCTAGGATCACAGCCATGCTCAGCTTTCTCACTGTCGCCCTCCGACGAGGACCTCGTGCCTTATTTACCGGCGCGACCTTCAGCCTGTTCATGGGCGACAAGGTCGGTCTGGTGGGGCCCAATGGGGCAGGAAAATCGAGCCTATTTGCCCTACTCACGGGCGAATTGCAGGCGGATGAAGGGACGGTCAGCGTGCAGCCTGGCTTTGTCATTGCGAGCGTTGCCCAAGAAATGCCCGCGGACCAGCGCGCGGCCGTGGACTGCGTGCTGGATGGCGACCGAGAGCTCAGGCGTATTGAGGCCGAATTGTTAAGCGCAGAGGCTGCTGGCGAGGGGGCTCGGGTAGGCGCATTACACGCCAATCTCGATGCGATCGGCGGCTATGCCGCCCGTGCCCGCGCCGCCCGCCTGCTAGCCGGACTGGGCTTCACTGCTCAGGCCATCGAACGACCGGTATCCGAATTCTCCGGCGGTTGGCAACGGCGCATAGCACTCGCACAAGCTCTTATGGCCCGCTCTGATGTGCTGCTACTCGACGAACCCACAAACCATTTAGATCTGGATGCTGTTTTATGGCTAGAAGAGTGGCTGGGAAACTACCCTGGTCTTTTGGTCGTGATCGCTCATGACAGAGAATTCTTAGACCGGGTCATTAACCGCGTCCTCAGTATTGAAAATGCCGAGATCATCGCCTACAGCGGACATTACTCTGACTTCGAAAGTAAGCGTGCAGAGCGCTTAGCACAACAGACGACTGCTTATCAGCGTCAGCAGCGCGATATTCAGCACATGATGGACTTTGTTGAGCGATTCAAAGCCAAAGCCACAAAAGCGCGGCAAGCCCAAAGTCGATTAAAAGCGTTAGAGCGCATGCAGCGCATTATTCCCGCACACGTTGACTCGCCCTTTTCTTTTAATTTTTATGCACCAGCGAAGTTACCCAGACCTTTACTCGCCCTTGAACAAGGCGCTGTCGGCTACGATCAGACGGTGATTGTTGATCGTGTACAGCTGAGTATCTCACCAGGCGATCGAATCGGTTTGCTTGGCCGTAACGGTGCTGGCAAATCCACACTGACCCGCGTGCTAGCCGGTGTACGCCCGTTACTCAGTGGGCAACGGCATGGCGCACAAGATCTTGCGATCGGTTACTTCGCGCAACACCAGTTGGAGCAATTGGAACCCGACGCGTCTCCGCTGATGCACCTCAAGCGACATGGCGGACCTTCGATCGCTAATGCTTTGGAAGAAGAGCAGCGGTCTTTTTTGGGCAGTTTTGGCTTTACTGGCGATCGCGTATTTGAATCGATCGCACCTTTTTCAGGAGGCGAAAAGGCTCGTCTCGTACTTGCCTTGCTGGTATCACACCGCCCGAATCTCCTACTACTGGATGAACCCACCAACCATTTAGATTTGGAAATGCGCCACGCCCTCGGCATGGCACTGCAGGACTTCCCTGGTGCGATTGTGCTGGTGTCGCATGACCGCCATTTACTGCGCTTAGTGACCGACGAGCTTTGGCTAGTCGCCGACGGCCGTGCAAAACCCTTCGACGGCGATCTGGATGATTACGCGGTTTGGCTTCGAAACACCCATCCGTCCGAAGACGCCGTGTCGACCGCCCGCCCCGCGGTCACCGACAAAGAACGCAAACGCCTGGAAGCCGAAAAACGCCAGCGCCTAGCGCCCTTAAGAGCCGAGTTGGCCCGCCAAGAGGCACGCCTAGACACACTGAATCAGGCGGTGGCGGCGGTCGACAGCCAGCTGACTGATCAGGGTTTGTACAGCTTAGCCGGTAAGGCGAAATTGGCTGAATTAGTGCAGAAAAGCGCCTCTCTCAAGAAAGAAATGGCCGCCACTGAGATCGCTTGGCTGGAAGCGGCAGACATCCTTGAAGCGGCTTCTAAGGATAATTAATCAATAAATTCAGTTAGATATGAGATTTCTAACGAACGTTTGCTGATGCTCGACGAAATGCGACCGCATCCCCCTCGCCCGAGACACGGGTCAACCACCAGGGCTGTACTCAGCGCAGTGAGACATTACTTGTCCAGTTTTTGTATAATGAGCCAAAGAGGATGGCCATGTACACAATCAAAGCGGTATCGTTAGCGTCGGGCGTGAGCATTGAAACACTGCGCGCATGGGAAAGACGCTATGGCGTCGTGCGACCTGAGCGCGATGCGAGTGGTCGGCGCGCCTATCAGCCAGCGGATGTGATTCGCCTTAAGAAATTGCGCGAAGCAACTCAGAACGGGCATGCCATATCAAAACTGGCCAAACTGTCGGACGAGCAGTTAGACACCACAGCACTCCAAGCGCAAAGCGCTGAAGCGCTCGAGAATAACGCATCGGCCTTCGTGCAGCGCATGCTCAAGGCAGCAGAACACTATCAACCAGATCATTGTGATCACGCGCTATCCATGGCGATGGCACTCCTGCCTTTACGAGACGTGATCAAGCAAGTCTTGTCACCGGTATTAAAGAGCGTTGGCGAACGTTGGCATCAAGGCTCATTCACCATCGGGCAAGAGAGAATTGTTACCCAATGCATTGAAAAGCACGTCACAATTGCCTTAGATAATTACAATCGCATTACGTCAGGGCAACCGATTGTGTTCGCCACCTTAGGCGCGGAACGGCATGAGTTTGGAATCTTGATGTCGGCCTTACTGGCGGCTTCTCACGGATTTCGATGCGTTTACATTGGACCTGAAATCCCAGCGGAAGACCTTGCGGTCTTGGTGACTCGCGTCAATGCGCGCGCGTTGATCATGTCTTTTGTCTTCAATAAGACAGCAAATAATCAACGTGAATTAAAGAAGTTACTAGCGCTGTGCCCTAGCGAGCTGCCCATTTGGGCGGGCGGGAAGGAAGCCGAATCACTCGCCGCGGGCATCACTGATCAGCGCTTGCTCGTGATCAAGCATTTTGACCGCTACGAACAGGAACTGACTCTGTTAGCGGCGAACAAAGCCTAGCGCAGAGCAGATGGCGGCGCGGGTGCGCCGACCATCCGCGAACATCTGCTATAGCGTGCGGTGCGTTCCGTCGCACAAAGGTGCCTTGGCAGTGTGTTTGCAACCGCAAAAGTACACCTTGCCAGCTTCCGACGCCTTGTACTCCATAGGCAGAAAGCTCGTGCCTTTGTGGGAACCGTCGCAAAAAGGTTGCTTCTGTGATTTCCCGCAGCTGCACCACCAATATGATTTACCAGCCTCGACTTCAACGGCCGCAGGCGTCTTACTTGCGATCACGGGTTTATCCATTCTCAGTACTCCTTAAGATACGTTGGTGGCCAGCACAGGCGATCACGCAAGAGTATCAAAAAAGCCGAGGACTCGGCTGATTGTTAGCCAGCGCCTCCAACGTCGAAGGACAATGCCTGCCTGCACTCAAGGGTAAGGCCTCGTAGGACCACATCGGGCAGAGATTGCCCGACAAAGCACGCCGGAGGTGTGGAGTTTCGCTAGAATATAACCTTCCAGACCATCCGGAGTGAATGATGAAGAAGCCCATTAACGTCACCATCACAGGTGCTGCTGGCCAAATCGGCTACGCCCTCGCTTTTCGAGTCGCCTCCGGCGCAATGCTCGGGCCTGATCAGCCAATCAATCTGCATCTTTTAGAGATCACACCAGCGTTACCACAGTTGCAAGGCGTGGTGATGGAGTTGGATGACTGCGCATTCCCCACACTGAACAAAGTCATTGCAACCGACGATCCACAGATTGCTTTTCGTGATTGTGGGGCAGCCCTGTTAGTCGGCGCCCGACCCCGCGGACCTGGCATGGAGCGCAAGGATTTGTTGATGGCGAACGCCCAAATATTCTCGGTGCAAGGCAAGGCACTAAATGCAGTGGCGGATCCACAAGTCAAAGTGCTCGTCGTTGGAAATCCAGCCAATACCAATGCACTGATTGCCAGCCAGAATGCACCGAACATTGATCGCAAACAGTTCACCGCCATGACGAGGCTTGATCATAATCGAGCGATGGCACTGTTGGCAGCTAAGACCGGTCATCACGTCAATGATGTCAAACAGATGATTATCTGGGGTAATCACTCGGCGACGCAGTACCCAGACCTGCACCACGCCACAGTCAAAGGGGCCCCAGCGCTTAGTCTGATTGAGCAGAGCTGGTACCAAGACACTTTCATTCCGACTGTTCAGCAGCGCGGCGCAGCTATTATTAAGGCACGTGGCGCTTCCTCAGCTGCCTCAGCCGCATCTGCCGCCATTGATCACATCCGCACCTGGATGCAGGGCACGGCCGCGGGTGACATCGTCAGTATGGCAGTGCCATCCGATGGCAGTTATGGCATTGCGGAAGGCATCGTCTACTCCTATCCGGTGACTACGCACAACGGCGTTTATAAGATCGTGCAGGGTCTGGCCGTGAATGAGTTTAGTCGAGCGCGGATGGCTGCGACGGAGCAGGAGCTGCGAGAAGAGCGTGATGGAGTCAAGGATCTCATTTGAGAACGTTTCTACTTGCCTTCACTGCTTTTTTCTCGATTGTTAACCCGCTCTCCAGCGCGTTCATTTTCTTTGGAGCGACGCAGGGTCTTGACCCTAAAATGCGTAAGCAAGTGTCGCGCTGGGTGGCGATCTATTCGTTCGCGATTGTCGCCTTCTCTTTGTATGTCGGCGCCTACGTCTTAAGTTTCTTCGGAATTACCCTACCGGTCTTGCGCGTCGCCGGTGGTGTGATTATTTCTATGTCCGGTTGGCGCATGCTCACGGCTCCCGATGTGACCGAACAACGGCGCAGCGAAGGCCCTACGGCCCTGCCGGCGCATGTATCCGCTAGCCGGCTCGCGTTCTATCCACTGACCATGCCACTCACCACCGGACCAGGCACCATCTCCGTTGCCATCTCCATTGGCGCCAATCGCCCGAACGACTTCGGCGTCGACCTAGTGCAGTTTGTGGGACAGACTTTGTTGGCAGCCGGCCTACTCAGTCTGCTGATCTTCGTTTCCTATCGCCACTCGGCGCGCCTTGCGCGCGCGGTAGGGCTGACGGGCACCACCATCGTGGTGCGACTGTCTGCTTTCTTATTGTTTTGCATCGGCATTCAAATCTTCTGGCTGGGCGCCGCAGAATTGCTCAGCAGCTTGCCCGTCGCAGTATCTAGTCAAAATTAAAACGACCGTTCGTTTTATTAATAAGTCGGGACAAACGACATTGTTTTGATAACCTATGCTTATTATGAGCATAGCAGTTCAATAACACCATGAGCGCCACTGGTCACCCGCCAGGGTCCCCCCAAACGACCGCGTCCTTCGGCTATCTGCTGACGGATGTGCTGCGCTTGCTGCGCCGAGACTTTCACACGCGCAGTCGTGGCTTAGGCTTAACCCCCGCACTCGCTCGCCTGCTGTATTACGTCTACCGCCGCCCTGGCTCCCGACAGGCTGATCTGGCCGCCCTGCTGGATGTCACGCCCGTCACGCTCGGCCGCATGATTGACCGACTGATGCGACAACATTACGTTCGTCGCGAAGCAGACCAGAATGATCGTCGCGTGATTCGCATCTACGTCGATCTCCAAGGCGAGCCAGTGGTCACCAAAATGGCCCAAATCAGTGTGCTCACACAGAACCGGGCCATGGCGAGCCTTTCCACCGAACAACGCGAACAGCTACACAGCTTATTAGCACACGTACAACTTAACCTGACCGGACCGTTATGAACGCCGCCACACCACCTAGCCCACTCACCCGCCGTCTCTTGTTGTGGGTAGTGCCCGCCCTGATTGCTGCCCTCAGCATTTACTTTTATGGATCGATCGGTCGTTTCGTATCAACCGACAACGCCTATCTGCAACGCGATCATATTGACGTCACCCCACAAGTATCCGGAGATGTCCGCGAGGTATTAGTCACCGAAAACCAACGCGTATCCGTCGGGCAGGCGCTTGTGGTTATTGATGACACGCTGCTACAAATCGCGTCACGACAAGCTGCTTCCCGACTGGCCGCTGCTCGCGAAGAGATCGCAGCGTTAAAAGCGGGCTACCGCGAAAAAACCGGGGAAATAGACGTTGCCAAAAGTGCTGCTCACTACGCTAGCCGTGACTTAGAGCGCCAACAGGAGCTGCTCAGCAAAAAGCTAACAGCCATCTCACAAGTAGACAGTGCGCGCCGCTCATCCGATCTCGCCAATGGTGCGATCGCTGTCTTGCAACTACAACGAGCGCAGATTGCTGCTCGCTTAGGAAATGACCCAGCTTTGCCCACTGACCAATTTGCAATCGTCAAAACGGCTGCCGCTGAGGTTGATCGCGTACGATTTGATCTTGATCACACCCACATCACCGCGCCGCAAGCAGGCATCGTCAGTCATCTCCCCAAAGTGGGCAATCGTCTCGAGATCGGACGCCCTGCGATGGCCATCGTCACTGAAAAAAATCTTTGGGTCGAGGCGAATTTTAAGGAAACCGACTTAGAGTGGGTACAAGCGGGTCAAGCAGTGAAAATATCGATCGACACCTATCCCAATCATATTTGGCATGGCCGAGTCGAGAGCTTGTCAGCAGCCACCGGCGCGCAGTTTTCCCTGCTACCCCCACAAAACGCCTCTGGCAACTGGGTTAAGGTCGTGCAACGTATTCCCGTGCGTATTGCAGTGCAGCCCAACGCCAGTGACCCGCCATTACGCGATGGCATGAGCGCATCAATTGAAATCGATACCGGTGCACACAGTCACTTTGATCGTTGGCTAGGCCGTGGTCGCTGACCGACTAGGCGCATAAGACACCGCCGGTGAGCACTCGTCCACTCTGGCTGCTAGGTCTCGGCACGATTCTAGCCACCATGATGTATACGATCGACTCGACGATCGTGAACGTCGCCTTGCCTCACATACAAGGCTCCTTGCAAGCCACGCAAGACCAAGCTGGCTGGATCGTCACGTCGTACATCGTCATTAGCGCTATCGCCACGCCACTCGGCGGTTGGCTCGGGACGCGATTTGGCTTGCGCCGTCTATTAGCCATTTCCATTGCCGGCTTCACCGCCAGCTCCATGCTGTGCGGCCTAGCCACGGGGCTTGAGGAAATGATTATTTTTCGTGCGATTCAAGGCGCTTTCGGCGCCTCACTCGTGCCGCTATCGCAAGTAGCGCTGCTGCAAAACTTTCCACGCGCTCAGCACGCCAAGGTCATGGCCTTATGGGGTATGGGCGTGATGGTGGGTCCTGTGATCGGGCCTACGCTCGGCGGCTGGCTGACAGATAGCTTGTCATGGCGATGGGCTTTCTACATCAATGTACCTGTCGGCATCATTGCTTGGGTGTCTATGATGGCGGCGCTTCCGAAAAGCGCATCGGATGACACCAGGCCATTTGATAGAACTGGTTTTGCACTGCTATCACTCGCTGTCGGCCTATTCCAACTGATGGTTGACCGCGGCGAAACGAAGGACTGGTTTCAATCTACTGAAATTATCACCGAGGCTTTTTGCGCGGTGACCTTTTTTTACATGTATATCGTGCACTCTTTTACTACGCGTCACCCCTTCGTCGATATTCATCTATTTAAAGATCGCAACTTTTCGGTCTCTCTCATCGTGATGTTTGCGATCGGCTTAACGATGATCTCAACGAGCGTTCTGATGCCTGGCTTCCTACAGCAACTCCAGGGTCTCACCCCTACGCAAGCCGGTATTTTGATGGCGGCGCGCGGCGCCGCGGCAATCGTAGCCATGCTGATTGGCGCTCGCCTGCAGAGCACCATCGGCCCGCGCGCGACCACCGCCATCGGCATTGTGATTTCAGCCGCCTCTTTAGTGATGATGAGCTACTTTAGTGTGGACACGCCGCAAGCCATGATCGTTATCACTGGCGTCATCCAAGGCACCGGCACCCCTCTCGCGTTCATGCCACTGTCATTACTTGCTTTTGCGACACTTAACGATCGCATGAGGACAGAAGCAGGTGCTATTTTGACGTTGGTCAGAAATATCGGCGCATCAATCGGCGTATCAGCGACCATCGCCTTGTTAACCCGAAGCGCTCAAGTCAATCAGAGTTATCTGGCTGAGCACTTCACTGCCTACTCCATGAATCGTTGGATGTTAAGCGGCATAGTGCCTGGCGCTAACACAGGCACCGCTATGCTGGTCGGTGAATTAGGCCGGCAATCATTGGGTATCGCGTATGCCAATGACTTCTTTGTGCTCGCCCTGTGCACACTTCTGCCTCTACCGCTGATGGCGCTGCTCAACCGCAGTCAACCACCGAGTGGGCAGCCGAAAGCTGCCGCGTCTCCGGCAGCAGACCAATAAAGTTAATTCCGGCGAGTAATCGATTAATCCGGCACTGTTCTTAAGAAACGCTGCAACTTGATTAGTGGGTTTCAAGGTGCGCAGCGGCGTTTATTGAGCGAGACCAGAACCAGTAAAAAGGCAGACCGGCGAGCATGGCGAGTAGACCAATGAGCGCCAAGCGAGGTGTAGCGACGAAGGTGTTGGCAATCAGCCATACGGTCACCAATAAAAAGAGCGCCGGAACAATAGGGTATCCGAACGCACGGTGTGGGCGGTGGGCGTTAGGCATGGTGTAGCGAAACACAAAAAGAGAGGCAATGCTAAGGCCATAAAATAGCCAAGAGGCGAAGATCACAGAATCGGTGAGGGCGTCATACGATCCACTCAACGCGAGAACGCTCGCCCATACAGCCTGAGCGAGAATGGCCCGAATGGGAACATGGGTTGTGGGCGAAAGACGACTAAGTGATTTAAAAAATACGCCCTCCCGCGCCATCGCAAAGGGAATACGAGAATTAGCGAGCACAGAGGCATGTAAGGCGCCCAATGATGAAACCATTAAGGCAACCGCGATCAGTTGAGTGGCGCGTGCACCAAGAAAATGCTGCGCAACCTCGGTGGCTACCGATGACGCCAGCGAGACACTAGCAATCTCTGTCGGCGTCATCACGTAGAAGTAAGCGAGATTGGCCAGAAGATACAAGGCGCCTACAACCATCATGCCGCCAAAAAATGCACGCGGTAGATTTCGATCTGGGTTTTTGATTTCACCGGCTAGGGGCGCTACGTTGTTCCAACCGTCATAGGCCCACAAGGCACCTAGCATCGCAGCGCCGAATCCCGCGACCCCGCCACGTGCGGTGGAGGCAACGCCCTCACAAGTCGCGCCGGTGGCCACCTCAGTCAGATGGTGCCAGTGCCCCGTCGACATCAGGAAAGCGCCCATAACGAGGCCTGCGAGAAACAGCACTTTGATCAGTGTCAGGATCACGGCCGCATGACCACCCGTGTGTACCGGGCGACAGTTCATCACAGCGACAGCCCATAAAGTAACCAGCGCCACTACCGTCAAGATAGACAAGTGCAAGTGAAAACCGGCGAAATCAGCGCGCCACAGAGGCTCCTCGAGACCGCCACCGAGGGCGACATTGAGGAAGATAGCGAAACCCACCGCCAGTGCGGCCTGAGAGCCAGTGCGTGCGACGACGAAAAAAGTCCATCCGTAAAGGAAGCCGACCAACTTCCCATAAGCGCGACGCAAAAAAACGTAGTCTCCACCTGCTTCAGGAAGCATGGCGGACACCTCTGCGTAGGAGAACGTGCCGGCTAATGACAAAAGCCCGGCGGCAACCCAAACAAGCAACACCATCGACGCGCTGCCTACATTGCAGGTCATGGCGCGCGTTTTTAGGAAAATGCCGGCACCAATCATATTGGCGACATTGACTGAGATCGCCGCCCAGAGCCCTAAGC
>CAIYVA010000093.1 GCA_903929455.1 uncultured Pseudomonadota bacterium | reverse complement strand
TCTGACCGCATACCAGATATCGTCCTGTGACGGGTGAGTGACGCTTGTCCTGTGAGCTAACGAGATCTCATCGGGGCGCTCGCGCAGTGTAAGCGCAAGCACGGGTGATGGGGAACTCTATGGCAGTGAGAAGCGAGCGCCTTGATAGCTGAGAATCACCCCATCGGGGGTAATTTTTTCAACCTGCGCGCCAGCCTTCAGTGCGTTGCCTTCTCGTAGGTGCTCGCCGTTAATCATGACAAAGCGCTGGCTCGGATCGACGCTAAACACATGCAGCTCAAGATTAAGCGGCGGCAGCCCGGCGGTGGCTTGTGCCGGCAGTTGCGTCACCGAGGGCGCTGCAGTGGGTGTTGGTTTACCTTGTATCGTCCGTGCACTGTCTAGCGCCCCGACCGCGCGTGGCTCATTGGCGGGTGGCGGTTCGATGGTCGCTCGCTGTGGCGGGATCTCTGGTGACAGCGACCGGATGCTTGGCTCATGTGCTGTCATGGCATCGGTGCCTTCAGCCCGTGTAGCGGGGCCTGCAGGCGATACATTGACCGGTGTTGACGGTCTAAATAGTACAAACAGCAAGATGCCAACGTTCACCAACAAGAGCGCTGAGAACCCGCCTAACCACCACGGCAAAGAACTGCGCCTTGCTTGCAAAGCGGGTCGGTCGATCACACCAGGCAACACGTGCCGATCACGCGCGTGCGCAGACTTTCTAAGCGCTTCTAAGATAAATGACATCAGTGGCTCCCTTCTGTCAGTACCGGAGTGCCTGGTTCTGCCACCCGCGCATCAAGCAGTAATAGGGTCTCTTGTCCTACGATGCCATCCACATCCACGTGGTGCGCTTTCTGAAAGACCTGTACGTCACGTTGTAAAGCGGCGTCATAGATAGCTGACTGGCTACGGTTGTCTGTCGGTGTACCGACCGCGAGTGCATTTCTAAGCCACCTTATTTCAGCGCCACGCTGTCCTGGCTTTAGCAGTTGTCCGCTATGTACCGGTGGATGCCACAACAGGACAAACTCTCCAAACCAATACTGACTTAGTTCGGGAAGACTTGCCTTGAATGTGGCATCGCCCACGGTGAGTGTCGCCTCGTCGTGTACCCACGCGCTGAGCACCACTTGGCGTTCCATCCCGTCAGGCATTGCCAAGGTCAAAATCACGGGCCGATTGAGGCGTTGTAACTCTGCGAAAGTGCCTACTTTGCTGACGCATTCATACCCGGCCACAGCCGCATCGTCGCAGGGAGAGAGCCCCTCGTGGATAGACAGACCCCATAGGCCGAATAGCGTCTTAAATGGCGCATCGCCACCCGTTGCACTGGCATGTTGAACGAGAAACTCGGGCAGTGACGGCTTGGTGGCCGCCGCGATCGGTCGAGCGCTGTCCGTCACGCTTGCTATAACCGCGCGGGGCTTGCTGATGCCGTGAGTGACCAGTCGGTAGCTGACGCTGGCCAGCACGAGGGCGGCGAGACCCGCAACGATCAGCAAGATGCGACTCATACGCGTGAACGATTCAGTGCCACCACGGATTTCTGAAGCTGCCCTTCGAACCAGTGCCGGTGTCACCTGATGTTTCTCAGCAACGTAAGCCCCGAGCAGAGCACGATCTGCGATGACATTAATCAGTCGCGGAACGCCCGCTGCTAGCCGATCGACCCGGGTCAAGGCGCGCTCAGAAAAAATATCCGTGGTGGCGCCAGCGACACTCAAGCGATGGCGAATATATGCCGCTGATTCAGCACCTGATAAAGGTGTTAAATGGTAGCGACCTGTGATGCGTTGCGCCAGTTGCCGCAGATCATTGCGCGCAAGCAGATCGCGTAGTTCAGGCTGCCCGACCAAAATAATCTGTAACAGCTTATGCGTGGCTGTCTCTAGATTGGTCAGCAAGCGCACCTGCTCTAGCACCTCGACCGATAGCTGTTGCGCCTCATCGATCAGCACCACCACGCGGCGACCCCGCGCATGTGCGCCTAATAAAAATGCGTTCAGAACATCAACGATATCTTTGACGCTGCCCGTCTGTGTCGGTTCCAGTGGGATGTCTAGTTCGTCACAAATGGCCCGCAAAAACTCTTCGGGTGTGACACGAGGATTCAAGATCAGTGCGACATCAGCGTGCGCAGGCAGTTGTGCCAGCAAGCTGCGTATCAACGTTGTCTTGCCGGTACCGACTTCACCTGTTAACTGTATAAAGCCGCCAGCATCATCGATGCCATATAACAGATGGGCGAGCGCTTCCGCATGCCGCTCACTGAGATACAGATAGCGGGGGTCTGGGGTGATGGTAAAGGGCTTCTCTGCAAGCCCAAAGAAACTCGTATACATGGCGGATATAATAGCCGTTCCAGCCTATTTTGCGATTGCTATCGGCGGCGTACGTCCTTAAATCCGTCTTCTTTCACTGCTTTCCCGAGGCTGCTCGCGCGCTTAACAGAGTCGGCGCCATACTTTTGTCGTATCCGGTCTAAGGTGGGGTCGAGCGTCATGCTGTCGTGACGAGCTGGCTCGCCTACTGCGCTTCGCCTTATGGCATTTGCGTCGCCCTTGAACAACTCTAATTGGTCAGCTGCGACAAGGGTGCTGAGGCTGACACCGAGGAGCCGTATCCGTGCACCGGGCTTGGTTAACCACCAACGGTCTAACAAGTCTTTGGCGACTGTGAGAATCGTCCCTGTAGAATCGCTGGCGGGCTTAAACGTTAAGCTGCGCGTGATGGTATCGAAGTCGTGGGTGCGTACTTTGATGCTCACGGTACCGGTCAGTAGGGAACGCTTCCTTAGCAGTTGACACACCCGATCGCTAAGCCCTGCGAGTTCCCCATGTAGCGCATCTAGTAAGCCGATGTCCTGCGCAAATGTCTCCTCTGCGCTGATTTGCTTCTCCGCAACATCCGCAATCACTGCCCGCTGATCAATGCCTGATGCCCGCTCTAGTACCTGCTTGGTATAGCGCCCAAAGATAGGACGAAGCGTGTTCTCTGTCGCTGTGCGCACATCGCAGAATGTGTGCAGGCTCAACTCCTCTAAGCGAGCAGCTGTCTTAGGGCCGATACCCGGCAGGCGCCTAATCGGCAGCGGATCCAGTATGTGCTGTACTTGCTCAGGGCTAATGACACACAGACCGTTGGGTTTGTTTAGATCAGAAGCAATTTTAGCGAGCAACTTATTATGGGAAACGCCTACCGATGCGCTAAGACCAGTACGCTCAGTGATGCGCGTCTTAATCTCTTGTGCTATGCACTCAGCCGTCCCAAATAACCCTAGGCTGGCAGTGATGTCGAGAAACGCCTCATCAAGCGACAGTCCTTCAATCTGGGGTGTGAATTCCTCAAATACAGCAAATACCAGCCGAGATACTTCCTTATAGCGACTCATGCGTGGGGTGACGAGGATCGCGTCTGGGCAACGCTCTAACGCGATACGCGTGGGCATCGCTGAGTGGACACCAAAGCGACGCACCTCGTAACTGGCGGCGGCCACTACGCCGCGTGCTGATCCACCGCCAACAATAATGGGTAAGCCTCTTAGTTCCGGTCGATCATGCTGCTCGACCGACGCATAAAAAGCATCCATATCGACATGCAAAATAGCGCGCCGCACCGCGTCATGTGACTGTTTGCTCAATGCGCGCCTGTAGCAGCAAAGCCGCGTGCTGGCTGATCGTGCCGAGCGATCGGACTCATGCGTAGATTGTTCATCAGGAACGTATACACGTCTGTCGCCTGATCAATGGCTTGCGTCACGGTCGGTCCCCCGCCGTGTCCGGATGATTTCTCGATCATCAGTAAAATAGGCGCGGGGCCACTTTGCGCGGCTTGCATGGCGGCAGCGAACTTAAACGAATGTGCAGGCATCACCCGAGTGTCGTGATCACCTGTCACTATGAGCGTCGCTGGATAGTGCTGCTGTCGCTTGACGTTATGCACTGGTGAATATGCTAAGAGCGCCTTAAAGCCGTTGGGGTCTTGCGGCGATCCATAGTCACCGGTCCAACCAGCCCCTTGGCCGAATCGATCGAAGCGCAGCATATCCATCACGCCTACCTGCGCAATCGCGGCGCCAAACAAATCAGGACGTTGCGTGATACACGCCCCCATCAATAAGCCACCATTAGAGCGGCCTTCAATGGCAAGCTTCGCAGTGGACGTATAGTGCTCACTAATCAGCCACTCGGCCGCCGCGATAAAGTCATCGAACACGATCTGCTTGTTCTCGCGAATGGCCTGACGATGCCACGCGTCGCCATATTCACCACCGCCGCGGATATTGGCCATCGCATAGACTCCGCCCATTTCTAGCCAGGCGATGTGGCTAGCGTTAAAGGCCGGCAGTGTGGGAATGCCAAAGCCTCCGTATGCATACAGCAGAGTAGGATTCAGCCCATTGAGGGTCAGACCCTTCCTGTAGGCCAATAGCATGGGACTGCGCGTGCCGTCCTTGGCTCGGTAAAACACTTGGCGTTCTTCGAAGCGCGCTGGGTCGAATGCAACCCTCGGCGCCTTAAATAGGGTGCTATTGCCTGACGTCAGGTCATATCGATAGACGGTCGCGGGCGTGATCAGGTCTGTGAAGCTATAAAAACTCTGCTGATCCTGTGGCAGACCATCGAAGCCGTGGACAGTGCCAGGACCGGGCAGAGGAATGACGTGTTGAGTCGTTCCGTCTAAGTGATACACGGTCACTTGGCTATGTGCGTCATGCAGAGATCGCACAATGAGTCGATGCCCGATAATTGCTGCGCTTTTTTCCGTGATGCTAATGGCATCGTTTCCTTCAGCAATGACTGTGCGCCAACGTTGCTCGGCAGGTGCGATGGGATCAACGGCTATTATTTTTCCATTAGGCGCATCACGTGTTGTGACGAAATACAGTAGACCTTGGTCGCTGCCAGCGAACATATAAGCGGCCTCAAAGTTCTCAAACAGTGGCACCGCTTGGGCAGTCCCGGTTCGTGTGAGGTCTATGGCATAGATGTTCTCAACCCCTTTGTCGCCGACCTGCCCCTCACCGGCAGCAATGATTAGCCATTTTCCATCGGCTGATATGCTTGGTTCGTACTGCCAGTCGGCGTGCTCTGACTGAGCGAACACTTTGACGTCAGTGGCTGTGTCTGTTCCAAAGAAGTGAAAAAACACTGCGTTATCGACATCTTGCGCTTCAAGCTCGGTGCCGCTTAACGGCGCTTGAAATGCGCTGTAGTACATACCCCGATCGTCATTAGAAAACACCGGTGCGTAATACTTGGTGTAGCGAATCACCTCAGGGCGTTCAACACCCGTGGTGGTCTGTCGAATACGCCATTCAGTCCAGTCAGACCCTGATTCAGATACGCCATAGGCAAACCACTCACCATCATGACTGGGGACATAACCGACCACAGCCAGATGGCCATCACTGGATAGACGATTAGGGTCTAACGCGACCCGTGGCTTTGCCGTCAGTGACGTGGCGCTATACAGCACGCTCTGGTCTTGTTGTCCTGAGTTGCGAGTAAAAAAGTAGTGACCACCCGCCTGGAACGGTATCCCAAATCGCTCATAACGATACAGCTGCGCTAGCCGCTTCCGTAACTGCGGGCGTCCGTGCAATGAACCAAGGTAGTGGTCCGTCACGGCACTTTGCTGCCTAACAAAGGCCTGGGTCTCGCTCGAGTCAATCTCCTCTAGCCACCGATAGGGATCGGGGACGCGGATTCCAAAATGTGTCTCAACGAGGTCGGACTGTCTCGTCTCAGGGTATTTCACTGGTTCCGCCTGCGCACACAGCGACAGGCAAACACTGAGGCAGCCTGCCGCGGTCACTGCGATCTGACGAATGGTTGGCTTGAAACGCATAGGCAGCCCTCTAATTCACGCCACTGACTCTTTATCTACGTATTGTTGGCGCAACTGCACCAGCGCATCGCGACTGGCCTGTGCTGCAAGAGAGTGTCTCTGCAAAGCTTTGACCGCGCACCTCCGTCACGATACATTATTGCTGATGTAATTTCGTGTGCTGCGGCGGCCCCTGTTGGCTTGTCGCCACGATTAGCGGATCGCCAGCGTCACTTGGGTGTTTTAAAGCTTCGAGTGACGCCTCATTTTGTGCCAAGGAACTCTTATGTATCGCTCACAGATTCTCCTGCGACTAGCTGCCGTGGCAGCTTTGCTGTCTGTTGTCTTGGTCACAGCGCCCGCCGAAGCCATGTCCGTACAGATACCGACGCAATTGCCGCGCACGGTACAGCCACTTAAATATGACGTGCAATTAGAAGCGGATGCTGCGGCCCTGACCTTTAAGGGCCAGGTCAGCATACTGGTCAACGTCTTAAAGCCCACGTCAGTAATCACGCTAAATGCTGTGGATTTGGTTTTTTCGAGCGTGTCCATTAGCAGTGATGCCCTCGGAGCGGCTCCTTTAGTTGCCATCGCTGCCACGGATGCTGCTAATGAGACGGCGACCTTTCGATTTAATCAAAAATTGCCCGTGGGGTCTTATCGGTTGGCGCTGACCTATGCTGGAAAAATCGGTACGCAGACCAGCGGTCTGTTTGCGCTTGACTACCCAACGGGTTCAGGGCCAAAGCGCGCGCTGTACACCCAGTTCGAGAATTCCGATGCACGGCGTGTCATTCCTTGCTGGGACGAGCCCAATTATAAGGCAGTGTTTTCACTACAGGCCATTGTGCCGGCCGACGACTATGTGTTGAGCAATATGCCGGTAGTCGAGCGTTCCTCGTTGGCGAACGGTAAGGCGCTTGTGCGCTTTGATAGTTCGCCAAAAATGTCTACTTACCTTTTGTTTTTCGCGCAAGGAGACTTTGAGCGGATCACCGCTCGGGTCGACGAAACAGAGATTGGCGTAGTGACTCGCAAAGGCGCGGCAGCGCAAGGGCAGTTTGCACTGGATTCAGCAACGACTATTTTGCGCGAGTACAACGACTACTTTGGAGCGCCGTATCCGTTACCTAAGCTCGATAACATTGCCGCGCCAGGCGCGAGTCAGTTTTTCGGAGCCATGGAAAACTGGGGTGCCATTTTTACTTTTGAGCGTATTTTGCTGCTAGATCCAATGATGGCGACGCAGTCCGATACGGAAGCTGTATTTTCCGTCGCTGCTCATGAGATGGCGCATCAATGGTTTGGCGATCTAGTGACCATGCAATGGTGGGATGACATTTGGTTGAATGAGGGCTTCGCTTCTTGGATGGCGAGCCGCACGACAGACAAGCTGCATCCAGAGTGGAACACTGCGCTTTCATCGGTGGGCTCGCGCGAGGCAGCGATGAGCCGCGATGGGGTAAAAACCACTCATCCTGTCATTCAGCATATCACGACAGTTGAGCAGGCGAGCCAGGCCTTCGATTCCATTACCTATCAGAAGGGACAATCGGTCATTCACATGTTGGAAGGTTACGTGGGAGATGAGGCGTGGCGCAGTGGCGTGCAGCGCTATATTAAAGCGCATAGCTATCAGAATACGACCTCAGATGATCTGTGGAATGCGATGGAGCAGGCAACCGGCATGCCGATCAAGCAGATCGCACACGAGTTCACCTTGCAGCCAGGCATTCCCCTGATTCGTGTCGACAGTGCCACGTGTGTGGCGGGGCAGACTCAGTTAGTGATGGCGCAGAGTGAATTCACGACGGATCAGCCAAAAAAGACGCCGTTATTTTGGTCGGTGCCAGTGATCGCTGCGTCCGTGTCGGGGGGTCCCGTCGCGAGGACCGTAGTCACTGGTGGCCGGGGCGCTGTGTCTGTCACGGGGTGTGGGCCGGTGGTCGTGAACGCCGGTCAGAGCGGTTATTACCGCACGTTATATAGCCCCGCCCACTTCAATGCGCTTAAGGGGGCCTTTGCACAGATTGCGCCGGTCGATCAATTGGGTCTGTTGGCTGACCGCTGGGCATTTGGATTTAACGGGCAAGAGCCGGTGATTGATTATCTCGATTTGGTACAAGCAACGCCCACGAGCGCCCTCGCGCCGGTATGGGCTCTGATTGTGGGCGACATGCTGTCACTCGACGATGACTATCAAGGTGATGTCACTCGCCAGCATGCTTTTCGGCAGTTTGCGGTGCAGCGCCTATCGCCCGTATTCGCACAAGTGGGTTGGAATGCAAAAGCAGGCGAGCCTACCTCTGTTGTTAAGTTACGCAGTTCGCTCATTGCGGCACTCAGTCAATTAGGTGATGAGGCCGTGATTGCTGAGGCGCGTCGTCGCTATCACGCACAGACGAGCGATCTGACCGCGGTGCCAGGCCCATTGCGGAAGACGATTCTGCGTGTGGTTGCTACCCACGCCAGTGCCGCCGATTGGGATGATTTGCATGCGGCGGCAGTTGCTGAAAAAACGCCGATGATGCAGGAGTTTTTATTTGTGGCGCTTGCCTTAGCAACCGATCCTCAGTTGGCTCAGAAAGCCTTGGACTTGGCGTTGACCTCTGAGCCCAGCGCGACTACTGGGGCATCGATGATTGGGGTTGTCGCCATGAAGCACCCTGCTATGGCATTTGATTTTGCTTATCAGCACATGGAGATGGTGTTAAGTAAAGTCGATACCAGTTCTCGCAGCCGTTACTTCGCTGGGCTTGTTGGGCATTCGGCAGATCCTGCACTTGCCAGTAAGGTAAAAGCGTATGCGCGAGATCACTTGGCCGCAGGTTCAAGGGGAGAAGCCACCGCGGCAGCAGAGAGTATTTTGCTGCGCAAAAGATCACGTGAAACCGTCTTGCCTCAAATTGATCAGTGGTTAGCGAAGGCGTTATAGTTGGGGTTAGTCTTATGAGGGTGATTAAATGAAGTTCACGCGAGTTTTAAGTTCTGTCGCAGCGCTGGTTGTGTTGGGCGCGCTCGTTGCCTGCGGGAAGCCTGCAACGCCGGGTGCGGCGGGTACGATCGTGCAGCCTGCTCATACGCTTGAGAAGCCAACTAGTCCTTCTGGAGACGCCGATCAGGTAGTGGATGCCGCAGCCGCGAGTCCTACCGAGCGAGATGCCTCTTCGGCTGCGAGTGCCAATAGTGCGGCGGGCACGAATGGCAATCACGCAGTGACCTGTCGCGTCACTAGTTGCTAGTCATCCATGTGCTGACGGACTCACTGAGCGACCGTTGTCCTCAGTGAGTTTGTTTTTCAAGTGTCTCAGCGATCACTTGATTGATCGCAGTGATGGCATCGAGCCGCGTGCTACTGCGGCGCCAGACCGAGCCGATCGTTCGAGTGGGCGCTGGCGCTTCAAATGGGCGGGTGATTAAGGTCTTTGAGGCAGCAAATGGACCTTGAATGGCCACGGCTGGTAGCAACGTGATGCCATAGCCAGCGCTGACCATTTGTCTCAGCGTTTCAAGACTAGTGGCTCTAAAGTTGCTCGTTTCCTGTATATCGATGGGCGCACACACATCAAGCGCTTGATCGCGCAGACAATGACCATCTTCTAGTAAGAGCAATGTTTGGCCCGCCAAGTCTTCTCGACGGATGAATGTTTTTTTGGCGAGCGCATGCGTGTTAGGCATTGCGACATGAAAGGCGTCTTGTCCGAGGCTTTGGGTATCTAGGCCCTCTGTGTTCACACCTAAGGCAAGAATGCCCAAATCAATATCACCCGCACGTAGCGCAGTGAGTAGAGTCTCGGTTTGGTATTCATAGAGCATCAGCTGTAGCTGGGGTAACGCTTTGCGAAGGCGTGCGATGATCAATGGCAGTAGGTAGGGTCCTAGCGTTGGAATGAGCGCAACTTTGAGAATCCCTGATAGTGGATCGCGCGCTGCTTTGGCAAGATCTTCTATATCCGCGCACCCGCGCAGCACCTGACGCGCTCGCTCGACGATCTGCTCGCCGACGGCTGTCAGTGACACGTTGCGGGGTTGACGCTCGATCAGAACGGCGCCTAAAAAATCTTCTAACTTTTTGAGCTGTGCCGACAGGGTCGGTTGGCTAACAAAGGTGCGTTCAGCCGCTTTACCGAAGTGGCGTGTGTCGGCCAATGCGACGAGATATTGCAGGTCTCGAATATTCATAGTCACAGTCTATCAATTAACACTTAATAATAGTATCTATGAATATTAGAAATAGCGCGGCGGTCGGCACAGCGGGGAGGGATCGCGCCGCTTATACTGGGGTGATGCGAAGTCGGGCCACTAAACGAGGAGCCGGGGTCGTGGTGGTCCGCGACCTAGGCGGTCGCCGTGAGGTTCTATTATTGCGGGCTTATCGCAACTGGGATCTGCCCAAAGGCGGCATGGAAGTCGCAGAAACACCTCTGCAAGCTGCGATGCGCGAAGTACGTGAAGAGACAGGATTACATGACCTCGAATTCTTGTGGGGCGAGGACACCATTGACACGGAGCCTTACTCAGGTGGGAAAGTGGTGCGTTTTTTTGTGGCGCGCTCGGCGGGGGCTCAGGTGTCGCTGCCGATCAACCCTAGCCTGGGCCGCGCAGAGCACCATGAATATCGCTGGGTTACATTTGACCAAGCCATCGCCCTTACGGTGCCCCGCTTGCGGCGGGTGTTGCAGTGGGCGCTTGTGCGCATGGACGACACCGCAGCTTAGTGGTCCTGTGTTTGCCGAGTCTCGGCTACTAGGTCGGCGCGTATGAATCACACAGATGACAGATCACGCCGTCGTTGGGGAACGGCGGCCATTCTATTCGCGGTGACTGTTTATGCGGGATGGGTGCCGATTACTCGCCTGGGTGTCCTCAGTCACCTGACGCCTGCAGATGTGGCTGCGCTACGGTATGCCATGGCGGGCTTTTTATCATTGCCCGTGTTATTGCGTCGATGGCGCGATGTGCCATGGCACCGGCCTTGGCCCTTGCTGGCCATCTCCGTAGGTGCTGGCGTGCCCTATTTCTTGTTCTTTGCTTATGGGATGCGTCTGGCGACCTCTGGTCAAGGCGCTGTGCTTGGGCCTGGCGCCGTCAGTCCCATTGCGGTCGCCATCGTATGGGTCTTCCTGCACGAGAGGCCCACCAAAACGCAGCTGATCGGTCTCGCACTGACTGTCGGGGGTGTGCTCGCAGTGCTTTCGCACGACATTCTAAGCAAAGGAGGGCACTTGGCTGGCTTCGCATTGCTCTTGCTCGCCTCCTCGTGCTGGGCCACGTTCACTGTCGTGAGTCGTGTACTCCGTATGCAGCCCATCGTCACCGCAGCGCTGGTCTCTGTCGTGAATGCGATTGTTTACCTGCCCATTTATTGGCTCATCAGTGCTCCCGGGCAGTTGCGTGCCGCTGCGCCATTCAAGTTGCTCGCGCTGCAGGCAATTTATCAGGGCGCACTGACCGGTGTAATCGCCTTGATTGCCTTTTCCTACGCCGTTGAGCGACTAGGGCCAGCAGGCACAGCGCGCTTTATGCCGCTTGTGCCGGTGTTTGCCACCTTTTTCGGGTGGTTGATGCTCAATGATCATTTGGATGTTGGCACGGTGATTGGTTTGAGTGCCGTTCTAGTCGGTGTATTGATCGCCAATCGATCGCCCAAGTTGTGATCTTCGTGTCAGGCGGAGTAATGCGCGTCTAGGGCTGCCGCTTCTGGGCGCGCTCACGACGCAAGCGCATCACCAAGTAACCTGAAATTACGATATTCAGCACGAGCACACCGATTTTCGGCAAGCTAATGCTGACCATAAGTTCATAAACTTCAACCGGTATCAAAGAACTAGTGGCCAGTAGAGTCAGCACCTCAGCCCAATGCAGTCCCTGCCACAAACCCACGCCTTCAACCACAAACAACCCTGCATAAGCAAACGTAGCAATGGCAACCGTGCGTAATTGAAACGGGCTTAAGCCACTCAGGAAGTCGAGCGCATGCTTTAACCAGCGCTGCTGAAACTCATAAGGTAGCTCGTCCAGTAAGCGATAAAGATAGCTAGTGAATTCTGGGTTAAAAAAAGACAAAAGCCCGAGACCAGTGG
>CAIYVA010000092.1 GCA_903929455.1 uncultured Pseudomonadota bacterium | reverse complement strand
TTAAGCCGCAATCACCAACTACGTGCCTGGGAATTCCGTGGCGCTATTTTGGTCTGGCTATTTGCGGCTACGCACGTACTGGGCTGGTTGCAAGCTTTTATTGGGATGCTCGACTCGATCTTGGTGACGCCCACCAAGCCAGGCGATGCCTCGCTCACGGTGTGGACCATTATTCGCTCGCTATTTACGGTGATCGCTTTCTTACTGGTCAGCGCTTGGGTTGGTCGGGCGCTTGAACGACGCATCCAAAATATTCAAGGCCTCGCCACAGGCACTCGAATTGCAGTATCCAAATTTGTCTATGCGTTTCTAATCGGCTTAGGCGCTTTAATGGGGCTGTCAGCGTCTGGACTTAATCTAGCTGCCTTCAGTATTTTTGGTGGCGCATTGGGCTTAGGCCTGGGCTTCGGCTTGCAGGCCATTGCCGCCAACTTCGTTAGCGGCTTCGTCCTACTGATAGATAAATCCATTAAACCCGGAGATGTCATCAGCTTCACCGGGCTGATTGGCACCCACACGGAAGGTTTTGGTTGGGTGCAGGAACTGCGCGGACGCTATGTCGTTATCCGCGATCGCGACGGGGTCGAAACGCTGGTACCAAACCAAAACTTAATAACCAATCAAGTCATTAACTGGAGCTACAGCGATAAACGAGTGCGGCTAAAACTCCCGGTGCGCGTGAGCTACGACTCCGATCCTGAGGAAGCCATGCGTGTGCTGCTCCAAGCGGCCACGTGCTCGCCACGTATATTAAAAGATCCGACTCCCGTGGCTAGGCTGATGGGGTTCCACGAATATGGCTTAGACATGGAGTTACGTTTTTGGATTGCCGACCCTGAAGCGGGAGTCAACAATGTGCGCTCTGATGTGAACAGAGCCATTTGGCGAATCTTTAAGGAAAACAATATCCGTATTCCACGCGCGCAACTCGATGTGCGCATGTTCGACGCCGATGGCCACATCGTCGGCCAAGGCGCGCTCCCGGCGCTACACGCGCGAAAGACGGACCCAAGCCAGACAGCCGTCGCTAATCCGAGTGCTGACCTCTCAACACCGCCGACTCATCGCTTTGATTAGCCATTAAATGACGATCGAAATCAGTCCAGACATTGTCGTCCCGGACGATGAAATTGAGTTCGACTATATTCGCTCACCAGGACCCGGCGGACAGAATGTCAATAAAGTAGCCACCGCCGTGCAACTGCGCTTTAACGCGGGCGCGTCCACCATCCTCGATACGTGGAGTCGAACTCGACTGGCCACGTTGGCGGGTCGACGCATGACACGCAATGGCTGGCTCGTCCTCAGCGCTCATCGCCATCGCACACAAGAAAACAATCGACGCGATGCGCTCGAGCGACTCGCACAGCTGATCACTGAGGCGCGCCATCGCCCGAAAGTGCGCCGAGCCACCAAACCAACCCGCGGCTCCAAAGAGCGCCGCCTAGAAGGCAAAAAGAAACGCACCGATATTAAGCAGATGCGCGGTCGACCAAAAGACGACGCGTAGATCACTCGCGCATTCGCCTTAGTCGTGGGTGACTTGCAAGATGCTGTGTTGAATTTGCGCGGACAGAACATAACGCGCATCGCGCGCCACCTCGCTGAGGTAGTCACCATAGATTAACTGCCCCGTAGCCGATTGCTCAATGACTTTGCGCACACGCAATCGATTAATAAATTGCCTGAACAGCGCTCGATCAAAGAACTCTGGCGCCCGCATTTCGTATAGCAGAGACATGCGGCTTGCCATTTGCTGGCAACGATCTTCCAAGGCATCTTGTGTGATCGCCCCTGATCCCGCCTGAAGCAACAAGGCGATCGTGAGGTAATAGCGCTCAATGACCTCGAGCGTGGCGTGCGCAAGATGCGATAACTGCACCGCTTCAGCCGAATTACTAGCCGGCCGGCACCAAGCATGGCGATCTGATGTTGGTATCAGCAGCCCTAGGTCGACCAACACTTCCAGCAATTGATCGACGATCGCTGGCAGCTCCTCCGGTGTCCACCGCAAAAAGAGCTCTGCAGCCACATACGAATAAATTTGACTGAGCAATCGGTGCAAGTCGGCATGCAGTACACGTTCATTATTTAGAAATGCACAGGCAATCAGTGACGGTAAGACAGCAACGTGCAATATATTATTTCGATAGTAGGCACACAAAGTACCGTTCTCGTCACGCATGCGAATGACGTTACCCAGTGCGTGCTCAACAATCTCGACCACGCCCATTTCAACACCGTAGGCCAAAATCTCGCTAGGCGACATCGGCGTACACCATATATTTGGCGCGTACGGCGCTTTGGCAGCGAGGTGTTTGTAAATCGTGAGGCTACGCAGGACGTCTGCCTCTGGCATCGCCTGCCGCTCACTCGATAACAACACCAGACTGAGCAGCGCAATCGGTGAAAGCGCTGCGGCGTCATTGACGCGCGTCTGAATAGAGGTTGCCAACGAATCAGTGGCGGCATTGAGCCAAGTTGGCCGGCCATCACTCGAATCGCTCTTCCAGTCAGGCACCACGCCATCTAGGTGGTCACCAAGCGACAGTGGCTCGCCAAAACTAACGACCACGCGACCATACCGCTGACGCAGCACTTTCAGAGACTGGAGTAGACCCAGAAAGCTTTCGTTTTGTTTTGGGCGACCGGATAGCTCACTGATATACGTGCGCGCCTCCACTAAACGCTCATACCCAAAATAGACCGGCACAAAGATGACAGGTCGCGTGGGGTCTGCCAGGAAGCTACGTACCGTCATCGATAGCATGCCTGTTTTGGGCTGCAACAAGCGACCGGTCCGACTGCGTCCGCCCTCAATAAAATACTGGATCGGGTGCCCGCGCGACATCATCACGCGCAGATACGTCATAAAGACGATTGGATAGAGCGCGTTGCCTTTAAAGCTGCGACGCAAGAAAAATGCACCGCCTTTGCGCAAGAACCAGCCAATCACGGGAATATTGAGATTAATGCCTGCTGCGACGTGCGGGGCTGCGAAGCCACGCGAGTAGATCACGTAAGACAGCAAAAGGTAATCCATGTGACTGCGGTGACAGGGCACATAAACGACCTGCGAGCCGCTGGATGCAAGCTCGAGTCGCTCGGGACGCAAAACATCGACACCATCGTATAGCCGCTGCCAGACTTTGGACAAAATACTGACCATGACAGTGACGAAACTGGACGAGTAATTAGCCGCAATCTCATCAACATAATTAGCCGCAATGTTAATGGCCTCCGGGCGCGATATTTTTTTGTCGCGCATCTCAGAGGCCATTGCAGAACGGACAGCGCGCTTTTTCAAAATAGCGGCGATGATCGCAGCTCGACTGGCGAGATCAGGGCCTATGATGGCGGAGCGGGTTTTTCGAAACTCAACGCGTAGAGCGCGCAAAGCCCGTCGCGCGGAGCGCGTTGGATCAGCGTCGGCGGTGACAAAGTCAGTCAACGGCATTGGCTCGCCAAAACGCACCAAGGTGCGTCTTCCCCGAAAGAACATGGCGAGCAGGCGAGTAAACGAGCCCACGAGCTGTGCATTCTCGTTCAGAAAAAGCGCAATGCCCGTCCGCTCACGTCCAGGGGCGCGACCCCAAAACACCGACACCGGTACCAAATCTACGGCCAAGCCATGGGGCGCTGAGACATCGGTCAACACGCGAACCAATCGATCCGGCAGACGCCGGCTGACGCGGCCACGGAGCGCTCGAGGCCGGTAGTCCATTGCCACCACCGATTGGGATTCATAACCAGCCGCATGCTTAAGACGCCGCGCGGGCGCTGGCAAGCCATGCGACCAGCATACGATCGTGAGCGCCACCACATCGGCGAGCGAGCGCCGCTCAAGCACATACAAGACCCGTCGACCGCGACTGCGCAAGGCCTCAACACCTTCCTCGGGCAAGGCGATTGGCCGTACCCATGGGCGCATCAATTGGCTACATAACCAAATCACGGTGCGGCTACTGGGAGCGACACTCCTCATGGCGATGCGGCTTCCTGCGCCGCTACCAAAGCGAGTTTGGCGGCGCGACGCAGCCGTTTAATCTCCGCTTCACGACGCAGTGCGCCACTGCGATCAAAGGCAACCTCAGCATAAACAAGACGTGTAGGACGACCGAAACGAAAAAAGCTGGCCCCGCGTGGGTCAGATGCGTGCTCGCGCAGGCGCCGCCGCATAGAGGTTGTGATGCCGGTATACAACGCGCCGTGCTCGTTCTCAATCATATAGACGAGCCACCCAAGCTCACTCATTGGCTGGACTCTGAAGGAGAGGGTGATTCAGAGCTCTCGGCGGCTTGTAGCGCTTGGCGATGTACGCGCTCGGCCGCGGCGTGTGCCGCGGCCGCCG
>CAIYVA010000091.1 GCA_903929455.1 uncultured Pseudomonadota bacterium | reverse complement strand
CTTCAACCGTTCCGCCGCATTGATTGCAGTACTTCATGGACCTCTACAAGGGGATGGTGCCGGGGGAGGGACTCGAACCCCCACGCTGTTAAGCGCCTGATTTTGAGTCAGGTGCGTCTACCAATTCCGCCACACCGGCGCACGCCCCATCTTAACATGGGTGGTGCGGGTTGTGCGCCATCCGCCAAGGTCGGCGGATCGTGGCCTGTTACCATCTCGCGCGCAGACCATTGAGAACAAGGTGTTTATGGGCCTGAAGCGCCAAGATTTCAGCTTTGATTTGCCCGCCGAGCTAATCGCGCAGACGCCGCCGGCGCAGCGCGGGGCCAGTCGGTTATTGGCCGTGGGGGCGGCCGGCGCAGCCCCACGTGACCTTCAATTTGCGGATCTGCCGATGCTTTTGCAGCCGGGGGATTTGTTGGTACGCAATAACACGCGCGTGGTGGCTGCGCGGATTCAGGGTCATAAAACCAGTGGTGGTGCGGTGGAGATTTTGTTGGAGCGGGTGCTGAGCGAGCGGTTGCTCACGGCGCAGGTGCGAGCCAGCAAGGGAACGCGAGTGGGGCAAACTATTGTATTGCCGGACGGCGCATCCGCTCAGGTGGTCGGGCACGAGGATGGGCTGGTTCAGTTGCAGTTGGATCGACCCGTCTTGTCGTATCTTGAGGCGCACGGTGCATTACCGTTGCCGCCCTACATTGCGCGCGCGCCGTCTGCGGAGGATCGCGAGCGCTATCAGACGGTGTACGCACAAGCGCTCGGTGCGGTGGCGGCGCCGACGGCTGGCCTGCATTTTAGCGATGATATTTTTCACCAATGCACTGCCCGTGGCGTGTCAATCGCTGAAGTGACTTTGCATGTGGGCGCAGGTACTTTTCAGCCGATCCGGACAGATGACTTAGACCAGCATCGTTTGCATGCAGAATGGTTGTCCGTGCCGACGGAGACGGTGGCTGCCATACAGGCGACGCGTGCGCGCGGCGGCCGCGTGGTGGCGATTGGTACGACCGTTGTGCGTAGCTTGGAGACGGCGGCCAGCAGTGGTCAGTTACTACCCTATGAGGGGGAGACGCGCTTATTTATTCGTCCCGGATTCCGTTTTCGTGTGGTGGATGCGATGCTGACTAACTTCCACCTGTCTGAGTCCACTTTATTGATGTTGGTTTGTGCGTTTGGCTCGCGTGCGCGGGTGCTCGCGGCGTATGCTCATGCGGTACGCGAACGCTATCGATTTTTTAGTTACGGTGATGCCATGTGGCTTGAAGCTGCGCTCGAAGCGCCTAAGGATGGCGGTTGAATTTCGATGTACTAGCAACCGATGGCGCGGCGCGGCGCGGGCGATTGACCTTTGCGCGTGGCACGATTGAGACACCGACATTCATGCCGGTCGGAACCTACGGCACGGTCAAGGCGATGACGCCTGAGGAGCTCCTCACGTTGGGTGCTGAGGTAGTGCTCGGCAACACCTTCCATTTGTGGTTGCGACCTGGTCTTGAGGTGATTGAGGCTCACCAAGGTTTGCATCGCTTCATGCATTGGGATCGGCCTATTTTGACTGATTCCGGCGGTTTTCAAGTATTTAGCTTAGCCAAGCTCAGGCGTTTGACCGAGGAGGGCGTTAAGTTCAGGTCGCCGATTGATGGCTCTGAGGTGTTTTTGTCGCCAGAAGAGTCCATGCGTATTCAGCGCACGCTCCGCTCAGATATTGCGATGCAGTTCGATGAGTGCACGCCTTATCCGGCGACCGAGGCGCAGGCGCGGGCTTCGATGGAGATGAGTTTGCGTTGGGCTAAGCGAAGTCGTGATGCCTATTACGACGATCGGGTCAGTGCGCCGCCTGGTGTGCTATTCGGTATCGTTCAGGGCGGTGTTTATAAGGCGCTGCGACAGGCGTCTTGGGAGGGTCTGGAGAAGCTTGATTTACCTGGTTATGCCATGGGTGGGTTGGCAGTTGGTGAGCCGGAGGAAGAGCGGATTCGGGTGTTAGAGGAGACACTGCCGTTGATACGTGCGGATCGTCCGCGTTATCTGATGGGCGTCGGTCGGCCGGAGGACATTGTGGATGCGGTCGCGCGCGGCATTGATATGTTCGATTGTGTGATGCCCACCCGCCATGCGCGTAATGGTCATCTGTTCACCTCAGAGGGCGTTATGAATATTCGCAACGCTCGCTTCGCCAAGGACGTGGCGCCGGTTGATCCGGCGTGTGACTGCTACACCTGCCAGCACTATTCGCGCGCCTACCTGCGCCACTTGGATCGGGCAGGTGAGATTTTAGGCAGTCGTCTCAATACCATTCATAATCTGTATTATTATCAATCACTTATGAAAGGTGCGCGTGCCGCGATCGAGGCGGGCCAGTTTCCCGCGTATCAGCGTGCCATTCATGCACGTGCGGGCGAAGGCGCTGAGCGCCCTGTGGCATAATTGGCGGCTACGTTTATAACTCCTGTTAGGTGACCTCATGAATTTTCTTATTTCGACTGCCGAAGCACAGACCGTCGGCGCGGGGTCTGGCGCCGCCTGGCAGCAACTGTTGTTTTTTGTGCCCCTGTTCGTGCTGTTTTATTTCATGTTGATTCGGCCGCAATCGAAGCGCGCCAAAGAGCATCGCGATATGGTGGCCAAGTTGGAGAAGAATGATGAGGTCGTGACCACTGGCGGTATTCTTGGGCGAATTTCCGAGGTCGGCGATACGTTTATTGCGGTCGAGATCGCCCCGACTGTCACCATTAAAGTGCAGCGAGCCCAGATCGCACAAATGATGCCAAAGGGCACTTTTAAAAGCGCCTGACCCGGAGCACGCCCGCGTATGAACCGCTATCCGTTGTGGAAGAGTTTGTTATTTGCAGTAACCATGCTGCTGGCTTTGGTGTTGGCTTTGCCTAATGTGTTTGGTGAAGCGCCGGCGTTGCAGTTATCTCGTAAAGATGGCGGCTTGTTTGCTGGATCTGAATCCATGCAGCCCATCAAAGAGTTGCTTGAAGCGCAACAGGTCATCCCGGACGCTGCATTTGTTCAAGAAGGGCGGATGCTGCTGCGCTTCACTGATGTGCCAAGCCAACTAAAGGCGCGTGATCTTATCGAGACGTCTTCCCCCGGCGCCTATGCGATGGCAACGACTTTCGCCTCGCGTGCACCGGAGTGGCTACGTCGTTTTGGGTTAAAGCCAATGAGTTTGGGGTTGGATTTGCGCGGCGGTATTTATCTGGTGTACCAGGTCGATACCGACGGAGCCATTAAGCAAAACCTGCAACGATTAGAGCGAGATTACCGCACCGCCCTTCGTGATAAGCGCATTCAGTACGACGCAGTGGAGGCGACGACAAGTGGCGTGACGGTATTGCTCAAAGACGCGTCGCGACTGGCGGATGCAAAAGTGGCCCTCACCAACGTGGACGCGAATGTCACCTTAGTAACCAGTGTCGAGTCCGGCGCCGCCACCGTGCGCGCTAGTTTGTCGGAGGTGCAGATGCGCCAACGCGCTGATTTTGCGATCCAGCAAAACATCACTGCGCTCAGTAACCGTGTTAACCAGTTAGGTGTATCGGAAGCGAGCGTGCAACGGCAGGGTGCGAATCGCATTGCGGTGCAGCTGCCAGGTGTACAAGACGCCAGCGAAGTCATTCGCTTGCTCGGCAAAACGGCCACGTTGGAATTCCGCTTGGTGGATCAAAGCACTGCCGCCGGCGAGGCCTTACAGTCCGGCCGTGCGCCGCTTGGGAGTAAATTATATAAAGACCGCGGTGGCAGGCCCGTTATCCTCAAGCGCGACGTGATTGTCACGGGTGACCAGTTAACCGACGCATCCGCTTCTTATCAACAGGGCGAACCCTCTGTCAGTGTGCATCTAGATGCGCGTGGTGGCGACGAGATGTTTCGTACGACGCGCGATAATGTCGGTAAGCCGATGGCGGTGGTGTTCATTGAGCGTGAACGCCAGTTACGCGATCAGGGCGGCCAAAAAGTGGCGGTGGACGTGACCCACGAAGATGTTATTAGTGTCGCGACCATTAATGGCGTGTTTTCAAACCAGTTTCAGATTACCGGGTTGCAGCCACGTGAAGGTCAGGAGTTGGCCAAGTTGCTGCGTGCGGGCGCTTTGGCCGCCCCGGTTTACATTGTGGAGCAGCGTCTGATTGGACCAAGTTTGGGCCAAGATAATATTGACCGTGGTATCCGTGCGCTGATCATTGGATCAGCTGCTCTGTTCGTGTTTATGGCGCTTTATTACAGCGCTTTTGGTCTTGTCGCCAATGTGATCTTGCTGTGTAACGTGGTGTTATTAACGGCCTGTTTATCTTTGTTTGGTGCGGCGCTTACGTTACCGGGTATTGCCGGCATTATGCTGACCGTTGGTATGGCGGTAGATGCGAACATTTTGATTTACGAGCGCATTCGCGAAGAGTTGCGCAATGGGAATTCACCGCATGCAGCGATTCGTGCTGGTTTCGAGAAGGCTTTTTCCGCTATTGCAGATGCCAACGTCACGACGCTAATCGCAGGCATCGTGTTGTTCTTGTTTGGTACTGGGCCCATTAAGGGCTTTGCAGTGGTGCTATCGCTCGGCATCATGACCACACTGTTCACCGCACTAATGGGTAGTCGGGCCATTATTGGTTTGATCTGGGGCACGCGCTCTAGCTTGAAGCGCTTGCCGGTCTGATGATCCAGGAGTTTTAGTCGCATGGAATTTTTTAAGACAGTCCCGCGCATTCGCTTCATGGCCCACCGTCATGTCTGCTATGTGATTTCAGCTGCTTTGGTGGTTGCTTCCGTTGTCGCTTTGGCGGTACATGGTCTTAACTTGGCGGTCGACTTTACGGGTGGCGTCGTCATTGAGGCCGCTTATCCGGGCACCGCGGACCTTGAGAAGACACGGGCGGTGCTGCGCACGGCCGGTTATCCTGATGTCGCCGTACAAAACTTTGGCACCTCCAAAGATGTGTTAGTGCGCTTGCCGCCGTTAGCAGATAAAGAGCCAGCGACGGCGGTAACACAAAAGATTGAGACCGCTTTGCGTACAGTCGATGCAGGTGTGCAGATTAGGCGCACAGAAGTTGTTGGTCCTCAGGTCGGCAAAGAGCTGGTAGTGAAGGGCTTTACCGCGATGGCGGTGACGGTATTGCTGATTCTCATTTATGTTGCTTTCCGTTTTCGTTGGAAGTTCGGTGTCGGCGCCGTGCTCGCAACCCTGCATGACCCTTTCGTTGTGGTGGGCGTGTTTGCGGTCAGTGGCATGACATTTGACTTGTCGGTGCTAGCGGCCGTATTGGCCGTGCTCGGCTACTCCATCAATGAAACGGTGGTGGTCTTCGATCGAGTCCGCGAATTATTCCCCGTGATGCGCAAAGCGTCGCCACTGGATGTATTTGATCGTGCGATCAACGAAACGCTGTCTCGTACCGTGATTACCAAGGTGGCGACGCTCATTGTGGTGATTGCTCTGTATGCCTTTGGTGGCGAGGCGCTGCGCGGGTTCGGTCTCGCTTTGATCGTCGGTATTCTGGCTGTTACCTATTCCTCCATGTATATCGCCAGTGGCGTGGCGCTTGATTTGGGGTCGTCGCACCGTGATTTGATGGCTCAAGAGCGCAAGACTGCAGCAGATGAGCTGCCGTAATCCATCAGACTTTTATAGACCGATGCGCTCTGTCGTCCCAGGCGCTGAGATCAGAGTGAGCGGGCTTCTGTATGCGTGCCGCAGTCCGCAGAGTCACCTTGGCGAGCACAGTGTGGTGAGAACGCATCATGATGGATAGCGCGAGTGAGCAGGGTCGTGAGCGTTATGCCGGCGGCCACACGCATAACTCGCCGATGGCGGTGTTGATGCTAGGCGCGCTCGGT
>CAIYVA010000090.1 GCA_903929455.1 uncultured Pseudomonadota bacterium | reverse complement strand
AGAAGAGATTTTGGCCGCGCGCGCGCGTGGCCTGCGGGGTGGTGCGCGCGTATTAACGCAACACACGGGGCTGCCGCCACGCGGTACGGCCGCAAAGTCAGCGTTGCCGCGTGCGCCCAATAGTGCGCCCAATAGTGCGCCCAATAGTCGCTCCGATCGTGCGCCTAAGCGTGCGCGATGAGTGTCGTTCGCCACGAATCGCGCCCTGAGCTCTTTAAGGACTTATTGGCCCCTTTTGCGCTCCAGTGGCGCACGCGTTGCTTGGCCATCGCTTTGCTTTGGCTGGTGCGAGTCCCGGGCGCTGGCAATTGGCTTTTGCGCTTTCACGCCAGGCGCAGTCAGTCATAAGCGCCCGCTCCTTGCGTTGCACACCTGGCTGGTACTGATTTTGATTGCTTCATGACATAGCGAATAGAGAGATGACAGTGACTCACCCACAGACGACGGTACATAAGTTTGGCGGCTCCTCCGTAGCCGATGCCGATTGCTTTTTGCGCGTCGCTGATATTATTGATGCATCGCCCAGTCACCGCACCGGTGTCGTCCTATCGGCTTGCAAGGGTGTAACCGATGCACTTTTATCGTTGGTGAGTCTTGCTGAAGCGCAAGACCCCAGTGTGTTACCGCGCTTGAATGATCTGCGTGTGCGTCACGTGACGCTCGCGCACAGCTTATTGGGACAAGGAGAGGCGGCCAGTGCATTCATCGCCCGCCTCGATGCGGATATTGCCGATATCAGCGGCATCTTAAATACCGTGCGCCTCATTCGGTCGGCAGCGACTGCACTGAACGATCGCGTTGCCGGTTTCGGTGAGTTGTGGTCGTCACAGGTATTAGCGGCATTGCTTGCGCAGCGTGATCAGAAGCGCTCGGTGCGATGGCTTGATGCGCGTGAGGTGGTCACGGTGGAATGGGGGCCGCTGGGTCCTCTGGTGCAGTGGACGCGTTCTGAGCAAAGCCTAGCAAGCACCTTGGCACCTGACTGGCGTGGGGTATTGGTGATCCCAGGCTTTATCGCCAGTACGCCGGAGGGTCTACAGACCACGCTCGGTCGTAACGGCAGTGATTTTTCAGGTTCGATCTTTGGTGCTTTGCTGAAGGCGGATGAAATCATTATCTGGACCGATGTGGATGGTGTGCTGTCTGCCGATCCGCGTCGCGTGCCGGATGCCAAGATCATTGATTCCTTGTCTTATAACGAGGCGATGGAATTAGCCTATTTCGGCGCCAAGGTGATTCATCCACAGACCATGGCGCCCGCCGTGCGCTTAGGCATTCCGATTCGCATTAAGAACACCTTCGCGCCAAGCCAGCCGGGCACCTTAATCTGCGAGCACCCCACCTCATCTCAGCCAGTGAAAGGGGTGACCACGGTGGATGCGGTTGCGCTGTTAAACCTAGAAGGCGCCGGCATGATCGGCGTGCCAGGAACAGCCCAGCGCTTATTTGGTGCGCTACGCGAAGCATCCATTTCGGTGATCTTGATTTCGCAGGGATCAAGTGAACACTCGATTTGTTGCGCCGTGCCCAATGCGGATGCGCAAGCGGCCGCTCACGTGGTCAAGGTGGCCTTTGAGCGGGAATTACGTGAAGGGCAGATTCAACGAGTCGATGTGAGTGAGGGTTGCTCCATCCTGGCGGTGGTCGGTGATGGAATGGCGGGCAGTCACGGTGTGGCTGCTAAGCTATTTGGCACCTTAGGCAGTGCCGCCATCAGCGTGCGCGCGATCGCGCAGGGCGCCTCTGAGCGGAATATCTCCGTAGTGATCGATGCACGTCATTCGAGCCGTGCCTTGCAGGCGGTGCATGCTGCGTTTTATTTGTCACGCCATACGGTGTCCATCGGCCTGATTGGGCCAGGACTCGTCGGCGGCGCGTTGATCGATCAAATCCTCAGTCAGACTGAGCGATTGAAAGGTCATGCGGAACTTGATCTGCGTCTGCGTGCCATTCTTAACTCCAAACAGATGCTATTGGCGGAAGGGGCGCTTGGTGAGCAACCGTGGCGTGAACAATTAGCGCACAGCACGGAGCCGTCTGATCTCGATCGTTTCACACGCCATGTGCAAGCGGCGCATTTGCCGCATGCGGTGATCATCGATTGCTCCTCAAGCCCACACGTCGCCGCACGCTATAGCGCGTGGCTAGCGGCTGGCATTCATATCGTCACACCCAACAAGAAAGCCAATAGTGGCGCGCTGAGAGATTACCAAGCGATCAAAGAGGCGCGACGGGTCGGGGGCAGTCACTATTTATATGAAGCCACGGTGGGCGCGGGCTTACCCGTGATTCAGACGCTGCGTGATTTGCGTGAGACGGGCGATGACATCCGCTCCATTGAAGGTATTTTCTCAGGCACGCTCGCGTATCTGTTCAATGTATATGACGGCACCGTGCCGTTCTCCTCGATCGTGCGTGATGCCAAGCACAAGGGCTACACCGAGCCTGATCCACGCGACGATCTGTCTGGCACCGATGTGGCGCGTAAACTCATCATCCTCGGTCGCGAGATGGGCCTGGCCCTTGAGATGTCGGATGTACGGGTAGACAGTTTGGTGCCCAGTGATCTCAGTGAGTGCACGGCAGAGGAGTTTTTAAACCGGCTGCCCGCATTTGATCAGGTGGTGGCGGATCGCTATCAGGCCGCCAAAGCCAAAGGCCAAGTGCTTCGCTACGTGGGTAGGCTTGATATCCATGGCAAAGCGACCGTGGGGCTAGTGACTTTGGATGCCAAGCACCCGTTTGCTAATATTGCGCTCACCGATAACGTCGTGCGCTTTGAGACGCGTCGCTATTGCGATAACCCGCTGATTGTTCAGGGTCCGGGTGCTGGGCCTGAGGTGACGGCGGGCGGGGTGTTTGGTGACTTGTTGCGGCTATCGGCCTATTTGGGTGTCAATCTTTAACCGTTGTTGAGGTATTTCGTGCGAACCACTGCTACTGCTTTTGCGCCAGCGACCGTCGCCAATGTCGGCATAGGCTTCGATATTTTAGGCCACGCGGTCGAGGCGATCGGTGACCGCGTGCACTTGACTCGTACCAAGACCCCCGGCGTTTGCATCAAAGCCATCACCGGGCTTGCGCTCGATCTGCCGCTGGAGACCGAGCAGAACACCGCGGGGCAAGCCTTAAAAAGTTTGGTCGAAGCGCAGGGACTCGATTTTGGTTTTGATATGGTCATCGAGAAGGGTATCCCCCTAGGGTCAGGCCTCGGCGGCTCGGCTGCCTCGGCAGTGGCTGCAGTGGTTGCGGGCAATGCATTTTTAGATAAGCCGCTGACCGCTCTTGAGCTTTTAAAGTACGCCATGAAAGGTGAGGCGGTCGCCAGTGGCTCGGTGCATGTGGATAACATCGCACCCAGCTTGCTCGGTGGCTTGGTGCTGACCGTGGGCATCGATTTTCCACGGACCAAACAGATCCCAGTACCCCCCGGTATTCGCTGCGTGCTGGTGCACCCGCACATGTTCTTATCGACCAAAGAAGCGCGACGTATTTTGAGTCGCACCGTCGAGATGTCAGACCTGGTGTGGCAGTGCGCCAACTTGGCGGGCTTTATCTCCGCTTGCTATACCAATGATCTCGACATGATTCGAGATGCCTTTGAGGATGTGGTGGTAGAACCGCAGCGTCAGGCGCTGATCCCAGGCTTTAAGGATGTGAAGCGCTCAGCAATGGCTGCTGGCGCGCTCGGCTGCTCGATCTCAGGGGCAGGTCCTACGGTATTCGCTTGGTGCGAGCAAAAAGATGCCAAGGACATTGAGACCGCGATGAGTAAAGCCTTTCTGATGCATGGCCTACAGTCGGATCGCTGGATCTCAGAGATTGAACCCAAAGGCGCGAGGGTGATTGCCTGATGAAACTGATCAGTACCCGTAACCCACACGTACAGGCCACCGTATCGGAAGCTTTACGTCGTGGCATCGCACCCGATGGCGGCTTGTATGTACCTGAGGCGTTCCCACGTCTGACGGTGGCCGCTTTCCCCCAGACGGATGACTTACCCGCACTCGCCCATGCGTTTCTGGCGCCCTTTTTTGCAGGCGACACCTTGGCCGGTCAGCTGCGAGACATTGTGCAGGAGGCCTTTGACTTTCCAGTGCCATTGGTGCGACTAGCGACGGCTCAGGATGCCTCGCTGCTTGAGTTGTTCCATGGACCGACTGCGGCGTTCAAGGATTTTGGTGCGCGTTTTCTGGCCGGTTGTTTGGCGCGCCTGCATCAGACGAGCGAGCGTACGCTGACGATTTTAGTGGCCACCTCTGGCGATACGGGCGGGGCGGTGGCCGCCGCGTTTCATAACCGACCAGGCATTGAGGTGATTGTGCTGTATCCGCGTGGGCTCGTCTCTCCCAGGCAAGAAATGCAGTTGACTTGTTGGGGTGGCAACATCACCTCCTGTTCGGTGGAGGGCACTTTTGATGACTGTCAACGCTTGGTCAAGGAGGCGTTTGCGGATCCAACCGTTGCTGCACACCGCGAGTTGTCCTCTGCCAATAGCATCAACATTGGGCGCTTGCTGCCGCAGGCTTGCTACTACGTGCAATCGAGCCTTGCGACCTATCGACGCACCGGCGAGTTGGCCAATTACATCGTGCCCTCGGGTAATTTGGGCAACGTGTTGAGCTGTGTGTGGGCGAGACGCGTGGGGCTTCCGATCGGTGAGATTGTGATGGCCTTTAATGAAAATCGAACCGTCACGGATTATTTAAGCAGCGGTCAGTGGCAGCCCCGCGCGAGTCTTGCGACCTTGGCATCGGCCATGGACGTGGGCAATCCAAGCAATATGGAGCGACTGCGTCACCTGCACCCAGAGTGGCAGGTGCTCATCGGTCAAGTGAGCGGCATGAGTGTGTCAGACAGTGAGATTAAAGCGCGCATTCAGACAGCCGAGCGGACGCTTAAGCAAACGCTGTGTCCGCACACGGCGTGCGCGGCTGAGGTGTACGAGCGCTTGACAGAGGCGCAGCGGGCTAAACCTTGGATCTGGGTAGCCACCGCGCACCCCGCTAAATTTCCAGAGACGGTTGAACCGTTGGTCGGGCATGAGGTGGCGGTGCCTCCGTCCCTGGCGCGCTTACTGAGCTTGCCTAAGCAGGTGACTGAGATTAAGGCTGAGTTGAGTGCGCTGAAAGCGGTGTTGGCTTGATCCGCTGGGAATCGATCTCGGTGTCCGTTTGGCTGCTGCTGGGGAGTGCCGCGGCCCTTTTGATTGCCGGCACCATTTGGCTCGCGATGTCGCTACGGGTACGGCGGCGCAAGCGCGCGTTGATTGAGCGCATTCAGTCGGTGTCACTCGCACATCTGCAGGATGTGATCGTATCGGATGGCAACGATGGTTGGTTCCATCTCGATTTTGTACTGCTGACGCGCCGAGGCATTGTGGTGCTCGATCTGCGTGATGTGGCGGGGATGATCTTCGGTGGTGAGCAGATGACCGAGTGGACGGTGATGAACAAGCAACGCCGCTTCACCTTCCCAAACCCATTGAATACGCTGTACGACCGTTTAGCCGTGGTGCGCTCCATCGCTGGCGAGGATGTGCCGGTGGAGGGCCGCGTGGTATTCAGTGATCGCGGGCAGTTTCCCAAAGGTCAGCCACCGTCGGTGACACTGTTGGCGTTGCTCGCCGAGACGATCAGTCAAGACGCCGAGTCTGATAGCCAGGATTTGATCGAAGGGCGACTGCAACCGGCGTGGGAGCGTATTCAGAGTGCAGCCACGTTGAGCCCACTGCGACGCCTGTAAGCCCCGATTTTAGGTATTGATATATTTATCCGCAGGTTAAGCATATAACCTCATCTGATAACTGAATAATACGATGGGTTAGGGGTCTCGCTCACCCAGCTGAAATAGCCGTCGAGCGTTCGCACTGGTCTGTGCTGCGAGCGCGGCGGGGTCCTCCCCACGGGCGTCGGCCACCACACGGCAGACCTCGGTGAGAAAGCAAGGTTCATTGCGGCGCGACCGCGGTTTGGGCGTGAGTGTGCGTGGTAACAGGTAAGGCCCATCCGTTTCAAGCAGTAGCCGATCCGCCGGAATCAGGCGCGCCACCTCCCGCAAGTGCAGTCCGCGCCGCTCATCGCATATCCACCCGGTGAGACCGATGTATAGATCCATCGCTAGGTAGTGCTGCGCCTGATCAAGCGTGCCGGTAAAGCAGTGTGCGACGGCAGGCGGGCGCTCACGTCCCGCCGCATTTAACACCGCGAGAAAATCAACGTGCGCGTCGCGCTCGTGTAAAAACAAGGGTTTTCGCTGCTCAATGGCCAATCCCAATTGCCACTCAAATGCAGCGCGTTGGCAGCTGCGCGGTGAGTAGTCGCGGTAATAATCAAGGCCACACTCGCCGACGGCCACCACACCGGGCGCACTCAGCAAGGCGCGTAGCGGCGCGTGCAGTGCGCCGGTGAGATCACTCGCATGATGCGGGTGGATGCCGACCGTCGCGTAGCACTGTTTTGGATACTGCGCGGCCAGCGCAATTGCCTGCTCAGACACGGCTAAGGAGGTGCCGGTCACGAGCAGTTGCCGAACGCCGGCTTGATCGGCGCGCGCTAGCACGGCTTCCCGGTCGAGATCAAAGCTCTCGTGGGTTAAATTAACGCCGATATCGACCAAGGCAGGTGGGTGCATGCGCCTATGGTAACGTGTGATTCCGTAGCTTGTGACTGACTTGGAGTTGTTATGGCGCTCGATCAAGACGCCCTGTCTGCCTTAAAAAGAAGCCCGCTCAGTGGCCTGAGCCGCCATCCTCGCTGGCAGCGACTGAGTCGCTGGCGGTGGCCGTTTGCGGTGCTGGTGCTGCTGCTGGTGTTGTGGGCTAAGCCTTGGGGGCATGCGCCACTGCCGGTGGACGTGGCGGTGGTGAGTGCGCCGCCGGCCTCTGGTCGCGCCACCATATTAAATGCGTCCGGCTTTGTGGTTGCACGCCGACTGGCGACCGTGGCCTCTAAAGTGACCGGGCGTGTGGTTGAGGTGAATGTCGATGAGGGCATGCAGGTAGCCGAAGGTCAGGTACTTGCGAAACTAGATGCCGCCACTGCGGCTGCTAGCCATCAGGTGGCGGTTGCCGAACATGCGGCGGCTGAAAAAGCCCTTAATGAGATCGCGGTGCGTCTGCAAGATGCCAAGCGCATGCTCACCCGCAATCAGGAACTGCTAAGCCGCCATCTGGTGGCGCAAAGCGTGGCCGATACCAGTGCGGCGGATGTCGATGCGTTGAGCGCACGGCTGCAACAGCAGCAGTCACAGGTCGCGGTTGCGAAAAGCATGGTGCGGCAACGCCAGCAAGATTTAGATGATCTCATCATCCGAGCGCCCTTCGCGGGTGTGGTGATTACCAAGGATGCGCAACCCGGTGAAATGGTGTCACCGATATCAGCAGGTGGCGGGTTTACCCGCACGGGAATTGCGACCTTAGTGGACATGGCTTCGCGAGAGCTTGAGGTGGATGTCAACGAAGCGTTTATCCATCGCGTGCACGAGGGGCAGCCGGTGGAAGCGGTGCTCGATGCCTATCCGGAAGAGTCGTTTGCGGCTCATGTCATTCGGGTGGTACCGACAGCGGATCGACAAAAAGCCACCGTGAAGGTGCGCATTGCCTTAGAGCGGCTAGAGGCGCGGATTCTGCCCGACATGGGCGTCAAAGTGCGCTTCTTAGATGTGACGGCGGATGCCTATGCGCACGCGGTGGGATCAATCCCAACCGAGGCCTTGGTGGGCGATCATGTCTGGGTGGTGATATCGGGTCGTGCGCACACGCGCGCTGTTCGTGTCGCTGCCTCCTTAGGCAATGACGTGCCGGTTCTGTCCGGCCTTGCCCTTGGCGATCATGTGATCTTAAAGCCCAGTGCCGCCTTGACCGAGGGTGCGACGGTCACTAAAAAGGGCGATTGAATGAGCGAGCCTCTCGTTCAAGTCCGTGGTGTTCGAAAGGAATATCGTCGCGGCACCGAGGTGGTGCCGGTGTTAGATGGTCTGGATTTAGATATTCAGGCCGGCGACTATTTGGCGTTGATGGGACCATCCGGCTCCGGCAAATCCACCTTGCTTAACTTGCTGGGCGGTTTGGATCAGCCAACCTCTGGCACCATTCGCGTGGGTGGCACCTCCATTGAGGGGCTGTCCTCAAATGAACTGGCGAGTTGGCGCGCCAGTCATGTTGGTTTTATTTTTCAGATGTACAACCTGCTGCCGGTACTCACGGCGCGGCAAAACGTAGAGCTTCCCCTGCTGCTGACACCGCAATCCAAAGCCGAGCGCACGCATCGTGCGGACGCTGCACTGGCCTTGGTGGGTCTGTCTGATCGGGCCAACCATAAACCCGCTGAGTTATCAGGTGGACAGGAGCAGCGGGTCGGCATTGCGCGGGCCATTGTCACGGATCCGGAGTTGCTACTGTGTGATGAGCCGACGGGTGATCTTGATCGAAAATCAGGCGATCAAATTCTAGACCTGTTCGATGCGCTTAACCGTGAGGCGGGCAAGACCATTGTGATGGTCACGCATGATCCCCGTGCGGCTGCGCGTGCACGGCGTATTCTGTATTTAGACAAAGGCGTGTTAGTGCGGGAGGAGGCGTAGCCGGTGGCTGGATTATTTAGCCTGCTGCCTTTGTTAGGCGCTGCGTTTTCGCGGCACCGTGCACGCCTGTTTTTCACCGTGGCCTCCATTGTGGTGGCCTTTATGTTGTTCGGATTGCTAGGCGCTGTGCGTTTCGCACTCACGGGCGGTGTGGAGGTGGTCGGGCAAGATCGCATTATCACGACTGGTAAGGTGTCGATTATTGAGCGCTTGCCGCGCAGCTATCTGACGCAGGTGCGTCAGCTGTCCGAGGTGCGTCAAGCGTCGTCGCTCTGCTGGTTTGGCGGGATTTATCAGGACCCGCGCAAGCAGTTAGTGGTGTTTGCGATTGACCCTAATTATTTTTCCATGTACCCGCAACTCAAAGTGTCACAGGCCGGTCTCAGTGATTGGCAGGGTGATCGCGCAGCCGCCGTGGTCGGGCAAGCCTTAGCGACTCAGTATGGGTGGAAGGTGGGCGATCTGATCCCGCTTAAATCCAATATCTATCGGCGCAAGGATCAGGCGGTCGCCTGGCCCATTAAAGTAGCGGCGATCTATAGTGCAGACGACCAGCCTGCCAATACGATCTTTATCCACTATGACTACTTTAACGAATCCTTGGCGAGCGGCCGCGATCAAATCGGTTGGGTGGTGTCGCAGCTAAAGCACCCAGGTCAAGCGGCGCAAGTGTCGAGCGCCATTGATGCATTATTCGCCAATTCTAGGCAAGAGACCAAAACGTCGACCGAGAAGGCGGTGGCGCAGTCCTTTGCCAATCAGATCGGTAATATCGGTGCGATATTGACCTTTATCGTCACCGCAGTATTTTTTGCGATGCTGTTGGTGACTGCCAATACCATGGCGCAATCGGTGCGCGAGCGCACACCGGAGTTGGCGGTACTCAAGACGTTGGGATTCAACGATGGCGCGGTGATGCTGCTGATTTTGAGTGAATCACTGGTCATTACCCTGCTGGGTGCAGTGGTGGGCTTAGGCGTCGCTTGGCTGATTACCAGCGCGTTAGAACCTAGCCTGCACGCCGTCTTACCCTTCTTCAGAATTCCGCCCAGTACCGCACTACAAGGCCTTGTTGTGGCAGCCGGCTTAGGGCTTGCCGCCGGCCTCGTGCCCGGCTGGCTTGCGATGCGCTTAAAAATCGTCAGTGCCTTGCGGGCGGTCTAAGTCATGCAACTATGGACAGTGATCTGGATGAACCTGAGGAGCCTACCCGGACGGCTCGCAGCGACCTCGGTTGCGGTCATTGGGATCGGCGGTGTGGTGATGGTGCTGGTGGCTACCCTTGCCATGAGCCAAGGATTTAAGGCGGCGCTTAATGTAGCGGGGGCATCTGATATCGCCGTGATTGTGCGCGGCGGCTCCAGTGGTGAGCTCGCCAGTAACTTGTCGGATGCGGAAGCCAAAGTGATTGAGGATGCGCCAGGGATTGCGCGTGATGCCCACGGGCCTCTGGTGTCACCGGAGGTGTATGTGTTGGTGGATTTACCGATGATCGGCTCAGGCACCGCCGCCAATGTGCCGTTTCGGGGGGTGGGTCCGCACGCCACCGCCTTACGATCGCACTTCAAACTGGTTGCTGGGCGGCTATTCGCACCGGGGCTTGATGAGGTGATTGTCGGTCGAGGTGCGGCCAGCCAGTTTAGAGGCATCCGCTTAGGTCAGCCGGTTCGGTTTGGCACCAAGCAGTGGACCGTGGTCGGTATTTTTGAGGATCAAGGCAGCGTGACAGAGTCCGAGGTATGGACGGATGTGCACGTCTTGCAATCCAGTTACCGTCGCGGCAGTGGCATCCAATCGGTACGTGCCCAGTTATTGGCGCCAGAGGCGACGGAGCGCTTATCGAGCGCCCTTAAAGCCGACCCGCGTATCAATGTGGCGGTCGCCACCGAGAAAGCGTTTTATTCAGAGCAATCACGCGCTTTAGTGACGTTGGTGACCACCTTAGGTTCAGCCATCTCGCTCGTCATGGGCATTGGTGCCGTGTTTGGTGCGATCAACACGATGTACGCCGCGGTGGCCGCACGCACCCGCGAGATTGCCACCTTGCGCGCCATCGGCTTTAGTGGCGGTGCGGTGTTGGCTAGCGTATTGGTCGAGGCGCTGCTGATTGGCGTGGCCGGTGGCGTGTTAGGCGGATTGTTGGCCTATGTGGGGTTTGATGGCTACCGTGCCTCGACACTTAACTTTCAGACCTTTAGTCAGTTGACCTTTGCCTTCTCAATCACGCCGGCCGTGCTCACCACCGGCATTCTCTATTCGGTCGTGCTGGGCCTGCTCGGTGGTCTGTGGCCTGGCTATCGGGCAGCGCACATGTCGGTGACCGCGGGCCTGCGCAGTCTGTAGCGCGCACGGTGTCGGTTGAGGGTGTGCGTTATGATAGGTCGATGGCACTAGTCGTCATGCAACATCGATGTCACCACGCGTGCGCGCGACCACGCGCGCAGTGCACTCGCTGGGGTGTCGATCGATGAGAGAGATTGCACCCACGGAGCGCGCCTTACCTGAGTTCGCTATCAGGCAGAGCCGCCGAGCGCGACGCTTGACGCTTAGGGTGTACCCGGGTGGGCGGGTCGAGGTGACCGTACCGGTCGGTGTCACACCGTCTGAGGTGGAGCGCTTCGTGCGGCGCCATACGGCTTGGATTGAGACACGTATCGCGCGCTATGCCAAGGTGTCACCGAGTGAGCGCGATGCGTTACCGGAGCGCGTGAGCTTGCCTGCGCTGGAGGATGACTGGGAATTGCGTTATGTCGCCCGGGCACGTTCTGGATTTAAGGTGGTGTCTGATCGCGTATTGGAGCTGTATGGCGATACGAGCCAGGTGGCACTGATCCGACGAGAACTGCGCGCGTGGTTAACGCATCAGGCGCAGCAGGCGTTAGGCGCCTGGCTACTTGAGGTGGCGGATGAAACTGGGTTTCGTTTTACACGCGTACAGGTACGCAGACAGCGCACCCGGTGGGGGAGCTGCTCTCGCTCTGGTACACTGAGTCTCAATGTCTGTCTGTTATTTCAGCGCCCCGAAGTGGTGCGCTACCTGTTTGTGCATGAGTTGTGCCACACCGTGCAGATGAACCATTCAGATCGCTTTTGGGATTTAGTACACACGCACGAGCCAGATTATCAGCGCCTCGACCGGGAGTTAAGTCACGGTTGGCAACAGGTGCCTGATTGGGTCTTTAGTTGAGGTCATCATGACGACATCGCCGCCACCCGATCAAAGCGCTCCACCGGCACGCCCGGTGGCCGTGGAGATGTCAGCAGAGTCGGCTGATTGGGATGTGCCGCTGTCACAAACCTATAGCGAGTATCTGGATCTGAAGCGCCTGCTGGGTGCGCAGCACCCGCGCTCAATCGAACACGACGAGATGCTATTTATTATTGTGCACCAGACCAGTGAGCTTTGGATGAAGCTGATGTTGCATGAGTTGGCGGCCGTGATGGGGTGGGTTAGGCGCGATAATCTACCGCCGTGCTTTAAGGCATTGACCCGTATCGGACACATCCAACAGCAGCTGCTGCAAGTGTGGGATGTGTTGGCGACGTTAACCCCAGCAGACTATTCACGCTTTCGTAACTCACTGGGCCGCTCATCCGGCTTTCAGTCGCCGCAATACCGCTTGATGGAGTTCATGATCGGCAATAAGAACCGCGCCATGTTGGCGGTACACCGCGTGGATCCGGCCGCGCATGCACTGTTAGAGCATGCGCTTTCGCAACCTAGCCTGTACGACGAGTGTCTACAATTGCTGTCGAGACGCGGGTTTGATATTCCAGAAAGCCATCTGCAACGTGATCTGTCAGGCAGTTACGTACCCAATAAGCAAGTAACCGCTGCTTGGCTTGCGGTCTATCACAGCGCCAAAGCGCATTGGGACTTGTATGAGTTGGCAGAGCGCTTGATGGATCTGGATGCGCGCTTTCAGACTTGGCGCTTCTCGCACATGAAAACAGTCGAGCGCATCATCGGCTACAAGCGAGGCACCGGTGGCACTGATGGCGTCGCCTATCTCGCCAAAGCCCTAGAGCTGCGGTTTTTCCCTGAGCTTTGGACGGTACGCACCTCGCTCTAGGCGCCAGGCGTTTGGCGCCTAGAGGCTGGTGACGAGGGCACGCACTCCACGTGCCGGTCGCACACTTATTTGGCTGTGCGCGGTGTAAAGCTGAACTTCTGTCCGGCGATCGTCGCCTGGTACATCAAGCCGCCTCTGGCAATGGTAAACACAGCCAAACCATGTTGATACTGACCAGCGGTTGCTGCATTGGTCTTTTCGAGACTAGCGCCCGCCTTAGTGCCGCCCGTGCCAACGCTCACATCCGCAGCTGCCGTGATCGCAATCGCACCGGCTTGTGCGCTGAATTCAAAGTTCCCACTGGTGAAGTCATCGAGGGCTGCCTTGTCCTTGAAGAAAATAATTTCACTGTATGCCTGACCACCGAGCTGGAATCCCACGCTCACCTGAGTCATTGAGGTGTTCCCGATGAGCTTGCCGCGCTCATAGACGTGGCCTTTGCCATGTGCTGCACCGATGAGCATGCCCCCTTGGCCGATGGTCGGAAAGACCGCATAGCCGTAGCTGTGCGTCACAAAATCAGCGCTTTGCTCCGCATGACGGAACAGCTCAACAGTTTGCTCATCGGTTTGTCCCCGCGCCTGCGCCAGTGGACACGCGACAGACAGCAGAGCGGTAACCAATAGAGTGATGGGCAGAGTGCGAATGAATCGACGCATACGAGTGTCCTTTGCAGTGCAACGTGAACGAGCCAAAGGCGTGAAGCCAATATCACACAACATAAAGGATCAACTGCGCGCTGTCCATGACGGCAAGTACGGGTAGCGACAGGGACTGGCGATGGTGGTTCGGCGGCTCAACGTGCCTTCTGGCGGTAGCGCACCCATCGCAGGAGCATCAGCAGCGCGAAGACGGTGGCATACACCAGGGGCGGTCGGATATCTCGTTTGACCTGCCAGTAATAGTGCGTGCAGGCAGCTAAAACCGCCGGATAGATCGCGTAGTGCACCGTTTGCCACCGGCGTCCCAAGCGGCGCATGGCTGCGCGCGTGGAGGTTAACGCCAGTGGCAGCAGCAATAAGAAGGCCATCAGGCCCATCGTGATCCAGCGCCGCTTAACGATGTCATCCCATAAAATAGCCGTGTTAAAGCCTTGGTCGATCGCCACGTACAGGGTGAGGTGAAGGCACACATACAGGAAGGCCAGAAGGCCCAATGGGCGGCGCAACAGGGTCAGACGTATCCAACCGGTGGCGTGGCGAAGTGGCGTGATGCACAAGGTGATCAGCAGCAATCGCAATGCCCACAGCCCCAGTTGGTCGGTCACTTGTGCAATGGGGTCGGCATTGAGGTGCCACTGCCACCAGCCCAATGCGGATGCGATCAGCCACGCCAAGGGCAGAAAGCCCAACAGCACGGTGAGGGGTACCAGTACCCATCGAAACCAGCGATCGGTGCTCAGAACTGCGCCTTTAGATCCATGCCACGGTACAGATCCGCCACCTGCTCGGCGTAGCCATTAAATGGCAAGGTGGGTTGTCTGGCGGCGAACAAGCCCCCGCCAATGTGACGCTCACTCGCCTGACTCCACCGAGGATGGTCAACCGAGGGATTCACGTTGGCATAGAAACCATATTCCGTTGGGTTGGCATTCATCCAGCTGCTGCGCGGTAGACGTTCGACAAAATCAATTCGAACGATGGCTTTGATGCTCTTAAAACCATATTTCCAAGGCACCACCAAACGAAGGGGCGCGCCATTTTGGTTGGGGAGCGTGCGACCATACAATCCGACCGCCAACAGAGACAGCGGATGCATCGCCTCATCCATCCGTAGCCCCTCGGTGTACGGCCAACTGAGGACGCGAGAGCGCACGCCTGGCATTTGCGCTGGATCGTTTAAGGTGGTGAAGCGAACGAACTTAGCCTTCGATGTCGGCTTGAATCGCTTCAGCACATCCGCTAGCGGGATCCCCACCCACGGCACCACCATCGACCACGCCTCGACACACCGCAGGCGGTAAATACGCTCTTCCAGCGCGTGCGGCTTCAGTAGATCCTCGAGTGCGATGGGTCCTGTGATGTCCGCTTCACCGCCAATGGTCACCGTCCAAGGATGGGTGATGAGCTTACCCGCGTTGGCGGCAGGGTCTGCTTTGTCGGTGCCAAACTCGTAATAGTTGTTGTAACTCGTGATGTCATCCCAACTGTTGGCAGGCACGCTCACGCTCAACGTGCTGTTGCGAGTTGCCCTTAGTGGCGTACCGGTGGGGCTCGTGGCGTCTGATGTGCCACTGAGCAGGCTTACGCCGGTGGCGAGCGCGCCGGATATCAGGGTGCGACGACTGAGATACTGCCCTTCGGGCGTGACCTGGTGCTCGGACAGCGTCGGTATGCGCTTTCGCATCACAGTTCCTAGGGTCTTAGGTGAAGAGGGCGATGTGCGCCCCCGGACACCGCTATTTTAGCGAATGAGCGGGGCGCCCCTTATTCGATTATTTAGATTAGAAAAGATCGCTAAATATCTGAAATAGATACCTATATTACGGCCAACGGTCTAGCGGGAAGCCCAACGCTTGGGCGGCTTTGCGCGTGCCCAGTGAGGCATTGACCACGGTCGGGTGCTCGACGATGCCTAAGTGGTGCAAGTCGGAGTGGGCATTGCCGTAGGCTGCGATCGTGGCCAGTGGGTAGCGTGTGCGCAGCGCACGAATGACCTCGGTTTTCTCTGCCCCATGACGATTGGCACTGGTCAGTTGGCCAGATAGGCGTTCATGATGCCAAGCGATTTCCGTGCAGGTGGTCTCGTTAAAACCTAAGCGCGCACCGATCATCGGTACGTACAGATCTACGCTTGCCGAGAGCAACACCAGATAATCCCCCGCCTGACGATGCCGCTCAATGGCACGCAGCGCGCCAGCACGTATCAATGGCGGTAGGTGTTGATCAAGATACGCCACACCCAGTCGATTGATCTGAGCGCGCGTCCAGCCACCTAACACCGCACGGATCAGTTCGCTTTTAAGCACGCCACGGTCGCGTGTGATAGCAAAGCGCAGTAACGCAGCAGGCACCACCCATAACCGCCAAAGGCGCACGGGATGACGGCGTAGCGCATACAGCAGATACGGCACTAAGGTGTCGTGACGCGTGATCGTGCCATCGAGATCAAAGACCGCGATCGCACGCACCAAGTGATTGGGTGCGTGCGCGGCTTTTAGTTGCTCGCTCAGTGGGAAGCTTCCTTCGCCACCAAGGTTCTAAGCACGTACTGCAGAATGCCACCGTGTCGGTAGTACTCAAGTTCCTTCGGTGTGTCGATACGCACCTTAGCCTTGAACTGCTTGCGGCTACCGTCGGAGGCTGTGGCCACCACATCAATGAGTTTGGCTGCACCGCCATCGAGACCTAAGAAATCGAAGCTTTCTTGACCTGTGAGACCGAGCGAGGCGGCGGTAGCACCGTCCACGAACTGCAGCGGCAGCACGCCCATGCCGATCAGGTTGGAACGATGGATGCGCTCGAAGCTCTCCGTTAATACGGCGCGTATACCCAATAGCATCGTGCCCTTAGCCGCCCAATCGCGCGAGGAGCCAGTGCCATATTCCTTACCCGCCAGCACCACCAACGGTGTGCGTGTGGCTTGATACTGCATGGCGACGTCATAGATAGAACCTGCCTGTCCACTCGGTAGATGGATAGACACGCCCCCTTCGGTGCCTGGCGCCAACAGGTTCTTGAGACGAATGTTGGCGAAGGTTCCGCGCATCATCACCTCGTGATTGCCGCGTCTGGCGCCGTACGAATTAAAATCGACGGTCGCGACCCCTTGTTCTTGCAGGTAGCGAGCCGCTGGGCTCGATTTAGAGATGCTGCCAGCCGGGGAGATGTGGTCGGTGGTGACCGAGTCACCGAGCAACGCCAACACGCGCGCACCGCTGATGTCCTTGACAGCGGCTGGTGTCATGGTCATGCCATCGAAGTAAGGGGGGTTACGCACATAGGTCGACGTAGGCTCCCACGCATACACTTCACCCGCCGGTACTTTGATGGCGTTCCAATGCTCGTCGCCTTCAAACACACTGGCATAGCCTTTCTTGTACATGGCCGCATCCACCGCCTTCTTCACGGTCGCATCCACTTCATGCGCGCTCGGCCAGATGTCTTTGAGATACACCGGTGCGCCATCCGTACCGGACCCGATGGCCTCTGAGGTCAGATCGATGTCCATGCTGCCGGCTAAGGCATAGGCGACCACCAAGGGCGGTGAGGCCAAGAAGTTCATCTTCACCTCTGGATGCACGCGGCCCTCAAAGTTTCGGTTACCCGAGAGGACCGACGCAGTCGTGATGTCACCCACGCGTACCGCGTCTGATATCTCAGACTTCAGTGGACCTGAGTTACCGATGCAGGTGGTGCAACCATAACCCACGGTGTAAAAGCCCACGGCCTCAAGCGGCGCAGTCAGACCCGCCGCATCCAAGTAACGCGTCACCACACGTGAACCAGGCGCCAACGAGGTCTTCACCCACGGCTTGGCTTTGAGTCCACGCGCTAAGGCGTTACGCGCCAACAAGCCTGCCGCGACCAGCACGGCGGGGTTTGAGGTGTTGGTGCAACTGGTGATCGCTGCAATCACCACCGCGTTGTCCTTCAGTGTGTAGCCACCGGGTGAGACAGCGGCTTGGCCGGTGCCTTTCGATGATTTGCCTTGGCGCTCGGTGGCGAAGGCGGCGACTGCCTTTTGTGAGACGGCCTTGGCCTGGGTTAAGGGGACGCGATCTTGCGGCCGCTTAGGCCCGGCCACCGAGGGCACGACACTGCCCAGATCCAATGTCAGTACGGCACTGTATTGCGCCTCCGTCATGCCTTGGGTGCGCCACAGACCCTGCGCTTTCGCATAGGCCTCCACCAAAGCGACTTGCTCGGCGGGTCGAGCGGTTAGGTTCAAGTAGCGGATGGTTTCCTCGTCGATGGGGAACACCGCAATGGTGCTGCCAAACTCCGGGGACATGTTGCTGATGGTGGCGCGATCAGCGAGCGGCAGTGCCGCCAAACCATCTCCGAAGAACTCAACAAATTTATCCACCACGCCCGTTTTTCTTAATAGCTCAGTGATCGTGAGCACGAGATCCGTAGCGGTGGTACCCGCGGGTAGGCTGCCGGTGAGTTTGACGCCAATGACCTGTGGAATCAGCATCGTGACCGGCTGGCCTAACATGGCAGCCTCCGCCTCAATGCCACCCACACCCCAACCAACCACACCCAATCCATTGATCATGGTGGTGTGCGAGTCGGTGCCGACCACGGTATCCGGGTAGGCTTGTGGCACACCGTCGGTGCTTTGACTAAACACCACGCGGCCTAAGTGCTCTAAGTTGACCTGGTGGACAATGCCGGTGTTCGGTGGCACGACCTTAAAGTCTTTAAAAGCACTTTGGCCCCAACGTAAAAACGAGTAGCGCTCGCTGTTGCGCGAAAAATCAACGGCGTTATTTTTAGCGAGCGAGTCACTGTGGCCGTAATCATCGACCTGCACGGAGTGATCGATCACCAGCTCCGCTGGAGCGAGTGGGTTAACGCGCTTGGCGTTGCCACCCAATTTGACGATGGCTTCACGCATCGCGGCCAGATCGACCACGCAAGGCACGCCCGTGAAGTCTTGCATGATGACGCGCGCAGGCGTGAACGCGATTTCATAATGCGGAGCCGCTTTGGGATCCCAACGCAGCACCGCCTCGATGTCGGCGCGTGTCACGTTGACACCATCCTCAAAGCGCAACAGGTTTTCCAGCAGAATTTTAAGTGAGTAGGGGAGCCGACTGAGATCATGTCCATCGATCGCAGGCAGACGACGATACTGGTAAGTGGTTTTGCCTACGGTGAGCGTGGCTTGGGTATTAAAACTGTCGGTCATGGGGCCTCCCTTTTGAGGCGCCGATTATAGCGTCACTCGGCGTCGTCGGGTGCCGTAATCACAGCGCCGCCTAGGCATTGATCACCTTGGTAAAAGGCAGCGTACTGTCCTGGGGCGACCCCGCGCAGTGGGCTACTGAGCAATACCTGAGCACCCGCCGGGTCCCAGTGCACGGTGGCTGCGACCGGCGTCTGTCGGTGGCGGATCTGCACCGCACACTCAAATTCAGCACTTGGCGCATCTGAAAGCCAGACCACAGGCTCCGTGCGAAAGTGACTCACCTGCAAGATGGGGTGGTCAGCGCCTTGCACCACGCGCAACACGTTGCGCGTCATGTCCTTGCCAGCCACGTACCACGCCTGACCATTGCCTGTGTTAGACCCACCGATTTTTAAGCCCTGACGCTGACCTAGGGTGTGAAACATTAAGCCATCGTGACGACCGATGACGTGGCCCTCGAGCGTTTCGATGTCACCTGCCGTGGCAGGTAAGTAACTGCCTAAGAATGCCTTAAACGGGCGTTCGCCAATAAAGCAGATGCCCGTACTGTCGGGTCGGTCATATACCGGCAGCCCCGCGTCTCGGGCGAGCGATCGAACATCGCTCTTTAAATGATCACCCAGCGGGAAGCGCGCTCGTGCCAGAGCCGCTGCCGGTACTCGCTGTAGGAAATAACTCTGATCCTTATTGAGATCGCGTGCGCGTAGCAAGTGCGTGCCGCTCGCATCCGTTGCAAGCCTCGCGTAGTGTCCGGTCGCCAGTGCGACGCCACCCAAGCGGGTGGCGTACTCCAGACACACGCCAAATTTCACTTCGCGGTTGCACAAGATATCCGGATTGGGCGTGCGACCGGCTGCGTACTCATCTAGAAAATTCTGAAAGACATGCGCGCGATACTGTGGCGCGAAACTCACGCGATGAATGGGAATTTTGAGCGCATCGGCCACCGCTTTAGCGGCCTGCCAGTCATCGGCGGCGGTGCAATAGCCGTCCTCATCCTCGTCCCAATTGGTCATGTGTAAGGCTTCAACCGTATGGCCTGCTTGCAACAACAGCAGAGCAGCGACCGCCGAGTCGACGCCGCCGGAGAGGGCAATGATGATGCGATCAGGCATGCGCCAATACTAACCGCTTAGGGTCTCGTTAGCCCGCCAACAAGATCGATCGACGCTGGGTGCACTCATTCCAGCCGGTGTCGAAGTGGCGCAGCATGGTGAGGGAGATCATTGGGTTCTTAGGCTCATAGAGGCCGTTCCAGCGTTCACGCAGTGGCAGCACCAGCGACGAGTGATCATCCGCGACCAGATAAGCGCCGGGATACTCGCAAAAGGCGGCCGTGGCGTTTCTAATCTCAATTGAGCTGGTCAGTTTGCGCGCGATATCCACGAACGGGTGATTTTGGTAGGCCACGCGCTGCGTCGACAGTAGCAGCACACGTACCCGGGTGAAGCGCGGACGAAGCACGAAGCGCTTGATCGCATTCACCACTTCCGGGTGGTGGTACAAGGGGGTGTCTAGGCTGTGCGTGAGCATGGTCAGGACGCGCTCACTCGAGCCAATCAGGCGCACGGCTGCCTGACAGCAGTCCTCGGCGGAGCCGATCTCGGTGCGTGGGTCAGCGCGCGGCGCTTCCACGAATGGCAAGGTGAAATCAGGCACCGGCGTCCTTTGGGGCGTCTGATCGACGTGACGTCAATCGAGATGGCCATGCTAGCCGCGGCGGGCAACGCACGCGGCTAACTGGATCACGCTTTAGGAGGCCAGTGAGGGGCCTAAGGGTGGATAACTTAGGCCGGCTAATCAGGGTGGCTAAAGAGGGAAGCTAAGCAGCCACGAGCCCCTACGGGAGATCGGAGGCGAGCGTCTCGGCAAGGCCCGTGTAGGTGGCGGGGCTCAGGGCCTTTAGGCGCAAGCGCGCCTCGGCAGGTATATCCAAGCGATCGATGAGTTCATGCAGCATGGCGGGTGTGACCTTTGTACCGCGAGTGAGCGCTTTTAACTGCTCATAGGCATTGGCAACACCATAGCGGCGCATCACGGTCTGCACAGCCTCACCAAGCACTTCCCAGTTGTCGTTCAAGTCAGCGGCTAAGCGACCGACATCGGGTTCAATCCGCGCGAGACCGCGCTCTAATGACTTGAAGGCCAACAGACTGTGGGCTAAGGCCACACCGATGTTTCTCAGTACGGTCGAGTCGGTCAGATCACGCTGCCATCGGGAGATCGGCAGTTTGTCTGCAAAGTGACGCAGCAGAGCGTTGGCCACGCCTAAGTTTCCTTCGGCGTTTTCGAAATCGATGGGATTGATCTTATGCGGCATGGTCGAGCTGCCGACTTCACCAGCCACCAGCTTCTGCTTGAAGTAGCCAAGAGAGACATAGCCCCAACTGTCCCGCGCAAAATCAATCAGGATGGTATTGGTGCGCGCCAAGCCATCGCAGTACTGCGCGATCCAGTCATGCGGTTCGATTTGGATCGTATAGGCATTGTGGGTAAGCCCTAAGGCGCTCACAAAGCGCGCGCTCGCGCTAAGCCAGTCAATCTCCGGATACGCGATCAGGTGGGCGTTAAAGTTACCAACGGCACCATTCATCTTTCCTAAGATAGCAACGGATTCTAGGCTGTTATACGCCGCCGTTAAGCGAGCAGCCACATTGGCAAATTCTTTCCCTAAGGTGGTGGGGGTAGCCACCTGACCGTGCGTGCGAGAGAGCATTGCGAGCCCAGCATGTTGATGCGCTTGCAGCCGAAGCCATTGAGCGAGACCAGCGATCGCAGGTAACAAAATGGTCGCTCGTGCCGCTTTGAGCATCAGTGCATAAGACAGGTTGTTGATGTCCTCAGAGGTGCAACCGAAATGCACGAACTCTAACTGTTGGGCATTAGCGCCTACGCTTTGTAACTGCTCGCGTACGTAGTACTCGACCGCTTTCACATCGTGATTGATTTTGGCTTCGTGTGCTTTCACCGCCAAGGCCTCACCATTGGCCCCAGCCAGTGCCATCTCGCGTGCGCGCGCCAGTACCGCCGATGAGGTCTGAGCGAGTTCCGGTAGCTTCAGATCACTGGCTAGAAATAAGAACCACTGCGCCTCGACGCTCACCCGGTAGCGGATCAGGGCGGCTTCACTGGCGATCGCCCGAAGCGGTTCGCAGCTTTTTGCATAGCGGCCATCGACCGGCGAGAGCGCAAGCCAAGGATGGGATGAATTTCCGAGCGGATCGGTCACGGCGATGCCCCAGTGCGGTGTTAGAATGGCAAATCATAGCGTATCGGTTTGCAGCGCATGGCTCAGAACGTGAATTCTGTGCGATCGGGTGGTCGGATCCTGCCGCCCGGCGCCTGATGGCGGGGCGTGAGCGGCGGCCGAACCCACATCACCTGAGGGGGATCGATGCTGACGGACAGCGATATCAAGGCGCGTCTGCGCCACCGTCTGCACGGATCGCAGCCGAGCCTGCCGGGCGAGGCCACGTTCGCCGGTCTCCCCTTGGATTATTCCCCCGCGATCCGTGCGCTGATTCCGACCGACCCGGTGCGTGCCGCTGTGTTGGTGCCGGTCGTGGATCGGCCACAAGGATTGTCGGTGCTGATGACAAAGCGGGCGTCTGGGCTTCGCACGCACGGTGGCCAGATCGCCTTTCCGGGTGGTCGGATTGAGGCCTCAGACAGCGGCCCACAAGACGCGGCTTTGCGGGAGAGCTTTGAGGAGATCGGTTTGCAACGCAGTGCGGTCGAGGTGTTGGGCTTTTTGCAGGATTCGTTAATCGGTACCGGCTACTGCATCACCCCCGTGGTCGGATTGGTCCGCCTGGATGCGCCACTGGTGTGCGATCCCTTAGAGGTTGCCAGCGTCTTTGAGATTCCGTTAGCGCGCATCTTAGATCCGAGCCAGCATCACGTGCGCACCCGCGAGCTGGCTGGTCATACCATCGATTTCCATGAGTTCGAATGGGATGGCCATCGCGTGTGGGGCGCAACCGCCGGTCTTTTGATCAAATTATATCGTCTACTGTCCGAGGCCTAACACGCATATGAAGCGCTTATTGGATGTCATGGCCCGTCTACGTGATCCGCGCAACGGGTGTCCATGGGATCGACAGCAGACCTACCAAAGTCTGGTGCCGTATACGCTGGAGGAAACCTATGAGGTGATTGATGCCATTGAGCGCGGCAATCTCACTGAGTTAAAAGAAGAGCTCGGCGACTTATTATTTCAAGTCGTGTTCTACGCGCGTCTCGCGGAGGAGCAGGCGGCGTTTGACTTCGATGCCATTGTGACTGCCATCGTTGATAAGATGACTCGGCGTCATCCGCACGTATTTTCCGATGAGACAGACACGGATCCGGTGAGCCTTGCGCGCCGTTGGGAGGAGATTAAGACCGCGGAAAAACTGGCCAAAGACACTGAGACGGGGGCAGAGCGACCGGCAGGCAGGCTCGAGGGCATCCCGCTGCAGTTGCCGGCGTTAACGCGGGCCCACAAAGTCGGTGTGCGGGCGGCGCGCATGGGATTTGACTGGCCAGACCATCAAGGGGCTCGCGCCAAAGTGGCTGAAGAACTGACTGAACTCGACGATGCGATCGCGCAGGCAGATCGCGCTGCGATCACGCATGAAGTGGGCGATCTGCTGTTAGCCACCGTGAGCCTATCGCGCCATCTGGGTGTAGACCCAGAGGGGGCGTTGCGTGCGGCCAATCGTCGCTTTGAAACGCGTTTTCGTCATGTCGAGGCGGCGGTCGATGCAGGACAAGCGCACGGGCTAGAGGACATGGAGCGCTATTGGGCTGAGGCTAAGGCCTTGGAGCGAGCGCAGTCGTGATCGCAGGTTGCGTGACGCACCACTGATGTTGTTAGACGACGCGCCTCACGTGGCAGCCGCCCGTGCGCTGCCCACCCTGTCGTATCCAGCGGAGCTGCCAATCAGTGCGCGCCGCGAGGAGATCATTGCCAGCTTGAGCCGCTCGCGCGTGCTCATTCTGTGCGGTGAGACGGGGAGTGGTAAAACCACGCAACTACCCAAATGCTTACTCGAAGCGGGTGTGGTTCGCAGCGGCATGATTGGCCACACGCAGCCAAGGCGCATCGCTGCTCGCGCGGTGGCGGCACGATTGACGGCGGAGCTGAGCGATGCGCCGCCGCACTATGTGGGGCACAAGGTACGATTTAATGACAGCTCGTCACCTGACTCGGTGATCAAGGTGATGAGCGATGGCATCTTGCTGGCTGAAGCGCGTGGCGATCCTAATCTGTCGCGCTACGACGCGATCATCATTGATGAGGCGCACGAGCGCAGCTTAAATATCGATCTGCTGATGGGCTTCTTGCGTGATTTGCTTACGCGCCGCGCTGATCTCACTGTGGTGATCACCTCGGCCACGATCGAGCCCAAGCGCTTCTCCGCGTATTTCCACGATGCGCCTGTGATCGAGGTGTCTGGTCGAAGTTACCCCGTGGAAGTGCGCTATCGACCGCTCGAGTCTGACACCGACGATCGGTTCGACGTCGGGCTTATTGACGGCATCGTGAGTGCGCTCACTGAGTTAACCCAGGAGCCAGGCGATATCGGCAGAGGCGATGTGCTGGTGTTTCTGCCGGGTGAGCGGGATATTCGCGAAGCGGCTGAGGCCATTGAGCAGCGTTTTGGCGAAGCCTTGGCCATATTGCCATTGTATTCGCGTCTGGCTTGGAGCGAGCAGCAGCGCGTCTTTGATACACGCGGCCCAAGGCGGGTGGTGTTGGCAACCAATGTGGCGGAGACATCGCTCACAGTCCCCGGCATTCGCACGGTGATTGACTCAGGCTTGGCGCGCCTTGCTCGCTATAGCGCGCGATCGAAGCTACTGCGTCTGCCGATTGAGCCCATCTCCCAAGCCAGCGCCTGGCAGCGCACCGGACGCTGTGGTCGCATGGGTGCCGGCGTGTGCATTCGCTTGTATGCGGAAGATGATTTCCTATTGAGACCGGAGTTCACACCGCCCGAGGTGCTGCGCACCAACTTGGCCAGTGTGATCTTGCAGATGGAGACGCTAAAACTGGGCTCACCCACGAATTTTCCTTTCTTGGATCCGCCAGACACGCGTTTAATTAATGATGGATATCGCTTGTTGCAGGAATTGCAGGCGGTGGATGAGGCGCAGGCCATCACGGCGGTTGGGCGCACCATCGCACGCTTACCTGTGGACCCGCGTATGGGTCGCATGTTGCTCGAGGCGCGCTCAGAAGGCTGTCTGGCTGAACTCTCACGCCTAGTCGCTGTGCTTTCCATTCAAGATCCGCGAGAGCGCCCGCAAGACCGTCAAGCCGCTGCCGACGCTGCCCATGCGGAGGGGGCAGATGCCAAGTCAGATTTTGTCACGCTGTTGTCGCTGCGTCAGCGCTATCAAGAGGCGCGTGATACCAAAAGCAAAAGCGCGCTACGCCGCTGGTGTCAGCAGGCGTTTCTGTCAGCGGCTCGCATGCGGGAATGGGAGGAACTTGAGACTCAACTACACAGCTTGATTCGCGAACTGGGCTGGGTACTCAATAGCAAAGCCGCCAGTGTCGATGCGATCCATCGCGCGCTGCTCGCAGGCTTACTCGGCAATGTGGGTGAAAAAACCGAACGCAGTGATTTTGTCGGTGCGCGAGGGCGCCGTTTTGTGATCGCACCCGGTACGCCAGTGCGCAAAAGCGCGCCACGCTGGGTGATGGCTGCGCAGATGGTTGAGACTGAACGCGTCTACGCGCGACTGGTGGCATCGATCGATCCTCTGTGGGTGGAGACACTCGCCGCGCACCTAGTCAAGCGCGAGTACACGGAGCCCGAGTGGGATGAGCATCGTGGCGTGGTCAGTTGTCGACAGTCGGTGACGCTGTATGGTTTACAGCTCATCGCGGGGCGACGGGTGAACTATGGCCAGGTCGCACCGCAAGAAGCCCGTGAGATTTTCGTGCGCGAAGCCTTGGTGCACCGCCGTTGTCGATTGAAGGCCGCTTTTGTCGAGCATAATTTGGCGCTTAAACGCGCGCTTTGGGCGGAGGAGGCGGCACTGAGACGTCATGTCGTGCTGGTCGATGAAATCGCGGAGGCCGCCCGTTATCTCGCGCTCATTCCATCAGAGGTCCACTCGCTCGCCACGTTTGAGCGGTGGCGAAAACAGCAGGAGCGAATCGATCCGACAGTGCTGCAGTTAAGCTTGGCGCAGTTACGCCAAGCGGATGCGCCGGCAGTCAGCGCGGATCAATACCCAAAGCATCTGTCCTTGGCCGGCAATCATCTGCCGATTCGGTATGTGTTTGATCCGCAAAGCCCACAGGATGGTGCCACGGTGCAGGTGCCAGAACCGTTGGTGCCTAAGCTCACGGTCGGTGAGTTGGAATGGGGCATCCCTGCGTGGCTACCGGATAAGGTCACCGCGTTGATTCGTGGGCTACCCAAAGCGTTGCGTCGCCAACTGGTACCCGCACCGGATGTGGCCGCTCACTGTCTGCAGGAACTGCAGAGCAAACGTCACCTGGGATTATTGGCCGCGCTGTCCGAGATACTCACCAAACGCGGCGGCCAGGCCGTGTCGGAATCGGTGCTCGCAGCGGTTGAGATCGAGCCGTGGCTTTCCCTCAATGTGCGGGTGTTAGACGCGCAGGGGGCAGGGCTTATTGAGGGTCGCTTGCTTAACAAGCTGCAGCGCTGGTGCCGCGCTCGAACCGTAGGCGCTGTACCGGTCTCTGCCAGCCAAGACCCATGGAGTCGCGCTGAGATTAGGCAGTTTGATTTTGGGGTGCTGCCAACCACGGTTCGAATTGAGCGGCAAGGTGTGCAGATAGACATGCATCCGACGCTTCGCGATGAACGCACCCATGTGTCGCTCAGCTTGGTCGCTGATGACACCCAAGCAGTGCTCGTCACGCGCCTAGGGTTAACGCGACTGCTCGCGATCCAACTAGAGCCAACCGTGCGGCAAGCGCAGAAGCTGATCGCAGCGCGACGCTCACTGATGTTATTGCACCAACCAGTAGGGCTAGCGCGCGAACTGGTGGAGGACATTGCCTTTCGCGCCGTTGAGCGCGACTGCGTAGGGGCTGCCGGGGAACTGCCGCGCGATACGCAGGCGTTCCAAGCGGCCGCGGAGCGAGCACGACCGATCTTAGTGGCCTCTGCCGAACGACTGAGCGTACTGATTGAATCGATCCTCACAGAGCGGCACGCGCTTCGCGCGGAACTTGCGCGCATACCCAAAGGCGTTCCGGCTGCTTGGATAGAGGATGTCACTGCACAGGCGGATGCTTTGGTCTTTGCCGGGTTCGTACGGGCGACCCCGGATCCCTGGCTTGACTGCTTGCCGCGCTACTTCAAAGCGATCCGTCGTCGCCTGCAGAAACTCGGTGATGCGCGCACCACCACCGTGGTGTCGCAGAATGCGTTCATCGAATGCCGCCATCAAATACATCGGCTCAGCAGATTGGAGTGGCCGCAGGGTTATCCACCGAGTGAGCTCACCGAACTTCGATGGGTCTTAGAGGAATGGGGTGTGCAACTGTTTGCGCAGGAGCTTAAGACCCGTATGCCGGTGTCTGAGAAGCGGGTGAGGGAGGCGATTCAGGCACTCGACGCACGCTCGCCACGGCAATAATCAGCAAAAAGAGGCTCGATCGGGTCGATCCGCCCCTGCCGCCGCCGAGCTTTGGATGTTAAAGTGCGCGCCATGAGCACCAAAGACCACCTGACCGATTGGACGCCGACCTCTTGGCAGCAGAAAACCACCCTGCAGCAACCGACGTACCGCGACCCGGCCGCCTTAGATCGTGCTGTGCAGGAGTTGGCCCAACTGCCACCGATCGTGGTGTCGTGGGAAGTGGATGCGTTGCATCGCCACTTGGCGAATGCGCAAAAGGGCGAATCATTCATTTTGCAAGGCGGCAACTGCGCCGAGTCCTTCGATGACTGCACCTCGGAGCGTGTGGTTGAGCAGCTGAAGATTCTGTTGCAGATGAGCTTGGTGCTCGCACACGGCCTAAAGAAGCCGATCATTCGCCTCGGCCGCATTGCCGGTCAGT
>CAIYVA010000089.1 GCA_903929455.1 uncultured Pseudomonadota bacterium | reverse complement strand
TGCTGCCTCTGTCTCCTCACGGATCGTTGCGAACCATCAGGTGACGGTAGTGGGTGAAGTGCCTGCTGGAGCGGTTGAGTGGGTGGCGAGCGGTGTGCGTGAGCCCGGGGCAGCCTTAGATACCTTGGGGATGCCTGAGGCGCGCTCTGTTGTGACACCGTGAGTCGGTGGCATCTCATTTCCCGTGATGGCTGCACGCTGTGCGATGAGATGCACGACGAATTGCTGCCTTGGATTGCGACCGAACAGGCGACTTTAGCCGTCATTGACGTCGATGCAGACCCGATTCTCAAGCGACGGTATGGGTACCGAGTGCCTGTTTTGTTGCTGGACGGGGAGCCGGTTTGCTATGGACACGTGGATTGGCCTGAGATTCGTCGTTTATGGGCGTTGCCTAGTCACAGGTGAAGCGTCTGTGACTGCTATAATTGCCGGGCTGGCCTAGGTGCTGTTGCCGGCAGGAGCCGCGCGACGACCATGAATGAGATTCGTAACTTTTCCATTATTGCCCATGTTGATCACGGCAAGTCCACGCTCGCCGACCGGCTGATCCAAATGTGCGGTGGACTGCAGCAGCGCGAGATGCAGGAGCAAGTTCTAGACTCCATGGATCTGGAGCGTGAGCGGGGCATCACCATCAAGGCGCAGAGCGTCACGCTCCAGTACTTGGCCAAGGACGGCAAGCAGTACCAATTCAATTTAATCGATACGCCCGGGCACGTTGACTTCTCTTACGAAGTATCACGCTCGTTGGCTGCCTGTGAGGGCGCGCTGTTGGTCGTAGACGCCGCGCAGGGTGTGGAGGCGCAGAGTGTCGCTAACTGCTATACCGCGCTTGAGCAAGGTCTTGAGGTGGTTCCAGTCATCAACAAGATTGACTTGCCATCAGCGGATGCAGCACGAGTCATCGTTGAGATCGAAGAGATTATTGGCATTGACGCACAAGAGGCCGTTTTGGTGTCTGCCAAGACGGGTCAGAATGTGGACGCGTTATTAGAAGCGATTGTCGCGCGTATCCCACCGCCGAAAGGCAGTGTCGATGCGCCATTACAAGCGCTGATTATTGATTCTTGGTTTGATAACTACGTGGGTGTGGTGTCGTTGGTGCGGGTGATGAATGGCCGTCTAAAGCGCGGTCAAAAAATTCGCATGTGGTCCACCGGGCGTGCGCATGAGTGCCAGCGCCTAGGTCGTTTTACCCCAAAGCGCTTAGATGGCGACGAACTCAGTGCCGGCGAAGTCGGATTCATTATTGCGGGTATCAAGGAAATCGATGGTGCACCGGTAGGCGACACCATTACGTTGGAATCCAATCAGTGTACCGAGGCTTTGCCTGGATTTAAGCGTATTCAGCCGCGTGTGTTTGCCGGTTTGTTTCCGGTCGCCACGGATGAATATGAGGCATTTCGTGATGCGCTTCAGAAGCTAAAATTAAACGACTCTGCTTTGCAGTACGAGCCTGAGGTGTCTACCGCGCTGGGGTTTGGATTTCGCATCGGCTTTCTGGGTCTCCTGCATATGGAGATCGTGCAAGAGCGTTTGGAGCGCGAGTACAACTTAGAGTTAATCACGAGCGCTCCTACCGTTGTGTATGAGGTCGTCCACACTGACGGCAGTATTTCGCTCGTGGATAACCCGTCGAAGCTGCCGCCTCTGGATCGCATAGCTGAGATGCGTGAACCGATCATCACAGCCAACATTCTCGTGCCACCTGCGCATGTGGGTGGCGTTTTGCAGTTGTGTACTGAAAAGCGCGGTGTACAGAAAAAGATGCTGTACGTCGGCAACCAAGTGTCGTTGCAGTACGAGTTGCCATTGGCCGACGTGGTGCTGGATTTTTTCGATCGGTTGAAAAGCGTCAGTCGCGGTTATGCGTCGTTTGACTATGAATTCGACCGTTTTCAGGCTGCCAACTTAGTGCGTCTGGATGTGCTGATTAATGCTGATCGAATCGATGCGCTCTCCCTTATCGTGCACCGCGATATGGCGTATCCACGCGGGCGTGAGTTGGTGGATAAAATGCAGGAGCTCATTCCTCGTCAAATGTTTGATGTGGCCATTCAGGCGGCTGTCGGTAGCCAGGTGGTGGCGCGCTCAAGCGTTAAGGCGCTACGCAAGAACGTGCTGGCCAAGTGCTACGGTGGAGACATCAGTCGAAAGCGCAAGTTGCTCGAGAAGCAGAAAGAGGGCAAAAAGCGCATGAAGCAGGTCGGTAGTGTTGAAATCCCGCAAGAGGCGTTTCTAGCCGTATTGCAGGTAGGCAAAAAATAATCAGTTCAGTCTATAGGCGGCTTTATGCGAATTATCTATGACTTCTCTTTTATATTGGTGGTGCTGACGGCGCTCACCGGCCTGATCTACGCTGTTGATGCGTGGTGGTTGTGTGCGCGTCGCCCGACCACTCAGAAGCAGCCTATTTTGGTTGAGTACTCGCGCTCGTTTTTTCCTGTGATTCTGATCGTCTTGCTGGTACGGAGTTTCTTGTTCGAGCCATTTCGCATCCCGTCAGATTCGATGATGCCTACCTTGCTCGATGGCGATTTTATTTTTGTGAATAAGTTTACTTACGGCGTCAAGTTACCCGTGCTCAATACCCAAGTAGTTGCGGTCGGTGCGCCTGAGCGTGGTGACATCATCGTGTTTCGAAAGCCCAGTCAGCCATCGGTTAACTACATCAAGCGGCTGGTCGGTTTGCCAGGCGATCGCTTAGACATTCGTGGTGATGCGGTTTGGGTGAATGGTGTGGAGGCTGTGGTTAAAGACGGTGGCGCATTCACTGAGGATAAGTGTTACGTCAATTTTCATCAGGGCATAGAGGTTTTGGGTTCGCACGCTCACCGCTTAATGTATTGCCCAACCGAACCCAATCGACGCTTGCATGGCTGTACGTCCTCTCGGGATCTGAGTGAGTGTCCGGTTGATCCACAGATAGCCGCCGTGCCATCTAATGATGCGACCTTTGCGCCTACTGGCACCTTTGTAGTGCCGCCCGGATTTTACTTTTTTATGGGCGATAACCGTGACAACAGTCAAGATAGCCGCTTTTCTGAGCTTGGCTTTGTCCCAGAAGAGAATATAGTCGGGAAGGCGGTACGTATTTGGATGAGCTTTGATGGGTTCCCGATGGTGCGCTGGGCGCGAATCGGGCAAGCAATCAATTAGTCTTTAGGAGCATTTACCCATGAACCGACAGCCCCATGGAATTCGCACGCAGACAGGCGTCACCTTTGTCGGTGGCGCCATTCTGGTTTTCTTCTTCGGTCTGTTTGTGCTGGCAGCTATCCGCGTACTGCCGCTATATATGGAGAGCTTGAGCGTGAGTCACGCCTTGGCGTCATTGGAGTCGAGTGTGGTCGGCGCGCCGACGGATGCCGCGATACGTAGCGCGCTTAGTAAGCGATTTAGCGTGGATGATGTTCGCTCGGTGTCGGCTGCGGATGCCGACATCACGGTCAACGATAAAATCGTTACGGTGCAGCTCAGTTATGCTGCTGAGGCGTCGTATATCGGAAGGCTTGGTTTGGTATTGCACTTTGACAAGTCCGTGCAATTGATGGCAAACGATACGCCGTGACCAGATCGCGCCCGGGCGCTGACGCGATCTGGCTGGAGGCTACGTTAGGCCTTCGGCTATCAGATGACGCTTTGTTGACCCGCGCCTTGACCCATCGCAGTGCGGGTGGTCTAGATAATGAGCGCTTGGAGTTTTTGGGTGATGCGGTGCTGTCCTTTGTGATGGCAGAGTTGCTGTTTGCTCGTTTCGCTGAGGCGAGCGAAGGTGATCTCAGTCGTTATCGCTCATCCTTGGTGAGTGGCGAGGTCTTGGCGGATGTGGGCGAGTTGCTCAATATTGGTGAGCACCTACGGCTCGGCGCCGGTGAGCTAAAGTCAGGTGGATTTCGTCGACGATCTATTTTAGCGGATGCCGTTGAGGCGCTACTGGGTGCGGTCTTTATCGACGGTGGAATGGAAGCGGCCCGCGGTGTGATTGGGCGGCTTTGGTCGGCACGCGTGCAGGCATTAACGGAGACGCCGCCGCCTAAGGATCCTAAGACTCAGTTGCAGGAATGGTTGCAAGGTCGAGGAGAGGCCCTGCCGGTCTATGCGGTGGAGCAGGTGAGTGGACTGCCGCATCGTCAAGTGTTTTCAGTACGTTTATCAATAGAGGCGCTTAGTATCCAAACATCAGGTGAAGGAACCACGCGTCGGCGCGCAGAACAGCAGGCGGCTGTGCAGGCGCTCGCGCTCATCGAGACCAAAAAGGATCTGCCATGAGCGAACTAGAGCCGCATCGTGCTGGCTTTGTGGCGCTGGTCGGGCGGCCCAATGTCGGCAAATCAACTCTGTTGAATGCGCTGCTTGAGCGCAAGCTCAGCATTGTGTCGCAAAAGCCGCAAACCACACGAAACCGTATTTTAGGTGTGCTACACCGTCCAAATTTTCAGATCGCACTGGTGGATACGCCCGGTTTACATGAGGGTGGCAATCGACAACTGAATAACATGATGAATCGCACCGCGGCAGCCACGCTCACCGAGGCTGACGTCGTGGGTTTTGTAGTGGAAGCGCTTCGCTTCACAGATGAGGACGAGCACGTGCTGGCGCGGATTAAGAAGTCGCACCTGCCTGCTGTTTTAATCGTCAATAAAGCAGACCGGGTGACGCCTAGAGAGCGCCTGTTGCCCTATATTGCAGAAATCGCGGGTCGACACGCCTTTGTGGAGGTGGTGCCTATGTCTGCGCTCAAGATGCAGAATGTGGCCACATTACCGGACACCCTGGCACGACACCTGCCGGTATCACCGCCGTTATTTCCGGCTGAGCAGTTGACAGATCGCTCCGAGCGTTTCCAAGCGGCGGAGATTATTCGTGAGAAATTGACGCAACGGCTACAACAAGAAATACCGTACGGTTTGAGTGTCGAAATTGAGCGAATGCAGGATACGGAAGATGGTCGGCTGGAGATTGGTGCTGTGATCTGGGTGGAACGACCCGGCCAGAAGGGTATTGTGATCGGCGAGGGTGGCGCGCTGTTGAAAGAGATCGGACAAAGAGCGCGTTATGATCTGAACGGGTTATTCGGTCGCCGTACTCACTTGGAGTTGTGGGTTAAGGTGAAGGAAAACTGGGCAGACAATGTGTTGGCCTTGCGCTCCTTTGGCTACGAGAACGGTTGACGCGGACCATCGAACGACAGCATGGCGACCCCTCGACGCGTCCAATTAACACCGGCTTGGCTACTGCATAGCAGGGACTTTCGCGACTCTAGTCGCATCATTGAGTTTTTTACACGAGAACACGGTCGCGTGTCGTTGTTTGCTCGTGGGGTGCGCGGTAGTAAAAGTCGCCAAGCGGCACTACTCCAGCCATTCGTGCCGCTACTGATCTCATGGTCAGGTTCTGGCGACGGCGGAAATTTGTCGGTAGCGGAACCTGATGGACCGCCGCGAACAGTCGCTGCGAGCTGTTTTATGAGTGCTTTTTACATCAATGAGTTGATGTTGAAGCTGCTTGGGCGCGAGGATCCACATCCTGAGTTGTATGATGTGTATGCCGAAGCGGTCAACGCCTTGCTGCGTGTCGAGACGGAGGCGCGCGGCTTACGTTTGTTTGAGAAGCGCTTAATGGATGCGATCGGGTTCGGCGTGGACTACACGCGCGTCGCTGCTAGCGGGGTACCTGTCGAGGCTGAGCAGTACTATGTGGTGCAGCCAGGGAGGGGGGTCATCGCTGTGGCGAGCCGAGCGGGTGTCGAAGGTGTTTACCTGGGTGCGCATCTGCTATCCCTATCGCACGAGCAATTGACAGACGACGCCAGCTTGGCGGCGGCTAAGCGCTTGCTTCGAGCGGCGGTCGGTGAAGCGTTAGAGGGTCGCCCCTTGGCGACTCGACGGGTGGCGCGTGCGGTGCGAGATGTCGGTCAAGAGGCGGAGGAGACGCGGTCGTGATAACGAGTCGGTTGGGTGGGGCAGCTATTTTGCTGGGTGTGAATATCGATCATGTGGCCACCGTGCGGCAAGCGCGTCGAGCGGCATTCCCTGACCCCTTGCTGGCGGCTCAGGTGGCTGAGCAAGCGGGTGCGGACAGTATTACGCTACATTTACGTGAGGATCGTCGCCACATACAAGACGCGGATGTGGAGCGCTTCGTTTCTGGTGTCCGTACGCATATCAACTTTGAAATGGCTGCTATCCCTGAGATGGTGGCGATTGCCCAGCGGCTTCGCCCGTCGGATGTGTGTCTTGTGCCGGAGCGTCGGCAAGAGGTCACCACCGAGGGTGGCTTAGATGTGCTGGGCGCTAAGGATCGATTGGCAGATACCATTGCACAGTTAAAATCCACAGGCTCGCGCGTATCGCTATTTATCGATCCTGACTTTAAGCAAATCGAGGCGGCACGTGAGGTGGGAGCACCGGTGATTGAGTTGCATACGGGTGCGTATGCTGAGGTGAATGGCGCGGCCCAGACGCATGAACTCAGTCGTCTGGTCAACGCCGCGCGTTATGCCACGGAGTTGGGCTTAGTGGTGAATGCGGGGCATGGACTGGACTATCACAATGTCAGTGCAGTGGCGGCGATCGCTGATATTCAGGAACTGAATATTGGGTTTTCGATCATTGCGCGGGCGCTGTTTACGGGGATGCACGCCGCGGTATCCGAAATGAAGCAACTGATGGTGGCGGCGCGATGATATTCGGCATCGGCACGGACTTAGTTAATCTGTCGCGTATCGAGGCGACCTTTGCTCGTTTTGGGCAGCACTTTGTGAGTCGACTTCTGATGCCAGAGGAGCGCGTGCGCTTCGATACGCTCACGCAACACAGAAAGCAGGTGCGCTTCTTGGCGCAACGGTTCGCCGCGAAAGAAGCGATTGTTAAAGCGTTAGGTACTGGCTTTGCTCATGGCATGTGGATACGTGACTGTGGCTTCATACAAAATGAATGGGGTAAACCGCTGGTGATCTGGAGTGTGCGTGGCGCGACACTGGCCAGTCAGTTGGGCGCCGGTGCCGGGTTCATCACCTTGACTGACGAGGGCGGGCTGGTGATGGCGGTGGCTATGCTGGAACGTGCGCTGCAGGTGGGTGCCTAATGGCAAACGAAGACATTGCTACAGTGGTTGATCTCGACCATGCGGGTCGAGGTGTCGCGCGCTTAGAGGGTAAAGCGGTGTTCGTCAGTGGCGCCTTGCCAGGTGAGCAGGTGCGCCTGAAGCGAACCCGATTGCATGCCCGCTACGACGAGGCGCTGCTATTGGAGATCCTCGAGCCGTCGCCCGATCGGCGCGTACCCGAGTGCACTCATTTTGGGCGCTGTGGCGGTTGCGCGTTGCAGCACTTAGCGCCCGAGGCCCAGCTGGCGGCTAAAGAACGCGAGTTGCTGACCCAGCTCGAGCGGATTGGACAGGTGGCGCCCAGTGAGTGGCTGACGGCATTGACTGGACCACTGTTCGGCTATCGCCGTCGTGCGCGTTTGGGGGTTAAGTATTTACCCAAGAGCGGTCGAGCGATTGTCGGCTTCCGTGAGCGCACCTCACCGTTGTTGACTGATGTGCGCGATTGTCGGGTATTGGCAGCACCTGTCGGGGTGATGTGCGAGGCGCTCGGAGAAATGATTGGTTTGTTGTCCATCGCCAATCGACTGCCGCAGGTTGAGATATCGATCGGTGCGCGAGTGACGGTGATGGTGCTGCGGGTGCTGCTGCCACCGAGCGAAAAAGATCTGACTATTCTGCGTGCTTTCGCCGCAGCACATCAGGTTGAGTTTTGGTTACAGCCGGGTGGGCGAGAGAGTATCACCGCCCTCGATGTGCCGACCCAAGCGCTTGACTACGACTTGCCTGACTTTCAGGTGACCATTGGCTTTGGGCCGCTTGATTTTGTGCAGGTTAATACAGTCTTGAATGAGCGCATGGTCAATCGTGCGATTGAGTTGTTGGCGCCGCAGTCAGACGAGTCTGTGCTCGATCTGTATTGTGGCGTTGGGAACTTCACTTTGCCGTTAGGGCGGCGTGCTGCCTCGGTCTTAGGG
>CAIYVA010000088.1 GCA_903929455.1 uncultured Pseudomonadota bacterium | reverse complement strand
GTCAATGGCCTGCTGAACAGTGGTGATTTTCTCAGCGTCCTCATCAGGAATTTCTGTCTCGAACTCTTCCTCTAACGCCATCACGAGCTCGACAGTGTCAAGCGAGTCTGCCCCAAGGTCGTCAACGAAAGATGCGTCATTGGTGACCTCTTCCGCCTTTACGCCTAATTGCTCAGCGACGATCTTCTTGACTCTCTCTTCTATGCTGCTCATCGTTTTTAATCCTTTGTAACGCAATGTGCGTAATTAGCGAGAGTGGCCTGAGGACCCCTCTTCCTCCCTCCACTCCGCCTGCGCATTTTAGGGTAAATCAGGGAGTCCGGCTACTTACAATATTGCTTTCTAAATCAATATCTTGTGATGTTTGCCCCTTCATGGCATGTGCATGCCGCCATTTACCGACAGGGTCTCGCCCGTGATATAGGCCGCTGCGGGCGACGCCAAAAACACCACCGCAGCGGCAATGTCATCCGCACTGCCCAGTCGGGCTAGGGGGATTTGCCCTGCCATTTGTGTACGCACTGGCTCCGGTAGTGCACGGGTCATGTCGGTATCAATGAACCCTGGCGCCACCACGTTGCAGGTGATTTGGCGTGATGACACTTCCCGCGCGAGCGACTTGGTAAAGCCAACGATGCCGGCTTTGGCGGCAGCGTAATTAGCCTGACCGGCATTGCCAATCTGCCCCACAACAGAGGCAATACTAATAATCCGGCCGCTGCGCGCCTTCATCATGCCGCGCAGTACCGCTTTGGATAGCCGGAAGACGCTCGTCAGATTGGTATTTAAAATAGCGTCCCAATCCTCTTCTTTCATCCTCAGCAGCAGGCCATCCCGTGTGATCCCGGCGTTGTTGACCAGTACACCGACCGTCCCCTCGTGCGCTTCTATCTCTGTAAGCACCGCTTCAATACTCGCCGCATCGGTGACATTCAGTTGCAGACCACGTCCAGCGAGACCTGCAGCGGCAAGTGCTGCTGTAATGTCGGCTGCTCCCGCCTCGGTGGTTGCCGTACCGATCACCGTAGCGCCGGCTTGCCCTAAAGCCAGCAGGATCGCCCGCCCGATGCCACGGGATGCCCCGGTCACCAAAGCCACCTGACCATCCACCCTAAAACTAATCGTTGGGAGCCCGCTCATAAACCTATCCTTATTCTCGTTGCGCTTACGCTGGGACGGCAGCCGCCAAAGAGGCGGGATCATCAATCGATACCATAGCAATGTCTTTGTTGCGCTCGATGCGTCGGTTCAAACTGGTGAGCACCTTACCCGGCCCACATTCAACAATGCGATTGACACCCTGCGACAGCATGTCTGTCACCGTGTCGGTCCAACGCACCGGATGTGAGAGTTGTGCGACCAACAACTCACGAATGTGCTCGGGTGAATCGTGGCGCCGCAACCCCATGGCATACACAGGCCAGCGCGGCACGCTCAAGGTGACGTGCGCCAAGCGCTCTGCTAAGCGCACACCGGCAGGTATTAACAACGAACTGTGCGCCGGGACACTCACCGGCAGCAACAATGCCCGCTTAGCGCCACGCGATTTGGCTTCTTCAATCGCGCGCGTGACGGCGCTCGCTTCACCTGCGATCACCAGTTGCCCGGGCGAATTATAGTTCACCGGCTCAACCACCTGCCCTTGTGCGGCCGCCCTGCACGCCGCCTCCACAGCGCTGTCGTCTAATCCTAAGATTGCCGCCATCGCACCCTGCCCTTGCGGTACCGCCTCTTGCATGACGCGTCCACGAAATTGCACCAACGACACGGCATCACCGAACGCGATCGCCTCTGCGCACACCAGTGCTGTGATCTCTCCAAGGCTGTGCCCAGCTAAAGCAATCGGATCGCCTTGCCAATGCGCGCGCCACGCGCGCCACACAGCGACACCTGCCGTCAGCATGGCCGGCTGAGTACGTTCGGTCACATTCAAATCAGCCTCGGGGCCGCCACTACACAAGGCCCACAGGTCATAGCCTAAGACCGCGGAGGCCTCCGCAAAGGTATCCGTGATGATCGGCTGAGCCGCAGCCAGCGCACTAAGCATGCCAACCGATTGCGACCCCTGCCCCGGGAAGACCACCCCAATAGCCATCAGTCATTCTCCTGTCTCATTGGGGGGTGATTATAGCGGGGCTGCCCGCGATGCGGGGATCATTGCCGAATCGCCACCGATCCCAAGAGAGCGCTGTGTTAAAATCGGCCTACCCTTTTAAGTCCCTTGGAGCCTTTGCCATGCGATCACGACAGGCTGGTTTTACCCTCATTGAAATTATGGTGGTGGTCGTGATCCTAGCGATTCTAGGCGCTATGGTTGCCCCACAAATTTTGAGCCGCATCGACGAAGCCAGAGTCACACGCGCTAAAACCGATCTGCGCTTATATGAAAGCGCACTCGACATGTACCGCATCGATAATTTTCGTTACCCCACGACCGAACAGGGTTTGGACGCCTTGGTGCACCGACCCAACGATTCGAATCTAAAGAACTGGCGCGCCGATGGCTACATCAAGCAACTGATGAAAGACCCGTGGGGTCATGACTATGTATACCTTGCGGCCCCCACCGGCGGTGCTGCCTACGACATCATGAGTTTAGGCGCAGACGGACAAGTGGGCGGCACCGGTTTAGACGCCGATATCAGCTTGCGCGATCTCGGCAAGTAGCAACGGGCAGCAGGTCACCGCGTAATGCCTGCTCCCTCTTGCACCGCGCGCGGTTTCACCTTAATCGAAGTGCTCGTGGTCGTGGTCATCATTGCGGTCATGACTGCGGTGGCGGTTTTTTCGCTCGGCGTGTTGGGCAAAGACCGCGGCCTTGAGACCGAAGGCGAACGCCTGACCGATATCATTGGCGCCGCCATCGAACAGGCAGGTCTTGAAGGTCAAGACTTCGGCTTATGGGTGGGATCCGATCGCTACCAAATCATGCGCCTGAATGCCGCCGCGCAAACGTGGGAGAGCATCCCTAACGATCGGCTGTATGAACTGCATCGCTTTGCCGAAGGCATCACCGCCAAACTGCAGATCGAGAGCAAGGTCGTGCTCTTGGCTGAGCCTGATTCCAAACTAAAAAAAGAGCCGCAGGTGTACTTTTTTGCTGGTGGCGAGGCGTCGCCTTATGAGCTGACCCTAAAGCGCGCCGGCAGTAACGACGTGTTACGCATTCAAGGCGCTGTCGATGGCGGCATGAGCGTGCACAAGCCTGGTGAAAAGCGGTGACGCAACCATCTCGCCAGGGCGGATTCACACTGATCGAAGTCATGGTGGCGCTTGCGATCGCAGCGATCGGTTTGGCGGCTGTCTTAGGGGTGGTCACCCACGCCAGCCGCAACGCCGCATACATGCGTGACAAGATATTAGCGAATTGGATTGCGCAGAATGTCATCACTGAATCGCGCATCAGCGGACGCTTCCCCTCAGCCAGCACCAGTTCCGGCCGCGTGACCTACGCCGGCACCGAATGGGCCTATGAGCAAGCCGTCACCGAGTCGGGTGTGCCCGGTGTTCGGCGCATCACCGTGGCCGTCCGTTTGGCGTCACAACCACCGCAGCAGAGCGTGAGCAACGTCATCGGCTTCGTGGGCGCCAACCAAAGTGTCGCACCACCCTCCAACACGGCGTGGGACATCGCCGCGTCCGGTGGATCCACTAATCCACGTAACCCGCCACGATTACCGACCGCATCCGGTATCCGCTCATCGAACTCCTCCATGGACGAGAGCACCGTCCAACCGAGCACATCATCGTCCGCAGACGACGACGGCACGAGATGACCCGATGAAGCGACACCTCTACTCACCGACAACCGCCGATGGCTTCACACTGATCGAGGTGCTGGTGTCGGTCTTCTTGCTCAGCATTATGAGTGCGCTGTGCTACGGCACGCTGAACTACGTAATGAAGGCGCGCACCATTACGCAAGACTCCTTTGCTCGCCTGCGTGGTGTCGAAATGACCATGCACTATTTAGTCAATGACGTGAGTCAGATGACCCTGCGCCCCGTGCGCGATAGCTTAGGTGAGACTGCTCAACCGACCTTACTGGCTGATCCACGTAATACCGCCCTCTTATCGCTCACCCGCGGCGGTTGGGCCAACTGGGTGGGGCTGCCGCGCAGCACGCAACAGCGCGTCACCTATCGCTTGGAACAAGAGACATTAATACGCGAATATTTGCCCGTATTGGATGCCACTTTATCGGTCACACCGACTCGTCAATCGTTGCTCAGCGGCGTCAAACAGATCACCTTTCGCTACTTAGACGGTACACGCGCCTGGCAAACACAATGGCCGGTGCTTAACTTAGATGGAGCGATGCCAGACGGCAGCGGAGTCAATCTTCCCTTGCGCACTCGCCCATTGGCAATTGAAGTGGTCATTGAATTACAGGACTTTGGTTCTTTGCGTCGCGTCATTGAGGTGCCCGGATGAGACGCATGCGCGGTGTCGCTCTGATCATTGC
>CAIYVA010000087.1 GCA_903929455.1 uncultured Pseudomonadota bacterium | reverse complement strand
GCGATCATTCGATAGTAGGAACGAGCAAATAAAGCCACTACCTAGAAACAATACTCCGGTGAGAAAGCCATCGATGACCGCCCGATCTGGAAAGTGGTCTCGCCACGCGGCCATGATCACCGGCCCTACAATGCCCGCGGCTGCCCATGCGGTTAGCATCGAACCATAAATCATCGACATCCGCTGACTGCCGAATACATCAAGGACGAATGAAGGCATCACGCCAAAGCCACCACCGAAACACAGCAGCACATAGCAGACTAACGCGCCAAATAGCCATGGATTATGCACCGTCAGCAGGAGACCAAAAACAATCATTTGGCTCGCGAGAAGTACACGAAAACACTCTGCACGTCCGATACGGTCAGCCACCATCCCCCACAGCAGTCGGCCACACCCATTAAACAGTGAACTGATCGCAATCAGTGTCGCACCATAGCCCGCAAGCGTCACCGGCTCAAGCGTGGGGTCATACACACCCCAGACTTCCTCAAGTAGCGACGACTGAAAACTGATGACCGATATGCCGGCGCCGATGTTAAAAAAGAAAGCGATCCACATGAAGCGGAACTCGCGCGATAGCAGATAAACCCCAATAGGCTCTGCTGTCGGTGACTGCGCGGCCACGAGAGAAGTCTTTGTCGCGATAGATGGTGCGCCTGGTGCATAACCAGGCGGTGGCTCATGCAGCACTAATGCAGTGGGAATGGCCACCACCGCTGACACCACAGCGAGCGCCTCAAAAACCAGCACCGGATCGCCCTTGAACACCGCAAGTAGCAACGGCGCCAACAGCTTACTCATCACAAAAGCCCCAAGGCCAAAACCCATGACCACCACGCCAGTGACCAACCCTTTGCGATCTGGAAACCATTTGGCGACGGTGGCCACGGGCGTGACATATCCAAAGCCAATACCAATGCCGCCCACCAAACTAAAGCCCAAATAAAACAACGGCACGCTGTGGGCGCGCAAAGCCCAGCCGGCAAGTAGAAAGCTTAAACTGAAGAGCACCGCGCCGGTCAGTGCCAGCCGCCTGGCGCCGAAGCGCGGCAGGTTAAAGCCGGCCCACGCCGCCGATATACCGAGCGCTAGGATCTCAAGACTAAATGCCCAGGCCGAGGCGGTATTCGACCAGTGATACACACGAATGAGTATCGACTGAAAAAAGCTCCACGCATACACCGTGCCAAGGCATAACTGCAAAATTGTCCCAGCCGCCGCTATGATCCACCGCGGGACTGTACGCTGGGCATGCGGCATCAGCGCTGCACCCCGGACTGACTGTTCGCCAAATGTCGATACAAGCGAGCAAGTTCCCCTGCCTCGTCGTTGCGGCCAAGCAATGCGGCCGTCTCTTCTTCAGTAAGCGCCTTAGGTTGCAACCCAGCCAATTGACGCGCGTAGTCGGCCAGCCGATGTAGAGGCGCCGTGGCTCGATTCATTAACCAAAACGACACCGCAATACTTAGAATAAAAAGAATCGAAATCAAATACACCTGCTTGCCCACCGCAGACCGAATCTTAAGTGCCACCATAGATTCGTCCATGCCCACATGAACGCTACCAGCCAGGCCTTCAAGGATTGGGCTACTGACCTCGATCACTTCACCGATACCGTTCAATTGGCGCTCTACCGCATCGAGACGCTTACCGTGCTCAGCAAAGATCTCTGCAGGCACTTCGGGCACAAAGGTGTGCGCAATAAAATCCCCATGCTCATCGGTGACGTACAGGTAACTGATACCCTGAATCTCATGATACTGATCTAGAAGTGCCTGCAGACTCGATACGTCACGGGTCAGCAAAACAGCCTCACTGGCATGCGCAATGGCATGTGACATCGTCACGCTGTTGACCACGTATTCGCGCGACAGCTGCTTATTCACGGTATAGATGCATAAGGCCGAAGTCGATACGGCAATCAAACCAAACAGCAGGTAGATGCCGAACAGTGATCCACGAAACAGTTTCACGGTCTTCATGATTCACTACTCATTTTGCACCGTGAACGGCGAACTGACCCCAATCATCAATCATCTGAAACTGACCGCCTACGGTGGCGTTGTAATAAATCCTGTCAGACGCCTGATTGCGGCCCTGCGTAAACGATGTCGTGAACCCGGCGCCCAGATCCAGACCGTGGATGCCAGCCGCGGCCGCAGCAAGACCAGCTCGGGTGGGATGCTCACCTAGGCGCTGCAGTATCTCAACCAACAGCCGCGCATCTAGAAACCCCTCTAATCCGATTGCGCTGTAACGCTCAGTTGGCTCACCTGATACGGCTAACTCAAACGGTGGTTGAGGGTTATAACGATCAATTAACGCTCGATACTCGCGCACCGCACGAAGCTCAACATGGTTAATAGCAGGCACAACCGCCGTATTGATCAAGGCCTGAGTGTAATCACGGCCATCCTCGGTGCTGCTGGCCTTGAGCAAAGCCAGCATGCTCGAACCGGAATTGAACGAGATATTCGCAATAAGAACATTGAGTCCGGCGCGACGCGCCGCCCGAATGAATCCAGCAGTCGCCGCATGGGCACCGATTGCAATAATCACATCAGGATGCGCCGCCGCCAGAATCGTCACCTGCCGATCAAAGGCATCCGAGTAGCGCGCGCCACGTGCGTAGGTCGCCTCACCGACGATAGGTAGCTCGTGTTTCGCCAAGGCATCCTGAATCCCTGCCCAGCCACTGCGGCCGTAAGCATCCGCTTGATAAAAGATGGCGATGCGTTTGTGCCCGACAGCCACCAAGTGGTCAACAAGGCCTGCTGTCTCCTGTCGATAGGATGCGCGCAGGTTAAAAGCAAGCGCGTCGTAGGGTGGCCTGCGCTGGACCTCCGCTCCCGTCAGTGGGAAGAACAACAGCGTACTCTGTAGCTTCTGAAGAATTGGCAGGGTCCGCTCTACGGCGTCTGTTCCGACATAACCAAACAACAAGAAGGCATGGTCCGTTTGCAGGAGTTGCAGCGTATTGGTGACGGTACGCTGTGGCTGATAGCCATCGTCATATGCACGCACGTGGATCATGCGGCCGTGCACACCGCCATTGGCATTAACGTCCAGAAAGCACGCCATTGCGCCACGATAAAGTTCGCGGCCTAAATCAGCCGACGTCCCTTTAAACGGCGCGGACATCCCAATGAGAATGTCGTGATCGGTGATGCCGTCCTCCGCGGCCTGAGCCTGCACAGCAAACAGCGCACAGAGCAACCAAGCCAGCGCACTCGCACGCATCCATCCAGTGACTACCAAGCTCATGACAGCGCTTCCCCTCGCCCAGTGCCTACTCAGCAGATACCGTGAGCGGCTCATCAGGACCCACCGATGACAGATAAGGCAGTATTGCATGAGTGCACCCCTAACCGAAGACTACGTCATTGCCCCGAGATCCATTCCGGTCCAATAAAAAAAGTCCTCCCTCACGATCGAGCCTACCACTCCGCTCGGTTGCTAAAGCGGTGCCACGCCAAGCGTGCGCGTACCCCAAGACCCAAGAACGGTTCAGGCGGCAAGCGCGGCGGCCCAGAAACGGCCCGCACGTCGTCAATCAGCGCCGATTCGAAGCCAAGCGCATATTCGGCCAGCAGTTTGCCCGAGATCGTTCCGCGGGGCACGCCCACCCCGGAATAACCCAAGGAGGCGAAAACACCGGGCTCAAGACGACCAAAATACGATGCCCAGTTCCGTGTCATGCAGTAGACGCCGGACCAGGTGTGTTCGAATTCCAAGTTACCCAGCATAGGGAATCGCTTGAGCATGCCCGTCTTATGAGCCCCTTGGAGCCAGGTTCGCATCCCCTGCGTCAGACGGAACTGACTGCCGTAGTAAGTGCCATGACGAACCAAGATGCGATTCGAAAGCGTGCGCCGCATGCTTGCAAATCCTGTAATACCCCAATCGGCTGCACCGCCCATCATCGCCTGCTCATCGACTGTGAGCGGTCTCGACAGGCTGGCACATTCAAACAGCGGAAACACGTGTCGCTTGAGAAAGCCTAACTTGGTAACAAATGCATTGGTGGTCAGCAAGACGTTGGGCGCGCTGATTGAACCCTCAGCGCATTCAACCTGAACCATCGAGCCTGGCCTCACACTGTGCACAGGCGTCTCCTCGTACACCTCTACATTGACAGGCAGCGTATCGCCAAGCCCTCGGCACATCGCCGCTGGGTTCACCAACACGGTGCGCGGCGTATTGATGGCCGCATAATAATGGCGCGTGCCTACCACTCGGGCGAGCGCATCCCCCTCAAGCCATTCATATCCTTCGTTCACCGCGTCAAGACTGCGGGCCGTGGCCTCCAGATTTTCAATCCGCTGTCGTTCAACGATGGCGGTCAGATGTCCACGGGGCGACCACTCACAATCTATCTGGTGCTTGCGAACCAAGCCTTCGAGTTCAGCAAGTCCAGCCACCACCAACCGTGAGAGACGTTGGTTTGTCTCAGTAGCCACCCGCTCGGACAGGTGCGGCGTATCGATGATAAATCCCGAGTTTCGACCCGAGGCGCCGTAGCCAATCCGGTAGTCATCGATCAGAACAACACGTGCATTGGGAGCGAGCTCACCCAGGCGCCGGGCGGCGGCAAGGCCCGTCACGCCGGCGCCAACGACGACCCAGTCCGCCACCTGATGTCCGCTTAGGCGCCGAGCCGGCGGCGGCTTGGGCAGGATGGCATACCAACCTGACGCCTGGCTAAGATCGGTCTCTGGATCGCGGGTGGGCATTGGTCGTCACCTGGGTGGAATGTCGCGGAATCCTACCCCATCGAATGCGGTGACAGTTTGGCCGAGTGCATGATCGCTGCAGGCGCGAGCGACCATTACGCTTCAGGCCGAGTAGCTTTGAGCACGCAAAACACCCATCACTGACTGACAGAGTCGGTCTTCCTGACCAGGCGATACCGACGGAAGCAGGCGACTAATACCGACCTGTTGGTTGCCGAGATGATCGACCTTCCCCCCAGCCGCTCTGCCACCCCGTGACCTACGCGGCCTGAACGCTAAATGACCGGTTATGGGAAAAGCACACCTCTGGCCGAGGGCCATAAAATGGCTTGCAAATGCGATTGAGTCTCATTTATAATTAGCTCAACCGCCGTCTGCACGCAAAGTTAACGAATATGAACATCCCTACGATAAAGCCAATGGCTATCGCCTGGTCAATGGCGATAGCCAGTTATCTGG
>CAIYVA010000086.1 GCA_903929455.1 uncultured Pseudomonadota bacterium | reverse complement strand
TCGGCTTCCTTCAGGAACCCCACAATCTGCTCTTCCGTAAACCGCTTCTTCACGTCCAACCTCCTTGCCATAGGTCAGACTCTAGAGCTTTTCGGGACTCATTTCAGGGGGGACGTCGCCCTTCCCTATAGCACTACGTCTCTGAATACCGATTGGCTGAATCTGCTTACACAGTGTTTACATGGGATCATGGACGCGAAAAAGCCACCTCTCGCGGGGGCGCGATATTCGGAATACGCGCTCCCGATCGGTTAAGGAATGTCAGTATCCACACACATGAGGTAAGCCTGCACTGATGCGATCCAAATGATCAACTGACCTCCGCTTGAAAAATTGTATGTGGTGTTACCACTGGCGCCGCTTGCTATCGCCGCAGCCATGCGCGGAGAATTCGATGTGCCCATTCCACTATAATAGACTGCACTGGGTAAAGCAGCGACGCCCGCCCTTGTCATTGCAGCAGTCGCCTCGCAACACATGGCAGCCGTGATTGTCTGCAGATCCTCAAAATGCGCAGTCAACGAAGCTGCATCAGTCGCCACATAGTAAGGAGACGTGTGAGTGATGGATATTCCAATGTCGGACGAGAGAGCCGAAAGCGCCGGTATAACGCCCTTGGTCGCATCCTTTAGCTGAGTCAATTGCGTTGCGCACTTCGAAGATTGCGCATTTGCAATACTCACGAGTAAAAAAACAGGTGCCATCAAAGCAACAAGCATACTCGACTTAATCATAAACCCTCCGTTGTGGACACCGATCTATTCGGTATCGCTGTTAAATAAGTCCAAACAAAGATCAAAAGCATTAAGGCGCTATGCGCGTGTCCACTTCGTTAATACGCCAGCCGGCGGTGACGTGCGCGGTCTGGATTGAGTTACCACCATTGGTTACCAAACCTGTGTACCCGTGAACACGCCCATCATGCTCGGCTGCCCAAGAGACGATGCGTTTGATGGTGCATGAGGCGCCACTCTTGTCCGGTGAGACGGAGTACGTGCCACGACGTTGTTGGTCAGCAATGGTTTTGCCAGCCAACATGGTGACGCCATTGGTGATGCTACGACCCAATCCATCAAAGTAGATTTGGCCTTTACCACTGACTGGGATGGGTTGGCCTTTGCCGTGCCATGCAGAGTCGCCCGTGAAGGAGTACGAGTAGGTGCCTTTCACGACTGCTGTGCTGCAAGGTAAGCCAGCAGCATAGGAAGCAGCGCTAGCGAAGACGGCAAATCCAAAAACGGCTGCCGCCTGAATCAATCTCATAATATTAGGCATCAAACCATCCCTTGGGTTATCGCGGCTAATACTTAAGCCGAAATCGTCATAGAAATAATCAATCGATAGAGCGGATAACATACCTGATAAGTGCTGCGTGTGCGGCGGAAAGTGGGCACTGGTACAGCCCCTTGGCCTACAGCACGATGTCACTGGCTGCTGGCTGCTGGCTGGTGGCTGGTGGAATCTGCTTACACAGTGCCTACATAGGATTCACAAACGCAAAAGCCACCTGGCGTTGGCTTTTTAAGTCATCGAGTTTAGTGGTCGCGGGCCGCGATTTGGCTCCTATCTTGGGGGTCGTCTCGCACCGCTACCCAAGACCTTATAGCGTCTTAGTCCATCCGAGGCATCATCACCGCACCAATAAAAACCCCAGCACGCGGCCGGGGTATAAAAACCGCTCCTTATCGATTAATCGAGATTGGCGGCATCCAAACAGTTGAGCAGCGCCTGCTCCTTAGATATGTAGAACTGAAGATACCATGCGAAATTAACCACTCCCCCAGCAAAACTTGTGACGGTAGGAGTATTGTTATTCACTTGTATTCTGCCTAGCAAAGAGTTCGGTGTAGCATTCGGCACGCCGTTTGAATAGGTGCCGCCCGCAATCGATACGTTAAGATCAAATAATGCGACTTCTGCCGCAGCTCTCGCGGGTCCGCAAATAGACGCATTCGCACTGCTCGCAAAGACGCTCAAACCTGAAACGGCTATCGCCCAAATCATAAAACGTGACATCAATGAACTCCTTGGTGTATCGCGGCTAATACTTAAGCCGAAATCGTCAGAGAAATAATCAATCGCTAGAGCGGTCAATCTACCCCAGAAGTACCGCGCGTGAGGTAGAAAGTTCGCGCGGCTTAGCCCGCGCCCTACAGCACAAGGTCACTGGCTACCGATTGGCGGAATCCGCTTACACAGTGTTTGCATGGGATCGTGGAATCAAAAAAGCCACCTCACGGCGGCCTTCTAAGTCATTGATTTATTTGTTGGCGGGGGTGGGGTTTGAACCTACCGTCGTTAGGCGCCGAACCCCACACGTTAAGCGCGCTTAGACCGCCGACAATAATGGCTCTGGTCTTGAAATCGCGTAGCCCTGCATAAAGTCGATACCCATGCGCTCAGCGACAGCTAACGACGCAAGATCCTCAACCTGCTCAGCGATCACTTTAAAATCAAGCGTCCTGCCAAGCTCAATCATCGCCGCTACCATTGCCTGATTGACGGTATCCCGATCGAGATGCCTCATATACATGCCATCAATTTTCAGGAAATCCATTGCCAACGTTTTGATGTTGGCGAAAGAACCCAGACTGCTGCCGAAGTCATCCAGCGCGAAGGTACAGCCTAATCCATGCAAGACATCAATGAAGCGACGAGCGTGCTCAAGATTAGCGACCACCGAGGCTTCGGTTACTTCAAAACAGACCTGCGACGGACTGGCGCCTGTACGGTCAAAACAATCGACTACAAATTCGAGAAACTGGGCATCGCCCAGTGTTTGACCCGCAATATTGATCGAGATGCTACGTCCAGGCGCTAAGTTAATGCCGCCTCGACCGAGCACAGAGAAAATCGATTGCACCACCCAGCGATCAACCAGTGACATCAGCCGATAGCGTTCCGCCGCTTTAATAAAATCGTGAGGCGTGATGATCGCGCCATTATCACCAGACAAACGCACTAACACCTCAAGCGCGGGTCCTGCGGCTTTAGAGCCGCTCGGCACGACGATGCTTTGCGTATACAACAAGAATTGCCCTTCGCGTAGCGCCTGCTCTAAGCGATGCAACCACTGGATCTCACCCCGTTGACGCGCAACCGCCTCATCACGGGCAGAGTAAACATGCACATGTCCACGGCCCTGGCTCTTAGCGACATAACAAGCAGAGTCGGCCGCTGCCATCGCGTCTTCGATACCGCCGGTCTCACGGCCGACCTCCACCATGCCGATACTGACACCGATGGTGAAAATCTTATCCTTCCACACAAAGCGATAATCACGAATCGAGGTGCTGACATTTTCAGCGATCTGTAATGCTTTATGCAGTGGGCAGCCGGACAACAGGATGGCAAACTCATCACCACCGATTCGAGCGACCGTATCCGAGTCACGTACCACATCACGGATAAGAACAGCCACTTCGCGCAACATGTTGTCACCAGCAACGTGTCCACTGGTGTCATTAACCGCTTTAAAACAATCTAAGTCGAGATAACACAGCACATGCTTTTGTGTGCCTGCGCGTGCCGTGACTAATTTCTCATCGAGTCGGCGTTCAAATTCTCGTCGATTGACCAATCCTGTCAATGGGTCATGGCTGGCTTGATAACTCATTTGTCGAGCCATGCCACGCAACTCAGTCACATCCCGCATCATGACCACAACGCCCGTCATGACACCCACCTCATCGGTGCGCGGCGCGGCAGACAGATCCAAGCTACGATCAATGTCATCGGCACTGGTGATCATGGTCGCACGGCGACCCAATGAGACCTTGGCTTGGCTCGCTAAACACTGCTGCACTGGATCAGGCAGCGCTTTCTGATCAGCCTCATCACGAATGCTGACCAGGTCCGCAAAGGGTCGACCGATCATATCGGCCGCTGCACGACCAAGTAACTGCGCAGCCGCACGATTCACAAAATCAACGCGACCCGAAAGATCCGTGGTGATAAGCCCTTCCGTGATGGAGTCGAGCGTTGCTTGCGCCTGTTGATCAAACGCAGGCACCGACGCGCTGACACCAGGGGCATTAGCACGGGGTGAAGGCATCAACTGCAGACTGTTGGCGGCCATTGGCAGCACCGGCGACGGACGCGCTTCGCGCACTACTTTAGAGGCATTAAAAAACACCGCCGGCGCTCCCTGGTAGGTCACTTTTTTACCGACCAACTCGAAACGCACGGCTTGTCCAGTCGCATCGGGAATATTGACCTGGCACGCAGTCACACCGGGCTGTCCACCAAGGCACTGGCGAAGATAGTGAGCGATCGTGACGGCGTCATCCGCCATGACCAAGTCGGCCAAGTTCATGCCGGTGAGATCCTCCGGATCTCGACCCAACAGCGCGCCAAAGGCGGTATTGGCGAGCAAGATGCGCTCGCCATGAATCATGACCGGTTGCAAGGAGCGCTCAATGAGCGCCCGCGGGGATGCCGCGAGTCCAGCCTCGGCACCCTCCAATTCCATGCTGTCACGACTCATCATGGCTACATAGATCCTAGTACAGACTCGCCGACATCTACCATATTATATTTAAAATCAATAAGTTAATAGGCTACCGGGACGCAATCGACCACTGCGCGGCGCACCGCAAAAATGATGACTGATCAGGATACTCCAGCCAGTCGGAGGGATCGTCCGGATTAACCATAATGTATCTCGGCTCCAGGCCCCGCCGCGTCCTTGTCGCCTGCCCACAAACTCCGTAACCTCCCCCTCCAGATCCACCCCACCGCAGTCCACCCCTATGACCTCCGCTATGGATTTTCACACCGCTCGCCAACAAATGGTTGATCAGCAAGTCCGCACCTGGGAGGTACTCAACCCAGTGATTTTGGCTGCCCTGGCATCCGTACCGAGAGAGCAATTTGTCCCTACCGCCTTTCGCTCCTCCGCCTTTGCCGACAGCGCGATCCCTTTGCCCGGCGGCCAGTCCATGTTGGCACCCAAATTGGTCGGCCGACTGCTGCAAGCCGTGCAGGTGCGCCCGGGCGATCATGTCCTCGATGTGGGGAGTGGCAGCGGCTATTTCGCTGCTTGCTTAAGTGCGCTGGGTGCACGCGTCACGTCTTTAGAGTGCAACCCTGAGCTGGCGCGCTTCGCCACGAGCAATTTACACAACACCGGGACCGGCGGCGTGCAAGTACTTACCGCCGATGCGACCACTTGGGAAGCGCCCGAACAATACGACGCCATCATCTTGAATGCGTCGCTGCCCGAATACGATACGCGCTACCAGTACTGGCTAAAGCCCGGTGGACGTCTGTGCTTGGTCGTTGGCAACGCAGAACCGATGAGCGCTCTTTTAATCACCCGATCGGGGCCAAACGCATGGACAACAACGACCTTGTTTGAGACCTGGATCGATCCCATGACACACGCCCACCGCCCCTCGCCGTTCGTGTTCTAATCTACCCATGGTGCGTGAAGTAAGCCCAACTGAGTTCAAAACCCGCCTGTCGCAAGACTCGCAGGTGATGCTGCTGGATGTACGTGAACCGTGGGAACTCGACATCGTCAAGCTGGCCATGGCGCGCCACATCCCAATGAACGAGGTCCCCAATCGCCTCACTGAGATTGATCCTAAGTTAATGATCGTCGTGATGTGTCACGGCGGAGTACGCAGTCTCAAGGTTGCACAGTATCTGGCATCACAAGGCTATCCATCTGTTGCCAATCTCAGCGGTGGTATTGCCGCTTGGCAGCGCGAGGTCGATCCCACCTTGGCAACCTACTGAGCCTCATCATTGCGCTCGCGAGAGCGCTTCTCTCACAAGGTAATACGTTGATGACATCTACTTCTAAATTTTCAGGCATCGGCAGGCTAACGTTGGCTGTGTGCCTAGGTGTTTTATCAATCAGCAGCGTGATGGCCACGGATCTCACTGAGATTTATCATCGAGCGCTTAGAAACGACCCTCAACTACGTGAAGCCGAAGACAATCATATCGCCGCACTCGACGCGCATCCGCAAGCCGTCGCTGCCCTGCTGCCACAGATCAGCGCCACTGCTGGCTACACGCACGATCGCCTGAACTTCCAGCAGCCGGGCTTCCAAGTGGGGCTGCCGTCCTCGATTCCTACCTTTAGCACCCTCACCACGAGCGACAACACACGGTGGGGCTTATCACTCCGACAGACCGTCTTTCGATGGGATCAAATCGTTAAGCTAAGCCAGTCGAATACAGTGGTTGCTCAAGCAGAGGTCGACTACCGCGCTGCACAGCAGGGCGCTATTCTCAGAGCTGCTCAGGCTTATTTCAAAGTGCTATCGACACGCGATCGCGTGGAATACGCGGATGCGTCGCGCGAAGCCATTGCTCGGCAGTTAGAGCAGGCCAATAAACGCTTTGAAGTGGGTCTCATCGCCATCACCGATGTGGAAGAAGCCAAAGCGGCAGCGGATCAAGCGACCGCCACAGTGATTGCAGCTAAGCGCGCCCTCGCGGATGCCCGAGATCAGTTGCGTGAATTAACTGGCAGCACGGCTGAAGAGCTCGCGCGTCCCGGCGATGACATGCCGCTGGTGGGCCCCAACCCAGAAAACGAAGAGTCGTGGGTAAAAGCAGCGCTCGATCAAAACCTCGACTTAGCCTCAGCGCGCTTAAGCGCAGATATTGCTAAAGACAACATTGCCATCGAACGTAGCGGGCACTCTCCCAGCATAGACATCGTGGCATCCAAATCGTTCGCCAATAACAACGGCAACGCACTCGCTTTTTTTGATCCCCAACAAACGTTCTCAGCAAATTCCGTTAACCATGATACCCAGGTGGGTATCCAACTCACGCTACCGCTGTATGCAGGCGGCCTAACCTCATCAAAAACACACGAAGCAGTTTACCGACACCGAGCTGCGCGTGAGCGCCTCGAGCGCACGGCACGCGCCACAGAACGAAGCACGCGTGATTCGTATCGAGGCGTGCTCAGTGAGATCGCTCAAGTCAATGCATTGAAGCAAGCGCTCACATCAAGCACCACCGCCCTACAAGCGACCGAGGCTGGTTACGATGTCGGCACGCGCACCGCAGTGGATGTCTTATTGGCAAGACAGCGTCTGTTCGATGCGCAGTCAAACTACGCCACAGCACGCTATGACTATGTCATTAACATCCTGACCCTCGAACAAGCAGCAGGCACATTAGACGAACGTCAAGTCACCCGCGTCAATGCGTGGCTGAATCAGACGGTGTCAGTGAAGTAACGCTTTTTTCCATACCAAATCGAGCGCCTTCTCCAGACAGGACAGGGCGCCGCGATTTAGTTGCAAGACGTCATAGGCGCGCGCACCCATCTGCGTGGCCTCCTGTGGGTGAGTAAGCAGAAACACCAAGCGCTCACCGAGTTCCTCGGCATCCCCAACGACATCAAGCGCCAAGGCAGCGCGCAGATGATCCGTCATTGCCACCACATGGTGCAGCGAGGGCCCGACGATGATCGGCTTGGCGAGCGCGGCAGGTTCCAGCACATTGTGTCCGCCAATCGCTGCCAAACTGCCGCCCACAAAGGCAAGGTCAGACGCGGCATAGCAGCGCAGCAAGACACCGAGCGCATCCACTAAAACAACCTGCGTGTCAGCAGGCACTTGGCCACCGTCGCTATAAGTCACAAATGGCACCGCTTGCTGTTTGAGCAAAGCAGCTACCTGAGAAAAACGTGGCGGATGTCTTGGAGCCCACACTAAAAGCGCCTGTGGACAGCGCGCCATCACACGACGATGCGCTTCAAGCACGGCACGCTCTTCCCCCTCGTGAGTACTCCCCGCTACCCACACAGGACGATCCACACCCCACTGAGCGCGCAAGGCCACCGCCTCTGTGCCTAACTCCGGCGGCACCGTGACATCAAACTTGATGTTGCCCATGACATCGACACAGCCAGGATCAGCACCGGCCTCTACAAATCGCTGCGCGTCCGCAGGCGTCTGCGCGCCCACCCATGTAACCGCTGTCAGCGCTCGCCGAACGAGTGAGCCCAAACGACCATAGGCCCGCACAGAACGAACGGATAGCCGGGCGCTCGCAATCAACAGCGGTATGTGGCGCCGCTGGCATTCCCCATACAAAGTCGGCCAAATCTCGGTCTCCATCAGCACCAGTACTCGTGGCTGCACTCGGTTGAGACATCGACGTACAGCGCGTGGCGTGTCATAGGGGAGGTAGCGAATGCTAACGTCTTGACCCGCCCACAGCCGTTCGGCCTGTTGGCGTCCGGTCACGGTAGAGGTAGAAAGAGTCAGCGACTGCGAGGGGTAACGGCGGCGCAACGAGGCGATCAGAGTGGCCGCCGCCTGCACCTCACCGACGGAGACGGCGTGCACCCAAAAGCCACCCGGCGACGCATAGGCGCCAAATCCCAGCCGCTCACCGAGCCTAGCCCAGTGGGCGCGATCCAGCAATCCACGCCAGAGGTGCACCCAAAGCGCAATTGGCACGGCTAAATAACTTAAGCAGATGTAAAGTAGTCGCACACTGACGCTCGCTGTTTGGCGCAACCAAGATGATACCGCCCATGAGTGTGCCTGAAACACCTCACTCCGACGATATGACCTGCGGCGTGCCGCTGGTACCGCTGACCACTTTCTGGGCACCGCGCTGGTGGCCGGTGTGGATAGGCCTTGGCCTCGTACGGCTACTTGCGGCACTCCCCTGGTCCTTGCAGCGTACTCTAGCGCACACTGTGGGTGCGCTCGCCTGGTGGGTCGCCCGGCGTGATCGACGCATCACCCTGATCAATCTGCAACTGGCCTATCCCACGCAAACCGAGCGCGAACGCCGACAGATAGCCAAACGACACTTTCAGTCGTTGGTCTATTCCCTATTTGAAACCGGACTGGTTTGGTTTGACCGCCGTGGCAGAGGCGGGGATAGTGTCTACCCAAGGCGATAAGAAGCGCGGTTCCGTGGTGGCGCGTGCAATGTCTTCGAGGGAGCCAGGCTCTGCGACATCGG
>CAIYVA010000085.1 GCA_903929455.1 uncultured Pseudomonadota bacterium | reverse complement strand
GGGCAACCCACGCTTTCCTAAATCGCAAATGACACACCGCGATCCCAAGCCACACTAAAAATCCACTGAGGCTGCCCGCGTTGTACAGCAGCTGATAGATTTTTTGATCACCCACTAGGCTTGAGAAAAAGGCGGACGCGCTAAATAACGCAGTCGCCAAAAGAGCAGCGGTCGGCACACCACGCCGACTCAGCGAACCAAATACTTTGGGCGCTTTGCCACTACGGGCCATTGCCTGCAGCATGCGTGATGACACATAAAAACACGTATTGCCACACGACAGAACCGCCGTGAGGATCACGGCATTCATGATGTTCGATGCGTAGTAACCAATGACGGGTATGCGACTAAACACCATGGTGAACGGCGAGAAAGCCACGTGTCCTTCATCGCCATTCAATAGATGAGGGTCTGTGAATGGAATGAGCGTACCCACCACAAAGATTGCGCCGATATAGAACAGCAAAATGCGCCAGAAAACCGATTTAATCGCTTTCGGCACGTTAGTCGCCGGATCACTGGTTTCTGCGGCGGCAAGACCCACGCCTTCTGTGCCTTGAAAGGAGAAGCCGGCCACCATGAAGACCATGAGCACTGAGAATAGCCCACCGACAAAGGGGGCGTGTCTGCCGCTTGCAGCCTCGGTCAGACCCCAGTTCTGAAAGCCCACCGACTGACCACCCAGCATGCCTAAGATCATCAGCGCACCGACCACAATGAAAATGATCACGCTGACCACTTTGATGCTGGCAAACCAATACTCGGCCTCTGCGTACACCTTCACCGACAGCACGTTCAGACCGAGCAGCAGCGCAAAGAAACCCATGGCCCACAGGGTTGAGTTGGAGTGCGGAAACCAAAACTGCACGATGAGCGCGCTTGCCACCAGTTCTGCCGCCAGGGTAATGGTCCAACTAAGCCAGTAGTTCCAACCCACGGCAAAGCCAAGAGAAGGATCAACAAAGCGTTCCGCATAGGCTTCAAAAGATCCAGCGATCGGCAACTGTGTGGCCATCTCGCCTAAGGATTGCATCATGAAATAAACAGCGAGCCCCATGATGGCGTAAGCCAATAAGGCCCCGCCAGGACCCGCTTGTGCGATCGCACTGCCGCTAGCGAAAAAGAGTCCGGTACCAATGGCACCGCCAATGGCGATCATACTGAGCTGTCGCGAGCCGATCGTGCGCTCAAGCGTGCGGGTACTCTCATCCGTCATGAAGCGATACTCTTGTGAAAGCGAACCACCTCAGGATAATCTTTCGTGACCCTGATGACCACCATAGTCATCCCCGATAGTTGCCCCTTAGCCGCTCGTATGTAGGGACTCACATGGAACGAACGACCGACACCCTCGATCTCGAGGCTATTTTGGGCAGCGCGCGAGTGAGTCCTGTCGCGTTAGGGGTGTGCCTGCTGACGTCACTGACCATGATCTTCGATGGTTTTGACATCCAAGCGATCGCCTTCGCAGCACCTCGGTTGATCATCGAGTGGGGGATCAGCCGGCCTCAGCTGGCCAGCGTCTTAGCAGCCGGCGTGCTCGCCATGGGCGTTGGATCTTTTGGTTTTGGCTACCTGGGTGATCGATACGGCAGGCGACGCGCCCTGATCAGTTGTCTTGTGGTCATGGCGGTATCGTCCGCATTATCCGCGCGCGCCACCGGCCTGTGGAATTTGGGTGTCTGGCGTTTTTTGACGGGGCTTGGGCTTGGAGGTGCACTGCCGAATGCCGCCGCTTTGATGGTGGAGTTTGCGCCCACGCGTGCTCGTAACCTAAGCACAGCCGTCACCGTGGTCGGCGTACCCGTCGGCGGCTTACTCGGTGCACTCGCCGCTTCACTACTCATTCCGTTAGGGGGATGGCAGAGTATTTTTTGGCTGGGCAGCGCCTTACCCGCCGCACTCGCCGTACTGATGGCCTTCTGTTTGCCAGAATCCCCACGCTACTTAGCGACGCGTGATGACCGGCGCATGGAACTGGCCCGCCTGATCAATCGGGTCACAGGGACCACGCACTACCAAGGCCACGAGCGCTGGGGTTTCTTGGACGTCAGCGGTGGCAGGCTGGCGCTACGTGCACTGTTCTTGCCCACCTATCGACACAACACGCTGATCATTTGGCTGATTTTTTTCTCCAACCTGCTCGCTGTCTATTCATTTTTTAATTGGATTCCCACTTTGTTAACGGGCGCTGGACTGTCGCTCAACGATGCCTTGCGCGGCGCACTGCTGTTTAATTTCGGTGGTGTACTCGGGGCACTCGGTGGCGCGCTCGTGATGAACCAGCTGGGCTCGCGACCCGTGATGGTCAGCTTAGCGATCGTAGGGGTGGCCAGCTGCCTAGCCCTTGCCTATCTATCCATCGGCCAATCCTTAGGGCTTGCACCTCTATACATGCTGATCTTCGTAGCCGGCGCTTGCATCAACGGTCAACAGGTGCAAATGTTCACCGTCACGGGGCATGCCTACCCAACCCGTATCCGCGCGATGGGTGTCGGTGCAGGTTTGGCAAGCGCGCGCGTCGGCAGTATCGCAAGTGCTTTCGCGGGTAGCGTCCTCGTGCAAAACGGCGGCAGCCTAGCCACTTTTTTCTTAGGGCTCGCCGCGGTGCTGATGATCACACTAGGGGGCGTGGTTTGGCTACGATGCCATCTGCCCCCCACTGGGGGTCTGTTACCCTATCGCCGTACGGAGCCGTCTGGCACTTAAAGCACCTGCAAAGTAGCGTCTTAGGTAAAACGACAGAGAACGACTGGCGCCTGCCCTATGGAGTCGTCTGCCGCTGCCGCCCAAGAGCGCGTTGCGCTGGCCTCGATGGACTGATCTACCCTTGCATTGGAAACGCGGCGTGGCAATACAGATCTCATGACACAAAACAGCCCACCCCTGATGGCGATACGCGCGCAGAGCGTCGGGGCGGATGTGGTTGCAGGCTTAACCCTTGCCGGTCTGTTATTACCAGAAGCAGTCGCGTACTCCGGTATCGCAGGTCTACCCCCGCAAGCGGGCATCATCGCGCTGTTTACCGGATTGGCCTGCTATGGATTACTTGGTCGCAGTCGCTTTGCGATTGTTGCAGCCACCTCCTCATCAGCGGCGGTGTTAGGCGCAGCCACCACAGCCCTTGCGAATGGTGATCCTACGCCACGCATCGTATTGGCCTCCGCGTTGGCGCTCATCACTGGTTTGTATTTTTTGATCGCAGGCTTAGCGCGACTTGGCAGCATCACTGATTTTATCTCAAAGCCAGTGCTCCGCGGCGTTACCTTTGGTATTGCCACCTTCATCGCCGTTCACCAAATCGCTTTGCTGGCTGGCGTACATGTACAGGCTGCTAACGTTCCACTGTTTCTCTGGCAACTGATCCAAGCGTTGCCCCACTGGCACTGGCTATCGGTGGCCATTGGGCTTGGCGCATGGTTGCTGCTGGCGATTTTTAAAAAGCGTCATCGTGTGCCGGGAGGATTAATCGTCATTGGCCTAGGGATTGGTGCAACGCAATGGTTGAACCTGCCAAGCCTCGGGGTCGATGTGGTCGGTGCGATCGATTTGCATTTGCCAAGCCCACGCGTGCCCGTATTAAGCAATGATCAGTGGTTGCGGCTAGCTGAATTGGCGTTTGCCATGGTCATGGTGCTGTACTCAGAGTCCTATGGCGCCATCCGCAGCTTGGCCAACCTGCACGGTGATAGAGTGACGCCTAACAGAGATTTACTTGCCTTAGGCGTATCCAACGTGGTCTCCGCCTTGTTGCTCGGCCTACCGGTGGGCGCAGGCTACTCAGCCACCTCCACCAATGAAGCGGCGGGGGCGACCAGTCGATGGGCGGGCGGTGTGGCGTGGCTAGTGCTGCTGGCCATCGTTGCCTTCGCACTGCCGAGTATTGCCCTTATTCCTCAACCGGTACTGGCCGCTATTGTCATTCACGGCATCAGTCATGCGCTAAAGCCTGGTGTCTTTAAACCGTACTTTTTTGTTTGGAAAAGAGACCGCTTAGTGGTGCTCGCCAGTTTAAGCGCAGTGCTGATCCTAGGCGTCCTCGATGGACTACTCGCCGGTGTTGCCTTAAGTCTTATCATGCTCTTGCGGCGTATCGCCCAATCCCGAGTGGTGGAACTCGGACAGATGAGTGGCGGACATGATTTCATCAGCATCCAAGATCACCCGAGCGCAAAACCCATCACCGGACTTCTGATTTTAAGACCTGAGGAGCCTCTGTTTTTTGCCAATGCCGCGCACGTCTTAGAAGACGTACAAAAAAGAGTCGCCGCCAAAGCAGACAGCATCGAGGCGGTGGTGCTCAGTCTAGAAGAGACCTTTGATTTAGACAGCTCAAGCGTGGAAGCGCTACAAAGCTTTTTCCACGTGATGCACGTGATGGGGAAACCGCTTGCGCTGTCGCGCCTAAAACACCCCGTCCATCAGCTACTCGATCACACCTTTGGAACCGACGTGTCCAGCCCACTTTTTTCGGGCCTCAGTGTCGATGAAACCGTGCAGCAACTGCAGATTCGCCTACAGAAGACAGCGACCCGAGAGCCTCGAAAAGCGTAAACTAGCGGCTTCGTCACGCCTAGGTGTGACACAAAAGCAGATCCCTTTGCACAGGCTGTCTCACGCAGGTGCGCTAAGGGTTTCTGCATGAGCGTTGTGAAGGGTGTGTTGTGATCCCATTGTCCGTTCTCGACTTATCGCCGATCACCCAAGGCAGTACGGCTGCTGCGTCTTTTAAGCACAGCTTAGAACTTGCGCAGCACGCTGAGCGATTGGGCTTTAACCGCTATTGGCTAGCAGAACACCATGGCATGCCAGGCATTGCGAGCGCAGCCACCGCCATCCTGATCGCACACGTGGCTGGAGGCACAAAACACATTCGAGTGGGCGCTGGGGGCATCATGCTGCCCAATCATTCACCCTTGGTCATTGCCGAACAATTTGGCACGCTTGAGTCACTGTTCCCTGGACGCATCGATCTAGGCCTTGGACGTGCACCGGGCTCTGATCAACTCACCGCCCGAGCGCTCAGACGAAACCTCAGCTCCGATGCCGATCAATTTCCACGCGATGTGCAAGAGCTGGCTGATTTTTTCTCTGAGCACCCGCGGCAAAGTGTGCGCGCCGTGCCAGGCACTGGCCTGAAAGTACCCCTGTGGATATTGGGTTCGAGTCTGTTTGGCGCCCAGTTGGCAGCGATGTTGGGGCTCCCCTACGCCTTTGCATCCCATTTTGCGCCGGCGCAAATGAAAGACGCCATTGCCATCTATCGCGCCCACTTTAGGCCCTCCGCCCAACAGCCCACTCCCCACGTGATGCTGGGCTTCAATGTATTTGCAGCAGACACCCACGACGAAGCACAGCTGCTCGCCACCTCAGTACAGCAAGCCTTCGTGAACCTGCGATCAGGCAGGCCTAGCCCCCTGCCGCCGCCCATGGAGGGCTACCGAGAGCGCCTAGGAGCCTCCGAAACCGCCGTACTCGAGCAAGTCCTCACCTGTAGCGCCATTGGCTCCCCACAAGAGGTACACGAGGCCATAGAGCGCTTCATTGCCGATACGGGAGCCGATGAACTGATGATCACCTCGCAGATCTTTGACCATCAAGCCAGACTGCACTCCTATGCCATTACGGCACAGCACTTCTCCCGCCCACGCGCCTCGCTCGCCCACCACGCTTAAATGACGACCGACACCCCTGAATCGGTGCTGGCGGCAGCACGTGAGTTGGCATCTGTGCCCCCCACGGAGTTAGCCGAGAGATTGCATGGTTTACGGCTGCGCTACCGATCGGCCCCGCAGTTATTCAGCACAGAAACCCTAGCCTTGCTTAACGGTTACTCGGAGCGTGCACGCGAAGCAGCCGCACAGCATCACCGCAGCAGCGCCCTAAACGCACTCAAAGACATCTTTGGCTACACGACCTTTCGGTCTGGGCAATCGGAGATTATTGAGGCGGTCATGGCAGGACGCGATTGCGTTGGCGTGATGCCCACCGGCGCCGGTAAGTCAGTCACATATCAGATTCCAGCACGTCTACTCGGTGGCATCACATTAGTGATCTCACCTCACATTTCACAGATGAAAGATCAGGTGGATGCCATGAGCGGTGTGGGCATCCGCGCCACGTTCCTCAACTCCTCGTTGGATCCGCAAGAGCGCTCTACACGCATTGCCGGACTCTTGGCCGGTGATTATGAATTGCTCTACGCGGCCCCAGAAGGGATTGATGCGTCGATTGGACGTCTGCTCGACTCACTGAACTTACGCCTGATCGCCGTTGATGAAGCCCACTGCATCAGTGAGTGGGGGCATGACTTTAGGCCCTCCTACCGAAATCTCTCCGGTCTTAAGCAACGCTTCAAGGGCTTACCCATTTTGGCCCTAACAGCCACGGCCACCCCCACCGTTAAAAACGACATCGTCAGCCAGTTGGCACTTAAAAATCCGTTACTGGTGCGTGGCTCTTTTTATCGCCCGAACTTACGTCTGTTCACGGTCAAAAAAGGCCAGGGAGACGGGGTGCGCGACATGCTGTTAAAGCTGGTTCGGGCGCGCGCGGGTGATGCCGGCATTATCTATTGCTTATCGCGCAAAGCAGCTGAATCAACCGCTACGTTTTTAAGCAGCAAAGGCGTCCGTGCAGTCGCTTACCATGCCGGGCTATCGGCGCAAGAGCGCGCACGCACGCAAGAGGGCTTTAGTCGCGACAACATTGATGTGGTGTGTGCCACTGTGGCCTTCGGTATGGGTATCGATAAATCCAATGTACGCTATGTGATTCACCGAGACATGCCCCGCTCGATCGAGGGCTATTACCAAGAGATCGGCCGCGCTGGACGTGATGGCGCCGAAGCGGATTGCGTGCTCTTTTACTCATGGGCCGATGTCATCTCCTTAGAGCGCCTACTCGAAAATACCGATAGCGCCGACTCAGAGGCCGCCGAGCAAAGCCGTCGTGCGGTGCGCTCTATGTTTGATCTGGCCGATAGTCCGAACTGTGTGTGGCAGCGCTTGGTCAGCCACTTTGCGGATGCCATCGCTGAGTGTGGCCAGTCCTGCGGTACCTGCAATCACATCGACATTGTGGCCATTGCTAAGCCGCGTCGTACGCAGCCGAAAGAAAAAACCACAAAAATCCAGGCACCCGAGGACACAGTGATCACGGATGCGAGCGGCAATGACAATCTATTTTCCGCATTGCGAGCGCTGCGCAAGGCCATCGCCGATGAGCGCGGCATTCCCGCCTACCTCGTATTTAGTGATCGCAGTCTGCAGGACATGGCGGTCCGCCACCCACGCACGTTGGGCGATTTTTTAGCCATTCACGGTGTTGGCCAGAAAAAATTAGAGCAGTATGGCGACCATTTTCTGGCCTTACTCAGAACCACTCCAGTCAGCTAAAAACGACCGGATCAAGGTCAATGGCGGCAGGTCCCGGCATCCCTATAAGCACTACTCCCTATGGGGTTAGCGCGCGATAACGCTCATGCTAAAGGCGTTATCAATCACAGGAACTTATTATGGCGGCGCACTTTTACTCCGTGGTTTGGATCGATCACCGCGATGCCAGAATTAGCCACTTCAACGCCGCTGCGGATGAGACGGTCTTGTTACAAAGCAAGCAGACTGGTCTACACGCGCAGCATCGCGCGCACGTAGCCGGCGCCGGCCATCAGGGCGTGGACACTGAGTTTTTTGCCCGCGTGGCGCATGAGTTGGCACACAGTGGCGCCTTGATGATCACAGGGCCTGGTACCGCTAAATCAGAGCTTAAAAATTATCTCGCCTCGCATTATCCAGTGATGGAGAGCCGCGTATCCGCCCTCACCACCCTAGATCACCCCAAGGATGCAGAGATACTTAAAATCGCACGGGAGCATTTTAAGTCGCAGGACCCGATGTATGCGAAACGCCCTTAGGGCAAGCGGCTAAAGGCGTACTTCGCGCCATCTGCATGTCCGTCTCAGTTGCCGGCACATGGCGATTGAGGGGAAAAGTGATATTCGTCTTAAAGTAACGACCCTGGGCATCACGCAAATTGGACAAGCCGTCATAGCGCAGTAAGAGGTGCTGCTCTTTGCTGTAATAGACATCGATCCCTGACAGAAACCATCCCAACGGACCTGTCAAACTAAGACGGAACAGCTCAGCAGGAGCGCCCTCGACCACCGCCTCACCTTGATGACGCACCGTAAAGCTCATGTCTTTTAAACGGCTGGGGATGAGAAAGCGAATGGGCTGAGGCTGCTCACTCATCAAGCTTTGCCAGTGCCCTCGCACGAACTCATCAAAACCGGCATCCGCCACCAGCCCACGCGTCGAAGGCACATTTGCGTGCAGCTGCGGACCTGTAAAACTATCTCTAAAGAACACCCGCCGGTTGCCGCCTGCATCGGACAAGCCTTCGACAACGCCGTTGCTGTGATCCTCTAGTCGAAAGTCAGGCGCTAGCAGATCGCTGTAATGCACTTCTTTGCGCGCGAATGACTGTCCCGTCACACACTGGTATAAAACCACGCGCTCGGTCAGCTTGCCATCCTGATATTGAACCACATGGTGTTCACGATACAGTGGCTGCTCCCCGTGTGATGCACGCGCAGTGCCTGTGTAAGTGACATAGTCAATCGACGCCTGAGCAGACGACGCAATACCTAGACACGCGAGTCCACACAGCGCAAATGCCCACCGCCGATCGTTACGGCTCGTTGACACCAATCTCGGTTTTTCGCTTGCTGACATACTCATCGAGCGCCTCTCGAATAGCGGGCTCCATCGTAGGCTGCTGGTAGTCGGCCAACGCGCGCTGCCAAATGCCGGTTGCCCGCATAGTCGCATCCTGGCTGCCCGCCAATTGCCAGTTTTCGTAATTTTGCCAATTAGACACCAGTGGTTGATAAAACGCATTTTCATAGCGACTGAGCGTATGCGCCTCTCCAAAAAAATGACCGCCCGTCGGCACGCCACGAATGGCCTCAAGCCCCAACGAGTCCTCGTCCACCACGATCGGCTTTAAGAACTCGATCATCATTTGCAGCATTTCGACATCAAGCACCAGCTTTTCATAAGAGGCCGTCAGTCCGCCCTCTTGCCAACCGGCTGCGTGATAGATCAGATTGCCGTGCCCTAGTATCGCACCCCATAAAGACATTTCTGTTTCATAGGCACCTTGCGCATCGGCCGCATTCGACGCGCTGGCGTTCGAGGTGCGATAGGGCAAGCCGTAGCGGCGCGCGAGTTGTCCGCTTGCGACATTGGCCTTGGCGTTCTCAGGCGTTCCAAACGCCGGCGCGCCTGAGCGTAAATCCACATTGGAGGTGAATGCGCCATACATCACAGGCGTCCCTGGGCGCACACACTGCGCCAACACCACACCAAAGAGCGCCTCAGCATTTTGCTGCGCAAGCGCTGCCGCTAAGGTCACCGGTGTCATGGCACCCATTAAGGTGAATGGCGTGATCACCACCGGCTGTCCTAACGCTGCCATGGTCATCAAACCATCCGCCATCGCCTCATCAAAGCGGCGCGGGCTGTTAACCGAAATGATGGTGATCACACCTGGATTTAACGCCATCTCCTCCAGTGAGACGCCGCGGGCGATGGCCATCATCTGCACCCCATCTCGAGCGCGCGCGGCACCGATGGCCGTGCAGTGAAACACCAGCTCCGAATAGGTCAAATTAGCCAGATACGTATCCAAGTGCCGGGTATTGGAAGGCAGATCCATGGGGGCACAGACTTGGTTGCCGATCAAATGAATCGAATTGAAGTAATGCGCTAACTTGATGAATTCTATGTAGGATTCGTAGCTGCCGGCTCGCCTACCACGCACTCGATCGTGCACATTAGGGGGTCCCGCCACCAGTCCGAAATTGATGTGTCGCCCGCCTAAATGCACACGTCGATCCAGGTTACGGGGCGTCAGACTAAAGGTACTCGGTGCGTGTGCCAGCGCCTTTGTCACGAGCCCGCGATCCATGCGCACCATGCCAGTTGCGTCATCCACCACTGCACCGGCCACACGCAAGTAGTCGCGTGCGCGCGCTGACATCAACTCAATGCCCAGCTCTTCCAGAATGCGCAGCGACGTCTCATGAATCGCTTCGATTTGATCCGCACTTAAAATTTCCATCGGCGCATACGGATTAATCACTTGCTGCCAAGGCAATTGCGGTAACGCATCCGTGGTGCTGCGACGTGCGCGGCCACCGGGTCTACGATGTGAACCCTCTGTCATAACAGCACCCTCAATTCGCATGACAATCGCATAGTCAGATCGTGATTCATCCAAAGACACCCCAAGCGATGAGACGTGAAGATCGCGACGAAGCCACTATCCCCTGCCCGCGACTTAAATTCACACGGCATAAGTCATCTCCACCACTTGACTCAGCTAACCAATGCGCTCTGATGACGCGTTTCTGGCGCCCACTGAAAACAGATGAGCGCGCCGATCACAAGCACCACCACGCAACAGCCAAGTGCTACATGCACGCCAAAGCCAGCCACCAATAGCGGCAGCAAGAAGGTGCTGACCGCCGATCCAATGCGGCTAGAGGCCACCGCAAGGCCAATACCAGAGGCGCGCAGATCGGTTGGAAATAACTCCGGCAGATACACATAGACCATATTGGAGGCTGCTGATAAAACCCCTGCAAACACAGCGAACAACGCAACCGTCAGCCACCCAGGCAAGTCAGTGCCGAGTGTCAACACACTCATCGCCGCGGCCGAGATCACAAAACTACCCACGATAAAGGTACGCCTAGCGATACGATCAACGGTCAGCAACCCAAGGACGGCACCGAGCAGCAAAGCTGCGTTGTATACCAATCCACCGACGTAACTACCCGACACGGTTAAGGCTGACAATACGCGTGACACAAAAGTGCCGACCGCAAAGTAAGGGATCACCTGACAGGTGAATAAGGCGCACGCAACGCCCGTATGCTTCCGCCACGCAGCAGACCCCAGCTGTCGCCAACGTCCTGTTTGCACGACCGTGATCGGGCTCGCCAAAGGCACCGCCACGTGCGCACCGACAGACTGAGCGACCACCGCGACGGCTCGATCAGCCTTCGCATGATCAACCAACCACACCGCGGATTCCGGCATGCGCAATCGAAGCGGCAAAATGAGCAGACACGGCACGGCACTACTGAGCAGCATCCAGCGCCATGCTTGATCACCTAAGAACAGCAAAACAAAACTCGTGAAGTAAGCTGTGGCGTAGCCTGCGGCCCAGGCAATTGACAGCATGCCCATGATGCGAGGCCTCGAACGACCAGGCATCCACTCCGACAACATGGCTTTGCTGACCACATAATCGGTACCCAACAAAAATCCAATACTTAAGCGCAATAGCAGCAATGTAGTCGAGGAGGTCACCCAAAACTGGGCCATCGACAACAGAGCCAGCAGCGCCATATTGTAAGCAAACAAAGGGCGCCGACCGTGCTGATCGGCAAAGGGCCCTGTCAACAAAGCGCCCAAAAAAAGCCCTGCCAAGGAGGCGCCACCCAGCAGCCCGACCCACAAGGCCGTTAAATGCAAATCCTTGTCCGCGCCGGCTAAGGCGACGCCGATGATGCCCAAACCATAGCCATCACTGAATACGCCGCCCATGCTGGCCACCGCCACGCGACGGTGAAAGGATCCAAACGACACATCAGCAAACGGCGTCCGAGTACCAACCGCTTGCGTTGACATGCTGTGAGCCCCTCTTAACGATTAAGCAAGCAAACCATCCACCGCACACATGCGCACGGGCGTTTCAATCGACGCCATAAGGTACACCAATTAAAAGCCCAGGCACCACAGTAAGACTTTAGTAAAGGGACCCTTGCATTTTAGAATGGGCCTATGATTTTTTGAACGCCGTACACAGGCTGGCAAGGCGCGACCTTGAGTGACCACGACGCACAGCAAGGGCAAAGCGCGGTGACGGCAGAGACCGGTGTCAGCTAGACGTCTACTGCTACGAACACATATGCGCTTTACGACGGATGAGGATGATTCACGACTGAACGCTGCGGACATAACAAAGCCCATGGGTCACGGCGCATTGCGTTGGCCATCAGGGCGGTAGGGACAAGGCCTCGACCACCAACACACCGGCGGGCTCACCTAAACGCATCGGATGCGTTTCTAGAAACGCCAACACCTGATCTGGCGCAAAGGGGTGTGCGCTCACTGACAGACCTGCTTTAACTGGTCCAGTTCTGAT
>CAIYVA010000084.1 GCA_903929455.1 uncultured Pseudomonadota bacterium | reverse complement strand
GTCACAGCGTCAAGCATGCACTGGCGCGCGCCCAGTTAGATCCCGTTGAAGTGGATGATGTGATCATCGGTTGTGCCAACCCAGAAGGCACCACCGGCTTTAACATCGCACGCCAAATTGCGCTTGCTGGCGGCTGTCCGGTGAGTGTCCCGGCCATGACCGTCAATCGCTTTTGCTCCTCCGGTTTGCAGTCGATTGCGATCGCCGCCAGCCGCATTATCAGTGGCGAAGGTGACTACTATGTCGCCGGTGGCGTTGAGAGCATCTCGTGCGTACAAGGCGAATTGAATCGCCATATGCTGGTAGACCCAGGTGTCGTGGCGATTAAGCCGGAAGCGTACTGGCCGATGCTGAAGACAGCTGAGCAGGTAGCGGCGCGTTATAACATCTCGCGTGACCGTCAGGATGCCTACGGCCTACAAAGCCAGCAACGCGCTGCGAGTGCACAGGCAGCAGGTAAGTTTAATGATGAGATGGTGCCGATGACGGTTCGCATGGGTGTTGCCGATAAGGCGACAGGTCAGCTGTCAACGCGCGAAGTGACGATCTCAGCGGATGAAGGCATTCGAAGCGACACCACTTTAAGTGGTCTTGCTCGCATTAAGCCTGCAGTCTCCGGTGGTGTGATCACAGCCGGTAACGCCAGTCAGTTTTCCGATGGCTCAGCGGCGTGCGTGATGATGAGCGCAGCCAACGCGGCGCGCCGCAATCTAGCGCCACTTGGCATCTTTCGTGGCTTCGCCGTGGCGGGTTGCGAGCCCGATGAAATGGGTATCGGTCCAGCCTTCGCCGTGCCTAAGTTATTAGCGCGTGCGGGCCTTAAGGTCGATGACATCGGTCTATGGGAACTGAATGAGGCGTTTGCGGTGCAGGTGCTGTACTGCGCCGATCGTTTAGGGATTCCGCCGGAGCGGCTCAACGTCAACGGCGGTGCGATTGCCGTTGGACACCCCTACGGTGTCTCCGGCACGCGTCTGACAGGCCACGCGCTCATTGAAGGCAAACGCCGAGGCGTTCGCTATGTGGTGGTCACCATGTGTATCGGTGGTGGCCAAGGGGCGGCGGCCTTGTTTGAGGTCACCTAAGGCTATATTCATAACCTTATCAATCGATTACGAATAATACCGATCTAATTTATCAAGACAGGCGGAGGACGCGATCAAACGCCCTCCGCCACGCCCACTTAGCCTGCGAAGAAGACCGCGAACTTATGTCCCTCGAGTTCGCGGAAATAACCCGCGTAGAAGTTCTCAGCGCGATTGCCTACCGCGCCTTCATCTTTGCAGCCTAACGCCAAGGCTTTGCTGTGCAGTGCATCCACGTCTGCGCGCGAGCTCACAGCCAATGCGACCATCGTGCCATTGCCTACCGTCGCTTTACTGTTATCGAATGGTTTGATGATCAATAGCATCGGTTGCGTCTCCGAATGCCCCCACGCAACAAAGCGCTCTGTTTCCCAGATCCGCTTAGCGTTGATCACGCCGAGTAACGCGTCGTAGAAACGCTTGGCGGCTTCGAGATCATTTGTTCCGAGACAGACATACCCAATCATGATGCAAACTCCTTATTTAAAAAAACCAAACAAAAATAGAGACCCGTCACCGATACGTGCGTTAGAACCCACCCATCTGTCGATAGCGTCGACCCACTGACCACGCCACCATGACCAGTGCCAATGCCATCGCCGCGGAGGTCGACGCAATCGCTGTGAGCGTGAAGCCCAGCGCGCCAAAGGCAGCGTGCGCCCAGCCACCGACCACATCGGCGCCACGGTAGACCACCGTCTCAATCACATTCTTGACCTTATACTTAGCTTCGGGACTGACCACTGTCCACAGCATATCGCGGGTAGGCTTGCCAATACTAAATTCGGTGGCGCGAAATACGCCATTCACCCACAGCAGTGCGACCGCTGTCGGCGTTAAGGCGACAAACGCAAAACCAGCACACACCACGGTGGCCGCCACCAGCATGGTGCTGCGCACGCCGATGCGACTCGCCAGCGCGCCAACCACAAAAGCCTGCAAAAGGCAGCTCGCGCCATTCACCCACAGGTCGCGGGTCGCAAAAAAAGTGGTTCTCAATGCTGTCGTGGCGAATAGGCTGGCAGCGCTTTTGGCGAGCTCAATGTACACAAACATACCGAGCATCGCGCCGAAAAACACCAAACACGCGATGCCCAACATAAAGGGCGAGCGTGCCAGTAGTGATAGTCCCGCGAGGATCTCTCCGCCCAAAGGTTCGTTCAAGCTCAGTGCGCGTGACGGTGCTGGCGTGCTGTCGCTCGCCTGTACCCGAGGCGTGCGTTCATCCCTGGCAAGTAGCATCGTGATCGCCACGCTTAGGCATAAACCAAGCGCCGCTAACAGCGCAATGCCGGTGATGCCAATGGTCGCTGTCCATGCACGCGCCGCGAGTGGCCCGATTAAACCGCCTAAGCTGCCACCCGCAGCGATCACACCAAATAATCGCCTGCCTTGCGCCTCTTGCCAAATGTCGGCCATGAAGCTCCAAAAAATAGACACCACCGCCAAGTTAAAAGCGGTGGTCCACACGTAGAACACGCGCCCTACCCACAGCTGCTCTGGTAGTTGATGAAACAGAATAGCGAAGCACACCAGGTTCAGTGCAAAGAAGCCTTGGGTGGCCGGTAACAGGAGTGAGCGTTTCACACGGGTCACCAGCACACCGAACAACGGCACCAGCGCCAGCATCACCACAAACACGACGCTCGATAAGTACTTGATGGTCGCAGGGCCGCTGCCAGCGGCCAGCGCATCGCGCACCGGACGAATGAGGTAGTAGCTGGCCAGCAACGTAGCAAAGTACAAAAAGGAGAGGCCTAGCCTTCGGCCTTCACCCGCTCGCCACAGCGCCACTACGGTGTCTGCCGATTAATGACCAAGGGCGTGTCCTTACCGTGGGCTAGGTCATAGCTGACCGAGCCAAAGACATCCCCGGGTTGGGCGATCGGGTTGCCGGAGGCCGCGTAGCGCGCGACGACGATGATGCCGTGCTGGGCGCTCTTTAAGCCGTGCCCTGGCACCATCGCATCGGCTTCGGATAGGGAGACCGTCAATGGCAGCTTAGCCGCGGCAAAGCGCTTGGCCGCTAATGGGGGGCCGGGCTTGGCCGCATCGCGCACAACCACATACAAAGGCGCACCCGTGGGGATTTTCGCCTGAAAGGCAGGCGCCACCGATACGGTCACGGTGACGACACCCGCACCCGGTGCGACAGCCGTGGGCGTGCTGTCCGGTACGGATGGGTTCGCCTCCTCCACAGACACCGCAGGAGGGCTTAAGGCTGCGAGTTCGGCATCGTTTCTGATCCCTAGCGCCTGATCCACCTCGGCTATCCGTGGCATGACGGCGGCCACCACCTCCGCGGGTGGTTTTTGTGCGAGCAAGGTGAGCCAGTGTTGGCGTGCCTCAGTCAATCGACCGTTCGATCGGGCAGCGATGGCTGAGTAGAAAAGCGCATCGGGGTGATGCGGGTCTAACGAGAGCGCCTCAGCAAACAACTGATCCGCTTGTGCTGGAAACTCGTGCGTATCCGCTAACACCAAGGCTACCCCGTAGGCCACTGTCGCATCGATGTTTTGATGATGGGAGTACCGGTACGCTTGCCCGAAAGCTTTGACCGCTTTTGAGAAATCTTTCATCACAAAAGCAGAGCGACCCAACATCATCCAGCCGGTCACATCGTCTGGTGTGTTAGCCAGTCGCTGTTCAAGCTTACGTACGAGGGTTGCCACATCACTTGGCATGCCGGCGTTTTGCAGTGCGCGCTGGCCCTCATCCCATGGATACTGACTGGTGCTCTTGTAGAGCACCAACACGGCAATGGGAAAGAGCACCAGCACCAAAACCCAGGGGAGCCAACTACGGGCCACGCCGGTCGACCGTGCCCTCAGAAGCGGCGCACACACGGCACCCACCACCAGTAGCCACGAAAGCACACCGATCCCGATAAACAGCATCATGATGAGCGCCCCACGTTCGCATCCTTGGAACCCACCACATCCTCCGTGCTGGTATCGTCGATCGGCTGCTGACTGCGTCGTCGAATCACGCGCCACGCACCGCCGACGCAGGCGAGTAGAAGTAGTAGAGGCGCCGCCCATAACACGCTCGTGCGCGCACTAAAGGGTGGCTCGTACAGCACAAAATCACCATAGCGCTCTGTCATGAATAACTTGATTTGTTGATCGCTTTGTCCGGCCGCAATCATTTCACGGACCTGCCGACGCAAATCGGCGGCCAGTTCAGCATTTGAGTCTGCGATGCTTTGGTTCTGGCAAACGAGACATCGCAGGTTGTGCGCTAAGGCATCGTAACGCGCTTGTGTGGCGACATCTGAAAACGCAGCCGAGCCGTCAATCGCTAAGGCTTGCGATGACAGTATCAGCGTACAGGCTAAACTGATCAGTGCTCGCGCAAGACCTGTCACGGCGCCCCCTTCTGTAGGCGAGGCAGAAACTGGTCGTTCCACACAGCCTCAGTCAGTGGGCCGACGAATTTAAACAGCACGATGCCTTGTGCAGATACCAAAAAGCTTTCAGGTGCGCCATACACACCCCAATCAATGGCTACCCGCCCTTCTTGATCGGATGCCACTTCGGTGTACGGATTTCCAAGCTCACTTAAGTAAGCAAGTGCAGCATTCGGATCATCTTTCCAATCCAGTCCAACTAACGTGACCTGGTGCTGAGAGGCAATCTTTAGCAGTGTGTCGTGCTCCTCACGGCAAGCCGCGCACCAACTGCCCCACACATTGATCAGATAGGGCGCACCCAAAAAATGACCGGACTCTACTCGCGGAGCGGCATCGAGTACCGAGGGCAGACTAAAGATCGGCGCAGGCTTTCCTAATAGCGGGCTTTGAATTTCGCGCACGTCTAAATCATGACTGCCAATACGTAACAGCACCCAAGTGAGGCTGATGCCTAACAAGGCGAACGCGATGGCCGGTGTGAGGTGGCGCCACATATTACGCGCTCGCCTTGGTTACACGATAGCGTCGATCGGACAGGGAGATTAAGCCCCCTAGGGCCATCACCAGCGCACCGATCCACAGGTAGCGGATGAGTGGCTTGTACTGCAAACGCATACTCCACTTAGCGCCGCCTAAGTCCTCCCCTAACGCCACGAACAGATCGCGGTTCCAGGCGACCGCAATGCCGGCTTGCGTCATGGGATTTTGCTGCACCCGATAGGTGCGCTTTTGTGTCGTGAGATCGGGTAGCTGGTGATCTTGGGAGCGCACCTCAAAACGCCCCTCGATCGCTTGATAGTTAGGGCCTTCCACGGGATAGGTCCCCATGAAGGTAAAGCGGTAGCCTGCGATCTCGGTTGATTCTCCGACGCCTAGGCTGACGTCACGTTCAACTGTGTAGGAGGCAACACCACTGACGCCAATGACAAACAACCCAATCCCGATGTGCGCGAGCGCCATCCCGATCATCGCCTGTGGCACCGGAAGCCTGCGACGCCACTGTTTCAGAGGCTCCAGCACGCTCGAGCCTATGACCAACAATCCCGCTGCAAAGCCGATGATCGTCAGTGGCAGACTCGATCGCCCGTAACAACCCAACGTGATCACCAGTGCCAACACGATACTCGCAGCCGCCACCCACAGCAGGCGCTGCCGAAACACCTGCAGCTGAGCGCGCTTCCATGCGGCATGCATGCCGACACTCATCAGCAACACCAACGGCAAGGTCGGCACCAAAAACACGGCGTTGAAATAAGGCGGACCGACAGAGATCTTGCCAAGCTTGAGCGCATCCATCAGCAACGGCCACAGCGTTCCCACCAAGATCAGGCCAGCCGCCGCCACCAGCAATGCATTATTCAACAGCAGGAAGGACTCTCGAGAGACGATCTCGAAACCACCGTTAGACTGCAAGGACGACGCTCGAAAAGCGTAGAGCGTGAGTGCGCCAACGATAAAAAACACCAACAGCGCCAGCACAAACAGGCCGCGCGATGGGTCTGCGGCGAAGGCATGTACTGATACCAAGACACCCGAGCGCACCAAAAAGGTACCGAGTAAGCTCAGTGAAAATGCAAAGATCGCGAGCAGCACAGTCCACTGTTTGAACAAGCCACGCTTCTCTGTCACCGCAAGGGAGTGAATCAACGCGGTGGTCACTAGCCAAGGCATGAAAGACGCATTCTCTACCGGATCCCAAAACCACCAACCGC
>CAIYVA010000083.1 GCA_903929455.1 uncultured Pseudomonadota bacterium | reverse complement strand
GTTCTGCTCGATTTTTGGGCAGAGTGGTGTGGTCCTTGCAAAATGATTGCACCCATCCTCGATGAGGTAGCAAACGACTACAGTGGTCGCGTCCAGGTCGCCAAAATCAATATTGATCAGAATCCAAAAACGCCCCAGGCGTTTGGGATTCGTGGCATTCCGACCTTAATTTTATTTAAGAACGGTACCGTCGAAGCGCAGAAAGTCGGCGCGGTTACTAAGTCGCAACTGAGCGCGTTTTTGGATAGCAACCTGTGAGGGGCGGTTATTTAGGCGGTGGTGGCGGTGGTGGCGGGCGGAATCGTCCAAAAGGTCCGCCGCGCGGTGGCGGTGGTGGACATCGCGGCAACAGCGATGGCAACCGTGACCCGAACTGGCGCGGTCCGCGCGAACCAGGCGCCCCAGAAGATTTTCCAGACAGTGACGACATCGGCATCATTTCCATGGCCGAGTTGGAGGGTGTTCGTCGCCTGATGAGTCTGACAGACCTTAAGAAGAAGCCTATCCATGAATTGGTGCAGGTGGCTGAAGGTTTGGGGATCGAAAACGTCGCTAGGCAGCGCAAGCAAGATGTGATTTTCTCGCTGCTAAAAGCGCATGCCAGAAATGGCGAAGACATTTACGGCGATGGCGTTTTGGAGATTTTGCAAGACGGCTTTGGGTTCTTGCGTTCAGCTGACGGGTCTTATTTGGCTGGGCCAGACGATATTTATGTCAGTCCAAGCCAGATTCGCCGTTTTAACCTAAGAACCGGCGATTCCATCTCCGGCCTGATTCGCCCACCTAAAGACGGTGAGCGCTATTTTGCTTTACTGAAAGTGGGTCAGATTAATTTTGACGCACCAGAGAGTTCGCGCAACAAGGCCTTGTTTGAAAACCTGACGCCACTGCATCCGACCAAGCGACTGAAGCTTGAGCGCGGCAATGGCAGTACCGAGGACATGACTGCTCGGGTCATTGATTTGTGTGCTCCGTTGGGTAAGGGTCAGCGTGGCTTGATCGTGTCGCCGCCAAAAGCCGGTAAGACGATGTTGCTGCAAAATATTGCTACCAGCATTACCTTTAATCATCCAGAAGTGCACGTGATCGTGCTGCTGATTGATGAGCGCCCCGAAGAAGTGACAGAAATGTCACGTACCGTCAAAGGCGAAGTCGTGGCATCGACGTTTGACGAGCCCGCCAGTCGGCACGTGCAAGTCGCTGAAATGGTAATTGAAAAAGCCAAGCGACTGGTTGAGCACAAGCGTGACGTGGTGATTTTGCTCGACTCGATCACTCGTTTGGCGCGTGCGTATAACACGGTCGTACCGAGCTCCGGCAAGGTCTTGACCGGCGGTGTCGATGCCAATGCGCTACAGCGTCCAAAGCGCTTTTTTGGTGCGGCACGTAATGTCGAAGAGGGTGGGTCTCTGACCATTATTGCCACAACGCTGATTGACACCGGTTCGCGCATGGACGATGTCATTTACGAGGAGTTCAAAGGCACTGGCAACTCAGAAATCCATTTGGATCGACGTATTGCCGAGCGTCGGATTTTCCCTGCTGTGAATATCAATCGTTCGGGCACCCGTCGTGAGGAACTGATCACGTCTCCCGAAGAGCTGCAGAAAATGTGGATCTTGCGCAAGCTGCTCCATCCGATGGACGAATTGGCCGCGGTTGAGTTCCTCATTGATAAGATGAAGGACACGAAGACCAATGATGAGTTCTTTGGTTCGATGAAGCGCTAGGCGCTGTTATTGCCATGACGCTGGCCGCTATCACTGCCCTTAAGCGCGCTGATCCGCGCTTAGGGGCTGCGATTTCCGTACTCGGTCCATGCACCTTAGCGGTGGGGCGTGGAGCGCCTTATCAGGCGCTGCTGTCGGCAATCGCTCATCAACAATTGCACGGTAAAGCAGCGGCCGCCATCTTAAAGAGGCTGTATGCGCTGTACCCGCATGGCAAGATGCCCACCGCCGATGAGTTGATCACCACGCCTGATATGCGGCTGCGCAGTGCGGGCCTAAGCCAAGCCAAGCTGCTGGCAATGAAAGACGTTGCGCGTCATACCCTCACTGGTGTGGTGCCTGATCGACGACGCATCCAACGCCTTACCGATGAAGACATCATTGAGCGTCTCACAGAGATACGCGGTGTCGGTCGGTGGACGGTTGAGATGATCTTAATGTTCACCTTAAATCGGCCGGATGTTTTGCCGGTCGGCGACTTTGGTGTGCGCGAGGGGTTTCGCCTGTTGTACGGCAAACGTAAGCAACCGACACCCGCAGCGCTGGCCGCGTATGGTGCCCGATGGGCGCCTTATCGAACGACCGCTAGCTGGTATCTGTGGCGGTATGTCGATTATGTGCGTGACCAAAAACGCGGTGCTGCTTGAGGCGATAGGCTCACTTCGTGATCGGCTGCTTGCGCGAGGCCTGCGGTTTTTTAAACTTCAGCACGAAGTTATCGGCCTCACCCACCGCCACGTAGCGCGCACGGTCGACATCACCTTTGGACAGCGTTGGCGGTAAGGTCCATACGCCATCCACCCAGTCTTTGGTATCTCTCGGGTTAGCCAGTATTTCCGAGCTGGCCACGAACTCAAAGCCAGCCTTACGAGCGAGGGCGATCATATAGTCTTGACGCACGTACCCATTCTCTGCGGCCGGGTCTTGTGGTTGGTCTGTACGGCCACGGTGGCCCTCGACTCCCAAGATTCCACCTGGCTTGAGTGCTGTGAATGCGGCTTGCAATACCGCCTCGGCCTCATGCGCGCCCATCCAGTTATGAATATTGCGAAAGGTCAGCACCAGATCCGCGCTGCCCGCGGGTGCGATGGCGTACTGGTTCTGTCCGAGTTGTGTCAGCTCGAGCGCTCCAAAGCGCTCAGGGTGTTCTTGCACCCGCTGCTTCCAGCGATCGCTGATGGCTTGCTCATCGGCAGGCACTGATGGTGGGAGAGCGATGTAATAATGGCCGTGCGGCTTGAGGTAGGGGCCCAGAATCTCTGTCCAATAGCCGCCGCCTGGCCAGAGCTCAACCACCGTCATGTCGGCTTTTAGTCCAAAGAACGTGAGCTCTTCGCTCGGATGACGCGCACTGTCTCTCGCAACGAACTTGGTATCGCGCGTTGGGCTGTGAATCGCTGCTAATAACGCTGGATCGGGCGGTGTGGCTGCGGCCGTCGTGGTAGCCCACCACGTGATCTGCAGAAGACTGACTTGCACAAGCTGCCGCCATCGGGTCGGTCGTGACATGGGAGTCTCCGCAAAAAAATGAGTAGAGCGATCATCAGTATAGCGCTAAGTGGGGCTGTGCGGCTTCCTAGCGACAGGTCGGTGCGCTCACGCACCCCGCGGTCACAACGGATGGACCAACACGCGATCCGTTTGCAAATCCTTGCCCAACAAGAACGTAGACTCACCGACGTCGATAAAGCCCTGCTTCTGATAAAAGCGCAGCGCACGTGGATTGAGCGACCACGCAGTCAACCAGACGCCCAGTGCCCGCGCATCGCGCGCTCGGCCTAAGATCGCTTCCATGAGTTTCGCAGCGACACCCTGCCCGTGCCACTGTTGACCGACATAAAATCTGCGCAGTTCGTGGTTTTTGGCTTCCGCAATGGTCGGATGAGAGAGGTCAGACCGTAGCCACGCGTATGCAGCGAGTTCGGATCCACTGAATGCCAGTAGAAAGTGCGTGCCTGCACTTAAGATCTCTGCGCGTTGCCGCTCCGGACTGAAGGTGTTTTTAAGATGCAGCGTCATATCCTCAGGATCATTCGCACTCGCATAAGCGTCATAAAAGGACTGTGCTGCAAACACCGAGACTGCAGCAGCGTCGTCAGGCTTTGCCTGTCGTATCTGTATGACGGGGTTCATTCCATCAGTTCTCGTTCTAGAATGCGTTCGATCTCTGTTACAGCGCGCGCCTTAAATAGCTTGAGCGCAAAACCAAGGCGCGCTTCGATCACCACTTCACTGGCGGTCATCGTAATGGAGCCTTTGACGTCTCGGTGCTCGATGTGAAAAACGTCACCGTCTTGTCTGCACTGTGCACCAAAGCGAGCGCTCATTTTTGCTGCGATCTGAGCGACCCTCACGTGCAAATCAGGCATGCTCAGTGCGTGTCTGCGGCGGATCAGCAAGTCACTCATTTAGTAGTGCGGCGTCTTTTCGCGCGCGACTGCCCGGTAGCCAATGTCTTTGCGATACTGCATACCCGTGAATTGAATGGCCTCCACTAGCCGATAAGCTGCTTCACAGGCAGCGATGACGGTGGCACCGCAGCCTACAGCGCACAGCACGCGGCCACCGCTGGTGATGACCTCATTCTCGCGTTGACGCGTTGCCGCATGAAACACTTTGCCTGGTAAGCGCAATGCCTCACCAAGGCCATTAATGGCATCACCAAGACGTGGTGAGTCAGGATAATGTTCTGCCGCCATCACAACGCCCACGGCTGGGCGCGGATCCCACTGAGCCCTGATCTGATCTAAGTGGCCGCTTAAGGCGGATTCAACCAGATCGACAAGATCAGACTGCAGTCGCATGAGGATAGGCTGCGTCTCCGGATCGCCGAAACGACAATTGAATTCAAGGACATTGGGTGTGCCATCTGAGGCGATCATCAGGCCGGCATATAGAAATCCGCGATAGGGCATGCCTTCGGCGGCAAGTCCAGCGACGGTGGGCTCAATGACCTCGCGCATGATGCGGGCATGTAATGCATCGGTGACGATGGGTGCCGGTGAATAAGCGCCCATCCCGCCTGTATTAGGTCCTTGGTCCTGATCGAGTAGTCGCTTATGGTCTTGCGCAGTCGCTAAAGGCAGCGTGTGTTCTCCATCGACCATGACGATGAAGCTGACCTCTTCCCCTTGCAGAAACTCCTCGACCACGACGGTATCGCCAGCCGAACCGAAAGCGCCATTGAACATCTGCTCGATGGTTGTGAGTGCCTCTGCATGGGTGGCGGCAATGACCACGCCTTTGCCTGCCGCCAAGCCATCCGCCTTAACGACAATGGGCGGGCGTTGCTCGAGCACAAAAGCAGGATTAAAGTTGTCTTTAGTGAATCGCGCGTAGCGTGCTGTCGGTATCTGGTGGCGCGTTAAGAACTCTTTGCTAAACGCCTTGGAGCCTTCCAGTTGCGCACAGGCCTTGGAAGGACCGAAGCAGGGCAAGCCTGCGGCGCTAAACGTATCAACGATACCGATGACCAGTGGACCTTCTGGGCCTACTATCGTGAGGTCAACGCGTTCCTGTTGAGCGAAGGCCAGTAGGCCGGCAACGTCCTCGGCGCCAATAGCCACGTTTTTGCATTTTGCTTCTAGCGCTGTACCGGCATTGCCCGGCGCAATGAAGACCTGGGTCACGCGCTTCGATGAAGCAACTTTCCAGGCGAGTGCGTGCTCTCTGCCGCCGCCACCAATAATCAGTACCCGCATCGGAAAGCTCCTCGCAGCGCGAGTCAGTGTCTAAAGTGGCGCATGCCGGTGAATATCATCGCCATGCCGTGACTGTTGGCTGCCATGATCACCTCGTCATCACGCAATGAACCGCCGGGCTGTATCACTGCGCGGATACCGTGTTCGGCGGCGATGTCTAAGCCATCTCTGAATGGGAAAAAAGCATCCGATGCCATGACCGCCCCCGCCGTTGCGAGCCCAGCGTCATGTGCCTTCATCGCAGCGATTCGGCTAGACACCACTCGGCTCATTTGGCCCGCGCCGATGCCGAGTGTTAGGCCAGCATGTGCGTACACGATGGCATTGGACTTAACATGCTTGCAGACGCGCCATGCGAATAAGAGATCCTGGTGTTCCTGTGCGCTTGGCTGGCGCGTGCTGACGACGCGTAAGGCGCTTTCAGGCACCTGACCTTGATCGTGTTCCTGTACGAGTAAGCCGCCGGTGACGCTACGGTATTCATAGCGCGAACGAACGCCTGATGTGAGTTCCCCCGTGACCAGCACTCGAATGTTGGCTTTGGTCTCTAATAGTGCGAGTGCCGCAGGGCTTACGCTCGGGGCAATCAGCACTTCCAAAAATTGGTTGTCTAAGATAGCGCGCACAGTGGGTGCATCTACCGGCCGATTGAAGGCGATGATGCCGCCAAAGGCCGATGTCGGATCTGTTTTGTAGGCTTGCCGGTAGGCTGCCTCCGTGTCGGCTGCAATCGCCACACCGCAGGGGTTGGCATGTTTGACGATCACGCAGGCCGCTTCGTCGAATTGACGGACGCACTCTAAAGCCGTGTCTGCATCAGCGATATTGTTATAAGAGAGTGCTTTGCCTTGGCACAGTGTTGCAGTGGCCACGCTCGCGCCTTGCTCGAGAGGCGCCTGATAAAATGCCCCCGCTTGATGGGGATTTTCCCCATAGCGCAGATCCAGTTTTTTGGTAAACCGGAGGTCTAAGGTATCCGGAAAAGCGCCTTCGTCGGGCGCACTCTGTTGGCTCAGCCAGGTGCAGACCATGCTGTCATAGTGCGCTGTGTGTGCGAATGCGCGCTGGGCAAGTTGCTGTCGCAGTGCAAAGTCAGTGCCACCCGTACGAATGGCCTTCAGTACCAGGGGGTAGTCGCTCGGCTCGACGAGTACAGTGACCGCGGCATGATTCTTAGCTGCCGCGCGCAGCATCGCAGGACCACCCACGTCGATGTTTTCAACACCTTCTTGGTAGCTTGTGCCGGCGCGGGTGACCGTATCAGCAAAGGGGTAAAGATTAACCACCAACAAGTCGATGGGTTCAATGCCATGCGCGTTCATGATGGCGTCATCGGTGCCACGCCGACCGAGTAAGCCACCATGGACACGTGGGTGGAGCGTTTTGACGCGACCATCCATGATTTCTGGGAAGCCGGTGTAACTGGCCACGTCAATGACAGGGAGACCTGCTTTTTTGAGTAGCTGGGCGGTTCCGCCGGTGGATAGTAACTGGATGTCAGCGGCGTGTAAGGCTTGCGCTAAGGCGACAATGCCGTTCTTATCCGACACGCTCAGCAGAGCACGTCGTATTGGCAGACGCTCAGGTTGCTGATTAGCCAAGTCCGTAGCCTTCTAGCTTGCGACGCAAGGTACCGCGATTGATACCGAGCACCTCAGCTGCGCGCACTTGATTGCCTTCTGTGTGCCGCATGACCGCTTGCAATAGAGGCTCTTCAACCTCCCGCAGTACCAATGCATATAAGCCGGCGGGTCGGTGGCCATTGAGCTTTTCAAAGTAAGCGCCCAAGGCTGCTTCCGCATGTTGGCGAAGCGGTATCTCTTTGAGTGCCGCTCGGCTACCTGCCGGCAACGTTTTTTTTCTTTTCAACATCTGCCATCCCCACCTAATTCTCGCCACCGGTCAGCGGCCGCTTAGGCGACTGCCGCAGTTGGCAGTCGGCTTGTCCGTTCAGTCGGGCTTGCCACTGCCATGTGTTCTGGATTTCCTTGCTGTGTTGACGGCCACTGTGCGATGACGTCAAACCATGCGCGCACCAAGTCTAGCTGGGATGACGTCGTTGTCGCGACTCGCATGTCCTGAAACAAGGAGCGTTCAGCAATGGCGGTGCTGCCATGGAGCTCGTTGTTCAAGCTGGGCTTTAGTGCCGTTTCCCGATACCAGCCCAGATGTTTGCGCGCGACTCGAACGCCATCCTGCTCGCCGTAAAAAGCGTAGAGCTGTTCTAAGTGCCGCGTCATAATATCACGGACTTCAGAGGCTGCTGGCGCTGACAGAGCCTTGCCGGTCGCTAGGTAATATGCTACTTCGCGAAATATCCATGGATTGCCTTGCGCGGCTCGACCAATCATCAGTCCATCTGCGCCGGTTTGCTTCAGGACTTGCTGGGCGGTGGCCCCGTCGATG
>CAIYVA010000082.1 GCA_903929455.1 uncultured Pseudomonadota bacterium | reverse complement strand
TTAGCATCCACTGGTGGACTCGGGCTGCCAGGCGGCTCGTTCATAGAACCCCCTCGGGTGCGCTCATGAGTGCTGTATTGGCAGGCTTACCGCATCTAGGCTTCGTGCGTCGCGTGTGGCTGACTCTGTTCTGTGCGGTGTTGTCGGTGGGTGTTCGTGCTGAGGGTCACGTGGATCAGCGCCTAAAAGTCGTGGACTACGCGTCTGATCAGGTTTTGAACGTGACGTTGTGGGTGGGTTATCACTTGCATATCGAGTTTGCAGGTGATGAGCAATTTGTGAGTTTGGGTGCTGGCGACACGGCCAGTCTCGATGTGGCTGCTGAGGGTAACCATCTGTTTCTGAAAGCCAGGGAGGCAGTCGCACATTCCAATCTGACTATTTTGACCAATCGTCGGGTGTATGTGATCGATTATCGGGCGCTGGCCAAGGTAGGGACTACAGATCATCCCGTGTACTCATTGCAGTTTCGCTACCCGGTGATACACGTGCCGAACCTCAATACAACCAGTGCGGCCGAACTGCGACTTGGCGTGCCGCCGCTCGTTAAAAATAGCGACTACTGGTTTTGTGGGCCAGCGTCACTGCGTCCGAGTGCCGCCTTTGATGATGGCATGCAGTTGCGCTTGTCTTTTCCAGCGCAGATGGAGTGGCCGACGGTTTATGTGGCTAACCCGGATGGTACCGAAGCATTGGTTAATTCACATACGGAGAACGACATGCTGGTGATTCATCATTTGGCAGAGCGATTTGTGTTGCGCCGAGGTAGTGAGGTGGGGTGTGTGATTAACCGCCATACGCAAAGTGGCGCACAACGCGCCAGCAGTGGAACTGTCGTTGAATCAGTGGAGCGCACTACGCAAGCGGTGCAGCCATGAGTGACGATAGCGGGATTAGCGGTGATCGTGGCATCGCGCAGATGCGCCTGCCTAGGGGGCTTGCGCAAAAACTGCCGCATTACCTCGCGACTGGCCTGATCGTAGCAGTGGGGCTGGGTCTTCTGGTGGCCTACTACGTTCAGGTGAGTCGTCATGCGAAAGAGACCGCGAAACCCGACATGAAGGCAGCTAGGCATCTCAGTCAATCCGAGATGAGGCTGCCAAGCTTGGGTACGGTGGCGACACCAGCGGATACTCGGTCTTTGGTAACAGGCCTTGAGCACAGTGGCTTGCAACTATCGAGTGATGACGCTGGGGCGATGAGTATAGGGAATAACCGAGTCAGTGCGCCTGCGGTGATGCGGGACATTCCGCGCGTATCCCCGGTGGTTATTCATGGTTCTTTGCGCAGCATGCATCCTATCGCCTCCGATGCCGTACCGGCGTCGGCTGCTCGAACGAGTGGGCCATCGATCGGTGAAGGTGCTCAGGAAGTCAGGCCCATACCGGTGGTGCCGGCCACCGTCTTACCCACTCGACGCTGGTTATTGCCGAAGGGCTCTTTCTTGAACTGTACCTTAGAGACTGCGATCGATTCGACCTTAGCTGGGTTCTCCACCTGCGTCATTGGTACGGATGTCTATGGAGCCGATGGGCGCGTCGTGTTGCTCGAGCGCGGCAGTCGATTGATCGGAGAGGTCAAAAGTGAGGTCCGGGCTGGTCAGGCGCGGGTCATGGTGATTTGGAATGAGGCGCGCACACCAACGGGCGTCGTGGTTAACCTGCAATCCCCTGGCACAGATGCACTTGGCCGGTCAGGCGTACCTGGGGAAGTGGATCGCCACACGGCGGAGCGTTTTGGTGCAGCGATGATGTTGTCGATGTTTGATGCAGGGGTGACCGCGGTCACCACGCATGCGCAAGGGTCGGGGGGCATTGTGTATAACGCACAAGCGTCCCGCGATGTCGCCAGCGAGGCTCTTAAATACTCCATCGGCATCGCGCCAACGATCCGGGTGTCTGCGGGCGCGCGCTTATCTGTCACGGTTGTACGTGATTTGGACTTTAGAAGCGTTTATGGGCTCGTTGATCATGCTGAGTGAGTCCCGATCATCGCTCGAGGCGAACTCACTGCATCACTACACTCGCCTATTGAGGCCTTATCTGGCAGATCCCGGTGTTACCGAGCTGTGCCTACAAAAGCCTGGTGAGTTTTACTTGGAAGATAGCGGTGGGTGGCGTTGCGTGCCTGCTCCGTTTGCAACGGTGGCTTGGGCCAGACATTTTTCACGGCTATTAGCCACTTTTACTGATCAGCGCGTTAATGATGAAACGCCGCTATTGTCTGCCACTCTGCCGGAAGGGGAGAGAGTGCAGGTCGTGCTTCCGCCTGCCACTGTGAAGGATCAGGTGGTGATGGCTGTCCGTCGCCCAAACCAAACCGTGTGGAGTGTGGGAGCGTTAGCAGAGCGCCACTTCTTTAAGCCGCTGACTTCGCCACTGCCGCAAGTGACGCGATCAGGTGATGATCTGAGCGGCGCGTTTGCAGCCAAGGATTGGGCCAAATTTTTGTCTTTGGCGGTTAAAGCCAAGCTCACGATTGTGGTGGCAGGCGCGACTGGCTCTGGCAAAACCACGCTAACCAAGGCGTTGATTCAGGAAATATCACCCGATGAGCGTTTGATCAGTATTGAAGATGCAGCTGAACTGGATTTGAGTGGGCAACCTAACTCGGTCCGTCTTTTTTATTCTAAAGATGATCAAGGCCGAGCTCGAGTGAGTGCTAAGCAACTGCTAGAAGCCTGCTTGCGTTTGCGCCCGGATCGGATTTTATTGGCTGAGCTGCGTGGCGAAGAGGCCTACTACTTTCTTCGCAATGTGAGCTCAGGTCATCCGGGGTCGATCACCAGTATTCATGCCGGCAGTACCGCGCTTGCTTTTGAGCAGTTGGCACTACTGGTGAAAGAAAGTGTCCCAGGACGGGAGTTGGCTTTCTCCGATATCTTGAGCCTATCGCACAGCATCGTCGATGTCGTGGTGCATTGTGTGCGATGCGGTACTGCTCGTGGCGTGAGCGATGTGTACTGGCGTGCATCTGAGGTTAATGGCTCAAAATGAGTAGACGCAGGTCGGTGTTTGGCTGAATAGCGGTTGCGCAGCCACCAAGCCGAGGGGCAGCGCGCCTTGGCGCCGTTGCGGCGGCATGGTCCGTGAAGAAGTCAGTACGAAATCAATGATATTTGAGTTATATATGCTATATATGTTATATTATTGACTATGGAAGCTTATGAAGCGTCACGTGGACATCCTAATTACGCAATGGGCGCTCGACTCTTACTTGGAGTTGAAGCACACCAAACAGTTTTCGTCTGCAGACTATGAGCGAACGATCCGGCCGGACGTGCGACTACTTCGGGAGTTTCCGAAGCCACCAAAATTTGCCAGTAACAAATTCTGGTCTCCAGCCACTGTTAACGGTCACGCGTTGCCGAGCGGTTTCAAGATGAAGTGGCACAATTTGGGTGATCGTCGTGTTCAGTTGCGGCTACCGGTCGGGTTAGGGTTCACGGGTGAGTTGGCGATGACGGCGGTGCTGCTACATGCTTATATTAAGACAGATCGAAATTCCGAGGCTCGTCAATTAGCAAAGATGCGTACCCGATTAGAGCTCCTGGTTATGCGCAAGTACATTGTAAAAGGAAGACTGACATGATCGCGAAAGTGGCGTCTCAACGCGACTTAGAAAATGCGTCGGCACTGTCGAACGCCTGTCGCGTGGAGTCCTATGCGATTGGTGCAGCGATGAGACAGGCTGGGCTTCCTGATCAGTTTATTGTCGCCGCAGTCTCCGCTGGCAATGACTTCGAAGGGGTTTTTAATCTTTTAACATTATGGAGAGATACGGCTGATCATACAGAGAAGGATGCGATTATTGCCGATCTCCAAGAATTAATTGACGATTGTGGACAGGCAGACATTGCAAGCACCGACTGTGTCCGTTTTGACGACCTTGATCGTATTGCTGCTGACGTTCGCAAATTTAAGGATAATTTACGACTACTGGTTGATGAGCGCGGTGGTATCAGTAAGCTCGCCGAGTTAACATCTATACCTCAACCTTCGTTGTCTCGCTTTTTTAATACGGCCGCGATGCCGCGCCGCACGACGCTGAATAAGATTGCAAGGGCACTGCACTTAAGGCAGATTGAAATCGCGTCCGAGTGGGCTGTTTAGTCTTGTCTACGACAATATATCGTCTTCCAATATTGCGGGGGAGCCGTGGCAAGGAGAGAGGACCGACTAGCCTTTAGTGGATATGCGCATTCAGTCGAGAGAAGATCCTCTCTTTCATTGTGTAATCAGGCTGCGGTCAATAGACTGAACCGCTATCTCATATCACTGCTTGCGCGGTTGTGGCGTAGCAACCGATACTAGGTTTATCTGATGCACAGTTCCTCACTCTCTCCTCGCGTGATTGCGTGTATTGCCGCCACGTGGTTCGTATGGGGATCGACGTACCTGGTTATTAAGTTCGCGCTAGTAGGATTTCCGCCATTTTTCTTGATGGGCACACGCTTTGTGCTGGCTGGGATTCTATTGTTCGGCTTTTCCTTATGGCACGGTACCCGGTTGCCAAGCGTTAGTGAGTGGGTCAGCGCCACGGTGATCGGTGCGCTGATGCTGGGTGGTGGGATGGGCGCCACCGCATATGCAGAATTGACGATCGGATCAGGACTAGTGGTTGCTTTTATAGCGATTTCGCCTTTGCTGATCACACTGGCTAACTTACCTTTTGGAATTAAGCCAAAGCCTTTGGAGTTGGTCGGCATCGGTTTAGGCGTGATTGGCGTTCTTCTTTTGACGCAGGGCACGAGTTATCGAGCATCCCTGCCAGGCCTATTGGCAATTTGTATTGGTTGTGTGGGTTGGACCTTGGGTACGGTACTCAGTCAGCGCTCACTGCGATTAGCACCCGGAACCATGGGTTTCGCCTCAGAAATGATCTGTGGCGGCGTCGTGCTGTTGTGTATTTCAGCGTTCTCCGGTGAGCATTGGAGTTTGAAAGTGCCGATTGGTGCGTGGGCCGCTTGGGTCTATTTAGTCGTCTTTGGCTCCTTAATTGCTTTTAACGCCTATATGTATCTGATCGGTAAGGTCTCGAGCGGCATCGCCAGCAGTTATACCTTTGTGAACCCGCTGATCGCCTTAGGTTTAGGCGTGACGCTCGGCCAGGAGAGCATCACAGCGTCTGAGTGGCGTGCGGTGGCGGTTATTTTTGCAGGCCTTATTCTCTTGCTGAGTGCGAGGCGCACGCGCCAGATGAGTTGACGCCGAATTGCTGTCACCACACACTACAGCGATGCTTGCTCGCACTAGAGCATCAGTTGATAAAATGAATGAGGAGCTGTCTGGCCGATGGCAAAGAAAACCCTGTCAGTGCTCTGCGGTACGGCTTTGTTGCTGGTGACACCGCTATCGATCAGTCTCAGCCAAACCGAGCCGCTGCCAACCACGCCCCAACGGATCGGCGGCTGGTACCCTTTATTTTTCTCCGAGTTCTCGCAAGCGCCCTTAGATGTGTTGATCGGCCAGATTCACGCGGGGCAGGTAGCGCGGGTGGTCATACATTTTGATGAGCAGCGAGCGCTCGCAGAGCGCATTCATGATTGTTTGTTGACGGCGGCTGATTTTAAGGCGGAGCTTGCCGCTGATGTACCCGCAGATACGCCAGAGACCCAGTTTGATCATCAACGCGTATCACTGACAGTCACTTTACAGGCGCCCCCATGATTCATCTTAAGGCGGCTCAGTATCGGCGTATGCCATGGAAAAATGGGCTAGGTGAGACCACTGAGATTGCGGTGTTTCCTATGGATGCGGCACTTGAGTCATTCGACTGGCGTATCAGCATGGCGCGGGTATCGGCGTCGGGTCCCTTCTCGGTATTTCCCGGAATTGATCGTAACCTGACCGTGTTGACGGGTGGCACGCTGTCGTTGGCGGTGGATGGGCATGCACCGATGCGACTCGATCCGTCATCCCCTCCGTTTTCTTTTGCGGGGGATGCACACACGGATGCCACACTGACCGGTGGTGACTTAATTGACTTTAATGTGATGACCCGTCGAGGCCGAATCACACAACACGTGTCTCGCTTAGCGCTACAGGGACAACTGACTCAGCGTGTCGCTGGCAATACAACCTTACTGTTCTGCATCGGCCCTGAGGTCACGGTTGATGTGGATCAAACCCGCCTGATCCTCGGTCAGTATGACGCCTTGCTGTGTGATCGATCGGATGCGCTGTTAACCCTGACCGCAGCCATTGCCACTGCGGTCATGCGGGTTGATCTGATACGCCTAGCGTGAGGCGGCTATATAGCGTGTGGTAAGGCCGCGAGTAGACGATCAACCTCTGAGCTTAGGCCCACGGTGATGCGAGCCCATTGATCATAGCCTGCGAAGTGACGGCCAACCATCAGGTTGTGCGCTAACATTTTCTTGTGAAAATCCGCATGCGGTTGCTTCACATCAAAAAAAACGAAGTTGCTTTGCGATGCGGTTCTGGTGAGTCCCAGTTGATCGATGGCGTTCTCTATGCGGGTACGATCGGCGATCAGTGTCGCTCGGGTGTTTTTAAGAAAGCGCGCATCATTGAGACTTGCGATGGCAGCGCGAAGCCCTGCGATATTAGGGAACACCAGTTGCTTTTCGGTTAAGCGCGTGGCCAAGGTCGGGTGCGCATAGGCGTAGCCCATACGCAGGCCCGCAAGGCCATGAATTTTAGAAAACGTGCGCGTGACGATGAGATTCGGATAGGTCTTGACCCAAGAGATCACAGAGCCGGCCGCTGCATCTGTGATGAAATCAAAGTAGGCCTCATCGATCAGTACCAATATTTTGCTGGGCACCGCTCGCATGAACTGTTCAAGTGCCGCGAAGCCCACCACCGTCGCGGTTGGGTTGTTGGGGTTACAGATATACACCAACCGAGTTTTGTCCGTGATCGCTGCTTGCATCGCGGGTAAATCATGCTGGTGTTTTGCATTCAGCGGTACCGTGACCACGCGAAGGCCGAGTACGGTGGCGAACACAGGCAACTCCTCGTAGGTGGGTGTGGCAGCGATCACCTCCCCATCTCTATTGCCATCGGCTGCGAGTAGAGCCGCCATCCGCAGTAGTTCACCGGAGCCTGAGCCTAGGATGAGGTGATCGACGGGGAGTTGGTCGTGTGCGGCGATCGCTTCCATCAGGGTGCCGATGGCCTTATCGCCATAGCGACAGGACTCGGACACACTCTGCAGGATGGCTTGGCGGGCAGCGGGTGATGGGCCGTAGGGATTTTCATTGCTGTTGAGCAGGATAGGGCCGCTGATTGGGGCGGTGCTGGCGGGTACGGCCGCGAGCAGCTGACGGGGGGCTACGGTGGACAAGAGTGCTGCCGCACCGAACAACGCGCTCCGTCGCGAGAAGGTCGTTTTCTGCAGCGATTCCAGGGGGGAGGCAGGGGAGGTCGTGAGTGTTTTGGCGGATTCCGTCATGGCCTTGTCTCCTAGGATCACTGGGGAAAATATCTAAATAGCACGGTCAGCTCTCACCCTACCATGGCGCAAGCTGGATCGGAACCCACGGTCATGCTGCCTAGGTGCGTAGAAGCCACGAGGGTGGATCTTTCCCGGCGCGTTACGATGATGCTAGGATTTTGCCCATCATGGTATCCCAGTGGAGTGAGCGCATGAGCCCACGAGTTGCGTCCGCCGAGCACGTCTTGCGTGCCAGACTCAAGCGCCCCGTGAGTGGCGCTAAAGAAGTGGTGGCCGCGTGGCTGCGACACGCCGATATTCAGATCAATGGATCCAGGCCTTGGGACATTCAGGTCCGTGATGAAAGGCTTTGGAATGCCATTTTAGGCGAAGGCTCCTTAGGCGTTGGTGAAGCCTACATGAACGGTTGGTTTGATGCCGAGCGCTTAGATGAGTTGCTGTTTCATGCCATTAGAGCCTCTATTGATACCCGTCTCCCCTCTATGCGCGAAGTGCTGTTGGCACTGAAGAGTCGATTGATCAATCTGCAGACACCCAGTCGCTCCTTTAAGGTGGGTGAGCAACACTATGATGTCGGCGATGACCTCTACACCTTGATGCTAGACCCGCGGTTAATTTATAGCTGCGGTTATTGGAAGAACGCCCCTAATTTGGCGATGGCTCAAGAAGCGAAGCTTGATTTGATTTGTCGCAAGCTCGGATTAAAACCGGGCATGCGGGTGTTGGATATTGGCTGTGGTTGGGGCGGTGCTGCGCAGTTCGCAGCAGAACGCTATGGCGTTGAGGTAACCGGTGTCACGATCTCGAAGAATCAAGCGGCCAGCGCCCGTGAACGCTGTCAACACTTGCCGGTCAATATTATCTTTGATGATTACCGAAGCGTGCAGGGAACCTATGATCGAATTTACTCGATCGGCATGTTCGAGCATGTTGGTGAACGTAACCATGGCGTTTTTTTTGAAACGACGCGGCGCTTGCTGGCATCCGATGGCTTGATGTTGTTACATACCATTGGTAATCGTCAAACACAGAAAGCCAATGATCCATGGATTGAGAAATACATCTTTCCACACTCAAAAATCCCGTCGCGACGGCAGATTGATAGCGCTTCCGAGGGGATATGGACTATTGAGGATTGGCATGAGTTTGGTGTTGACTATGATCGTACCTTGATGGCGTGGTCTGATAACTTTGAGCGTGCCTGGCCGACGCTTAAAGACCGCTACGGCGAACGCTTTCATCGTATGTGGCACTTCTATTTAATGGCCTCGGCAGCCAGCTTCCGCTCACGGAATAATCAGTTGTGGCAGGTGGTGATGTCCCCTGAGGGCATCGTCGGTGGCTATCAGGAAGTGCGTTAGATCACGCTCGCCAGGGCACTGGAAGCGGGCTTTTCACAGTTGACTCGTAACCAGCACAGCGCCGCCAATAAGGCGAAGACAGCGCCCGATACAAAGGCCGCCTGCCAGTGACCACTGCCGGAGAGGGCGCCGACCACCGGCTGCACAATAATCCCACCGATATTGCCCCCGGTGTTGAGGACACCCGTGGCAGCAGCGGTGTCAGCGCCAGCCACTCGCATGGTGGCGGCCCAGTAGGCACCCTCATTAAGTTCGATCGATAGAAAAGCGAGCACCAGCGAGCAGACCGCGGCGTAGGGAGTGGGCACACCAATACAAACCAATAAGAGTAGACCCGCTAAGGGGAGTGAGCACATTGGTATCAGGTGGTAGCCAAAGCGAAATCCTATGCGCATCACCAGCCAGTCAGACACATAACCACCGACGCCCGCCCCAATGCCAGCGCCGATCCAAGGCAGCATGCCCGCGATGCCGCTCTCTAATCCGCTGAAGTGTCTGACCTGCACGAGATACAGAAAAGACCAGGAGCTCAGTAAGTAAAAGGCATAGTTAAGACAAAGATAAGAAAAAGCCAATAACAGCACGTTGCGATTGCCTAGGATACGAACCAGCCGAGCGATGGTCATTGGCTCTCGACTGCCCACCGGAGGTAATGGCAGCTCGGCCAGTTCCGCTGGGGTGACCGCCGTGTGCTGCTGTGGTGTATCGCGACCGTACCAAGCCCAGAGTGCGGTCAGAACCACGGCCGGTAGTGCGACCCACAGCAAGGCGCCTTGCCAACCAAAGTGTGCGGTGAGAAGGACGATCAGTAGCGGTGTCAGGGCACCGCCTAAGTTCATGCCAGAGGACACAAGTCCGTTCACAAAAGCCCACTGACGTTGCGGGAACCACACTTGTGAGACACCGGCGAACAGCGGAAAGACCGGACCCTGAGATGCACCGAGGAGCCCCGTGCTAATAGCAGCGCAATGAACAAGGCGGTGCCTGCGAGTAACACAGGTGCTAACGGGGTCGCTACGGTGGCAACCAATCCAATCAGACCGACGCCCGTATACGTCAGTCTGGCGCCGAAGCGCTGACCAATCAGACCGCCCGGTAGTTGGGCGATGGCATAGGCGGTGGTAAAAGCGGCGTTCAGCCAGCCAATTTGCATTTGGGTCAGATGTAGATCAGGCATCATCTGTTCAGCGGCGACGGCGATGCTCGTTCTTTGAATATAGGAGAGCATCGCAAACGCACTCATAAAGAGAAAGATCCACCAGCGAATGCGAATCGGTTGAGCGGCGCGCGTCATGGAGGCTCTCTCTTTAAAATCCGCTAAGCGAGGATGCTAAGAACGCAGTTTAAGTGCCTTGGGATCATAGGGTGGTTCTTTTAGAATCCGCGCACGCCGCGGCTCACCAACCACCGTCACGGATAGCTCAGCGGTGGAGTTGGCCAGAGCGCTCTTCACATACGCAAGCGCCAGACTTTTTTGCACGTGGTGACCGTAGCAGCCGGAGGTGATGAAGCCGATGCGTTCACCTTGATGATAGATGGGCTCATAGCCTGTGACATCCGCATCGACGGCATCAATGCTCATTAACACCAGTGTTTCATCCGGTGTGGTTTTAGATGCCAGTAGCGCCGCGTCACGACCGATAAAGTCGCCTTTATTGAAATCGATAAAACGCTCCAAGCCGCACATCCCTGGTGTGTAGGAGGCCGAGAACTCAAGGGACCACACACCATAGCCTTTCTCTAGCCGCAGGCTGTCTTGCGCACGCATGCCAATGGGTTTCATGCCAAGTGGCGTACCTGCCTCCATGAGCACGTGCCACAACGCCCGCTGTTGACTTGCGGGTACCGTGATCTCATAGCCCAGTTCGCCCGTGAGTGATAAACGAGCGACCACGGCTTGAGTGAGACCGATATCGAGTACTTGGCAGCTCATGAAGGGCAGGGCCTTGTTAGATACATCGGCCTTGGTCAGGCTTGCCAAGATCGCGCGTGACTGAGGTCCCGATAGAGAGAAGCCAAGCCAGCTTTCGGAGAGATTCTCAATGGTCACACCGCTCTTTGGTAAATGATCATTGAACCAACGTAGATGCCATTCTTGTAAGTAGTAGGAGCCGATGAGCCAGAAGCGCGTCGGACTGAAGCGGGTGACGGTGAGATCACCCATCAGTCGGCCGGACGGGCTCAGCATGGGGGCCAGTCGGACACGACCGACCTCGGGTAATCGATTGGCTAGCAGATGATTGAGCCAACGCTCGGCATGCGGGCCTGAGACCTCATAGCGGCCATACACACTGGTATCTAACAGACCCGCAGCGGCGCGCGTGGCAGCTACTTCGCTGGCCACGAAGCGATCGGCATCGGAGCGCTTAAGACTCGGGCGCTCAACGAAATCCGGTGCATCACTGGCGTAGTACTGCGGTGTTTCCATTCCCCACACCACACCGAAGCGCGCGCCTAATTGGCGTTGCGCATCGTAGCTGGGGTTCATTTTAAGCGGACGCCCGGCTGGCAACTCTTCATTCGGGTAAGCAATAATAAAGCGGCGTGCATAGAACTGCGCCGTCATGTCTCTGAGGTAGCGATCATGACTGGCAAAGGCGCCATAGCGCGCCACATCCATGCCAAATATGTCAGAACCCGGGTCACCCTCCACAATCCAATTGGAGAGCACTTTGCCGATGGCACCGCCTTGTGAAAAGCCACCCATACAGCCGCACGCCGTCCAAAAGTTCTTAAGACCGGGTACTGGGCCGACTAAAGGATTGCCATCGGGTGTGAAGGTGAAAGCGCCATTGACCCACTTGCGAATACCGGCGCGCTCGAGACTAGGGAATCGCTTAAATCCAATCAGCAACTCTGGGCTGATGCGGTCAATTTCTTCAGGAATCAGTTCCATGCCGTAATCCCACTCGGCACCCTCTGTTTTCCAATGGCGTGGGTCACGCTCGTAGACACCGAGCAGCACACCTTTGCGCTCTTGTTGTAAGTAGGTGAAGCCCTCAAGGTCAGTTACGCACGGCATCTCATCCGCGCGAGTCACCAGTTCTGGCAGGTCTTCGGTTATCAAATAATGGTGCTGCATGGGGGTCAGGGGAAGATCAATACCGGCCATGCGGCCAACACGACGCGCCCACAGACCACCCGCATTCACCACATGTTCAGCGATCACCACACCCTGCTCAGTCTCCACGCGCCAGTGTCCGTTGGGCAGTGGCGATAGTGCAACGACGCGATTGTGCAAAATGACCTCAGCGCCTCTTTTTCGCGCCGCGATGGCAAAGGCGTGGGTAGCACCGTGTGGATCCACAGCACCCTCATGCGGATCGAATAACCCACCGAGTAAACCTTTCGGATCAACAATCGGACAGTCTGCGACGATTTGTTCGGGCGTCGCCAATCGTGCGTCAATCCCTAATGTTTGGTACACGGCGTACTCTGACTTGAGCCATTCCCATCGCGCGGGGGTGGTGGCGATGCTATAGCCGCCTGGCATATGCATGCCAACGTTTTGTCCGCTCTCAGCCTCCACTTCCTTATAGAGCTTGATCGTGTACGCCTGCAGCGCTGCGATATTGGGATCGTCATTGATCGCATGAAAACCGGCGGCTGCATGCCAGGTGGATCCCGCGGTGAGTTCCGCACGTTCTATTAAAGCAATATCCGACCATCCGTGGCGTGCGAGATGATAGAGCACGCTGGTACCGACGATGCCGCCACCGATGACCACGACGCGATAGTGACTCTTCATTCTCTTTATTCCTCTTCAATATTGTCGGTCAGTTCAGCGCGTCGTTTCTGCATGAAGTGCAGCATCGCCTCATCCTGTGCTGGATCAATGCCAGGGTCTTGATACTCCGCCAGCATCTTCTTCCATACCTTATTGGCGCGCTGCTCGGCAGACAAGCTACCCTCACTAGACCACTGTTCGTACGATGAATAATCAGCGATGGTGGATTGATAGAAGGCGGTCTCAAAGTTTGCCTGTGTGTGGGCGCATCCTAAAAAGTGCCCCCCAGGCCCTACCTCTCGAATCGCATCCAGTGCTTGACCGCGCGCCGTGAGATCCATACCCGAGGCGAGGGATTGCATCATGGCCAGTTGATCTGCATCCATCACAAATTTCTCATAACCTGAGACTAAGCCGCCCTCTAGCCAGCCTGCCGCATGGGTGACCAGGTTGACGCCAGCAAGCAAGGTAGGCAACAGCGTGTGCGCGCTCTCGTAGGCAGCTTGCGCATCGGCCGTTTTGGCTGAACACAAAGAGCCACCACTGCGGCAGGGGACGCCCAGTCGGCGTGCTAATTGCGCTGTCGCAAAAATCATCTGCGTGGCTTCCGGTGTGCCAAACGTTGGCGCCCCGGTACGCATCGAAATGGCGCCAACGAACGATCCCATGATCACGGGCGCGCCTTTGCGTACCAATTGGGTGAGTGCCATGCCGGCAAGGGTCTCTGCCAGTATCTCTGACATGCAACCTGCGGCAGTCACCGGTCCCATTGCCCCGGCCAAGACAGCAGGAACAACAATGGTGCCTTGGTTGTGCGCTGCGAATACCCGCAAGGCACCGAGCATCCGTCCATCAAAGGTCAGCGGTGAGTTGGAATTAATGTTTCCGAGGACAACCGGGTGTTGATCAACATAGTCTTCGCCAAATACCAGCTGCGCCATTTTGATGGCGTCGGCGGCGTGACCGGGTGTTTCAGGTGTCGCCTCACAGCCTTGATCGCTGTAGCGGAAAAAAGCATATTGCACATCTAGGTGGCGCTTGCCCGCCGGGATATCCATGGGTTCAACGGTGCTACCACCTGAGAAGTGAATGGCAGGCGCCATGTGCGCGAGCTTAATGAAATTATGCAGATCCTCGAGTGTCCCATATCGCCGGCCACGATCGAGGTCTGTGACAAAGGGTGGCCCGCCGACGGGTGAGAACACCGTGGCATCGCCACCAAAACGCACATCCCGCAACGGGTTCCGTGCGTGCACCGTGAATTCACGCGGTGCTGTCTTCAGGAGTTGGCGTGCTAAGCCACGTGGGATGCGCACGCGCTCACCGATCACATCGGCGCCGGCCTCGCGCCATAGACGAAGCGATTCTGGGTCACGACGAAATTCCACGCCGATTTCCTCAAGGATAGTCTCGGCATTGGCTTCAATAATCTCTACCGCCTCTGAGCTCAGCAAATCAATGGTCGGTAGCTTGCGGCGGATATAGGGCAGCTTGATTGCTTGGGCTTGCTCACGCGCGACCCGACGGGTTTCGCGCGATAAGCCACGCGGGGTACGAGCGCTGAGATTTGGATCAGTCAAGCCGTTCTCCTATCAAGCCAGATCGGTCAGTCGGTGTTAGGTGCTGCCAGTATTCGTCCTGTTATAGCACAGGGCGGCCTATTTTATAACAAGTGTAATTATTAAGCAGGCGCTCCTTTGCTGCGCTATGCTCTGTCTTTATTAGGGCGGACGTACGCGCCGCCGACGAGAGCCGCCATGCCAAAAATCGTTGACCATAACCAGCGTCGTCAAGAATTGGCCGAATTGGCGGTGAGGGTTATCCAGCGGGATGGTCCAGAGCACGCGACCATCCGTAAAATCGCCAAAGAAGGTGGATTCAGCATCGGTGTGCTGACCCACTACTTCGCAGACAAGGATGCTCTGGTTGCTTTCACTTTTCAGTGGGTAGCGGCCGAGTCGTTTAAAGACCTAGAGGTGATTTTACGGGACACGGCGCCTGGGCTTGCTCGGGTACGGGCGGCGCTTGAATTTATGGTGCCAGGCCCCGGGGTGCAAAGTTTTATGGCGGTTTGGCTTAGTTTGTGGGGCGGCGCGGTGCATAACCCAGTGCTCGCTAAAATACACCGCAACTATTATGCTCGTTGGCGTCGCTACCTCACGCAGCAGGTGACTGAGGCGGTACGCCGTCGGCACATCAAAGCGCCTGTTTCAATGGAGGATGCGGTCGCCTTGCTTTGTGCGGCGATCGACGGTCTATGGATTGGCGCCAATTTCGAGCCGGCACGCTTCCCTGCGAAGCGACGGAAGCAGTTGGTCGGACAGATTTTGAAGCTGGTGCTGCCATGAGGAATCAGGTGCTATGCCATTAGCGCGCCGTCACTACTCTGCCTTAGCGTTGCTGCGCGCAAGATGGGCAGGTAGCCGGTATTGGCGGCCACTGTGGACGGGACGCACTTTAAAAGATCACTACGATGTGGTGATCGTCGGTGCTGGCGGTCACGGCTTAGCGACCGCGTACCACTTAGCGCGCGATCATGGCATTAAGCGCATCGCGATCCTTGAGAAGCGATTGGTGGGTTACGGCAATGTGGGGCGCAATACCACCATTGTTCGCTCCAATTATTTGTTGCCAGAAAATCACTATTTTTACGAGGATGCATTGCGTCGTTGGGGCACCTTATCGCGTGATCTGAACTACAACGTGATGTATAGCCCGCGGGGTGTAGTTGATTTGGCGGTGTCTGAGGATGAGATACCCGCCATGGCGAGACGGGGCAATGCGCTGCGTTTGGCAGGTATTGATGCGGAGCTGTTGGACGTAGCGGCGCTCGAGCGTGCCTACCCGCAACTGGCACCGCGGCGGGTACGACGCTTTCCCTTGGCGGGCGCTTTGGTGCAAGCACGCGGTGGTACGGTCCGACATGACGCTGTGGCGTGGGGGTATGCCCGTGCTGCCAGTGCGCTTGGGGTTGATATCATTGAGGACTGTGAGGTCACCGGCGTGCGATCGCATGCCGATGTTGCGGAAGGGGTAGAGACAACGCGTGGCTATGTGCGCGCAGAGCGCATCTTATTCGCAACAGCCGGTCACACCGGCATGATTGGCACGATGCTCGGTGTGCCACTACCCATCGAGACCCATTTGTTACAGGCCATGGTGTCTGAGCCCATCAAACCTTTTCTAGATACCGTGATGGTGTCAGTGTTCCCAGGTCATGGCGAGACCTACCTCTCTCAGTCTGATCGCGGTGGCTTAGTGATGGGAGGTCATTTAGATGGCTTTCCATCCTACACGCGCGAAGGCACATGGGATCGCATGCAAGACGTGGTGGCGGGTGCCGTTGATTTGTTTCCGCAATTGGCCGGTGTGAAAATTGTCAGGCAGTGGGCAGGCACCAATGACATGACGATGGATGGCAGTCCGATCATTGATCGCTGCCGCTACGACAACGTTTTTCTAAATGCAGGCTGGTGCTACGGTGGCTTTAAGACCATCCCCGCATCCGGTGCCGCTTGTGCCACGTTGGTTGCGACGGGTACGGCACCGGATCTGATCAAAGGCTATGCATTGTCGCGGTTTGCGACCGGACACCTGCTCGATGAGCCAGGCTATGGCCCTTTTCCGGTGCGCTTATGACTTCACTGAGCTGCCCTTTTTGCGGCGTACGGGAACTTGCGGAGTTCGCGTTTCATAAAACACTTCCTAATGCGGGTGATGATCCACTCTCCGCCGTGTATCTCAGAATTAACCAAGTAGACGACAGTCACGAGTATTGGCAACACGTGCGTGGTTGTCGGGCGTGGCTAAAGGCGCGCCGCAATCCGTCTACCGGTGAGGTGCTTGAGATGAACCTGCTGGGTGCTGTGACCTCATGAAGGCTGCGATTAAAAGAGTCGGCACGCGACTGTCAGATAAAACGCTTCGTTTTATCTTTGATGGACGGGAGTATGAGGCGCAGGTGGGTGATACGGCGGCGTCGGTGTTAATGGCCCACGGCATATTCGCCTTAGGGCGCAGTGTTAAATACAGACGCTTGCGCGGGTTACTGGCGGTCGGTCCGGAAGAGCCAAATGCGCTTTTGACCGTGGGAGTGACACCGATGGTGATTCCCAACGTGTCGGCCCCGCAGCTGCAACTGAGAGAGGGCTTGGTTTTAAAAAGTCAAAACCGTTGGCCGTCACTGCGCTTCGATGTGGCGTCACTATTACAACTGGGTAGCGGCTTTTTTGGTGCCGGCTTCTACTATAAGACGTTCATGTGGCCTTCTTGGCGCACCTATGAATCACTGATTCGGCGCCTCGCGGGCCTCGGGGAGGCGCCAGGCGCCAGTGATCTGCCGGTCGCCGCTGTGGAATACCTCAGCTGTGACGTGTTGGTGGCTGGTGCCGGTGCAGCCGGTCTATCAGCTGCCTTAGTCGCTGCCCATACCGGTGCGCGCGTGGTGTTGGTTGAGCGAGAGCCGGTACTGGGTGGCGAACTTGAGTTTGAGAGTGCGCTTGTTGATGGACAACCGGCGACCAGTTGGGTAACGGCCACGGAGCAGATGCTACAGACGCTGGGTGTGCGCATCCTGACTGATACCACCTTAGTGGGTGGCACCGGTGGCGTACATATCGCGCATCACGAGCCCGGTGGTCTTGCGGGTCACAATAAGGTATTTCACATCCGATCGCGTGTACTTGTGATTGCGATGGGTGCGATCGAGCGACCGATTGCTCTGATCAACAACGATCTGCCGGGTGTGATGTTGCTTGGGGCTGCGGAACGTCTGAGTCGTCGTTATGGCGCACTCACGGGTCGGCGTGCGGTGATCTTTGCCAATCATCAGCGTGCCTATGCAGCCGCCGCTCGTTTAGTGAAGGCGGGTGTGTCGGTGCGAGCAGTGATTGACACGCGCTCTGCCGCGGTACTGGAGCAAGATGCTGTGACGGCTCGTCACTGCGCCAGTTTGCAGGTCGCTGGTGTGTTGTGTTTGTCAGAGTCTGCAGTGGTCTCTGCCAAGGGTTGGCGTACGGTAACGGGTGTTGACATCCAGCACTTGCGAAGCGGTAAAGCCAAGCGCATCGCCTGCGATCTATTGTTGACCAGTGGAGGTTGGTCGCCTGCAATGCACGCGGGCTTGCAGGGAGGCGGTACGACGCGCTATGCCGCTGATAAAGCGACCTTCACGGTCACTGATCAGCCTATCGGTCGCGTGACGGTCGGTGCCTCCTCAGGTCACTTTGAGTTGGCTGCTGTGTTATCAGAAGCTGCCAGCGTGACGGCGCGCGTTATGAGCGAGTTAGGCTTGGTCAGTGATGGTGCTGGCATCCCAATGGGCTTAGGCGATCCAGCACCTCGGTTAGCACCCTATTGGCGCGCGCCTTGCACACCGTCGCAAGAGAAGCGACAGTTTATTGATTTTCAGAATGATGTCACGGTGGCTGATCTGCGCGCGTCATTAGCGGAGGGTTTTAGAGACATCGAGCACGTGAAACGCTACGCCACCTTGGGTATTGGCACTGAACAAGGCCGCACCAGTACCGTGCTAGGCGCCGCGATATTAGCTGAGCTTAAAGGCGAGTCCATCGAGTCTGTGGGTCTCAGTCGACCCAGACCACCCTATCATCCGATGACCATGCGTGCGATGGCAGGGTTACGGGTGGGATCCGCTCTGCGCGTTGCGAAGCGAACTCCCTTGCATGACTGGCACGTCTCACACGGTGGTGTGCTTGATCCGATGGGTCTTTGGATGCGTCCTCGTTTTTATCGATCAAACGGCGCGGACGCCGCGATCGCGGCGGTGACTGAAGCGCGTCGAGTGCGCACCACGGGTGGGATCGTTGATGGGTCTACCTTAGGTAAAATTGAAGTGGTGGGAGCAGATGTCGCTGCGTTCTTGGATTCGATGTATCTGACTAAGGCGAGCACCATTAAGATTGGTCGATCGAAGTACATGGTCAATCTACGCGAAGATGGCATGGTGTTAGATGATGGCATTGTGCTGCGTCTGGCTGCGGATCGCTTTATTGCGACGACCAGCTCTGGGCATGCGGAACACATGCTGTCGCACTTCGAACACTATCGTGAGGTGGATTGGCCGGGGCGCGCAGTGACGCTGACCGATATTACTGATGCGTGGAGCGTGATAGCAGTGGCCGGTCCGCGCAGTCGGGCTGCCATTCAACATGTCTTAGGCAGCGAGTGGCAGTCTCGCATCGAGACTCTGACGCATATGGATTTTGCTCAGGGACATTATGCAGGGGTGGCACTGACGGTGCTGCGTGCGAGCTTCTCGGGTGAGCTGGCCTATGAGCTGCATGTAGGCCCTGCCGCTGCGGTGGCTTTGTGGGAAGCGTTGGTTACTAGCGGTCTTGAGCCTTACGGCATCGATGCGCTCGATATCTTACGTGTTGAAAAAGGCTATCTGGTGAGCTCCGAATTAAATGGACAGACGACACCGGGTGATCTGAATATGGACAGCCTAGTGCGTTTAGGCAACCCGTGCGTCGGTCGCGCGTTGCTTGATCGGCCAGCCTTTCATGAGCCAACACGAGGCCGACTCGTTGGGGTACGCGCTGTCGATGGCTGTAGTGGATTTTTAGCGGGTGCTCAGCTCACCACCCTGTCGTCAACGCAACCTTTGGGCTACATTACCTCGAGCGTGTTTAGTCCCACTTTGAATGAGTGGATTGGACTTGCGCTGCTTGCCCGAGCACAGGCGATAGAGGGCGCCACGCTGATCGCACGCGATCCGCTGCGTGGTCAGGAGACACCGGTGCGGGTCACATCGACTGTGCATGTGGATCCAACAGGTGAGCGGATCAAATCATGAGCACACACGTGCAAACAGAGTCGTGCTGGCTGGTGAGGTCCGTCGCGGTACGGGTAGTGGAGATCGCCGCGTTTGATGCGTCGAGTACAGCAGGTGATGGCCTAGGATTGCCACGTCGGCCCGGTACCGTTACAGGTACCGATGATGGTGGCAGCAGTCTTTATTTTGCACCTGGCCGCTGGTTGTTAGTCGGACCGAGTGCAGCGTTTGAGGCGCGCATACGGGCAGCTGCGCAGTGGGGCAGTTGGGTTGAGGTCACGGGTAAGTGGGTGGCGATGACATTGCAAGGCCCGGGTGCCCAGCGCGTATTGGCGTCAACCATCGATGTGGAGGCCACGTTGCAGGGTCGAGAGTGTGCGGCAGTAACACTGTTTGATTGCCCATCGATCTTAGTGCGCGATGAGCTGGGTTTCACTGTGTGGGTGCATGCCAGCGTGGCGTCTGACTGGGTAGCCGCGGTTGAGCGGCTTGGCGCCGCTCTGACCGTGACGACTGGGTAAACGGATTCGTATGAGAATTCCAAGGCAGGCATTGATCGACGGTTTGCGGGCATTTTCTGTCGCCGCTCGCGAGCTCAGCTTTAAGGCGGCTGCTGATATCTTGTGTGTAACCCCATCCGCCATTAGTCATCGCATTCGTGATTTGGAAAAACACCTAGGGCAGCGGGTGTTTGTACGAAAGACACGCGCGATCGAGCTGACCGATGCAGGACGCGCACTACAAAGCGAAGTGGATCCGCTGCTCGCAGGCTTAGACACAGCACTCGATCGAGCAGCCAAGCGCTCGCGACGTAAAATATTGCGGATTGCGGCGCCGCCTTTTTTAGCGACGGAATTGTTGATTCCCCGGCTGTCTAGTTTTTTTGCATTGCAGCCTAGAATCGACGTAGAGATTCAGGCAAACGAGGCGGTGCTCGATGAACATCATGCGCGAGCAGATGTATCGATCGTGATGGCATCACAGCCACCCGGTGAGCACGTGGCGACCGAATTATTTCGGCCTCGCTTTGTGGCGGCGACTGCGCGTTCCGTTGCGATCGTTGCTAAGGAAGCGGGGGAGCGATTATTTGAGAAGCATCGGCGCGTGGTGTATCGGCCACGGGCGAACCTGTGGACCGAGTGGTCAAAGCGCTCAGGAATTGCGCTGGCGTCGAGTCACATGCTGATTCAGGTAGATACGCTACCGGCGGCGGTCAGCGCCGCTGAACGGGGGTTGGGTATCGCGCTGGTGCCTACCTTCGTGTGTGAAAGAGCCTTGCGACCTGGGCGCTTTCTTCGCATCAATGACACCGAAATTGAGTCGGATGAGCTGTACTACGTGGTGTACCGCTCGGACGACCGCGCTCGGCCCGAAGTGCGTTCGTTTCTGAGTTGGGCGTTGACGGAACTACGCCGCTAGGCACGTCACGCGATTTGCCCAGTTGGATCGCACGCAGCGCCTGTCACTTATCAATTAAAGCATTGATTAATAACATTTTTGTTTGCGCCAAGACCATTCTGCGAGCCGGGGTCGCCGCCCGGCTTAACATAACGCGCCGACATATGTTAAACTGCAGGGGCGTGCCTAGCAGACTGTACTCAGGCACACCTTGAACTGCGTCACATTTTGGAAGCAGCGTGTATGTCACCTACGTTTGACCTCATCTCTCAAGCGCTTCGCACCAAGTTGCAGCGAGACGGCTCAGCGTCGCTGACGGATGCTGAATGGCATTTGCTGCGGGTGAGTCAGTGGGTGTCTGCGTGCGTTGATTATTCCATGACACGCACCTTAGCCGATGCGCCGTTAAGTGAGTTACTGGCGGTGGCCACTGGCCTTGACGCCATGGGTGCGACGATAGCGGCTGAGCACTTACGGTCAGCGGTTGAGACGCTGATTAGTGTCAATGATCTTGGGCTAGGTGGTGAGCGACAGGCCGCCATCGCCCGCGTGGCCCGTGACCTTGAGCTTATGGTGGCGCGCTCGCGCGCAGAGCTTGAGCAAATAGTGATTGGCTTTGCCTTCAGCCAGCAGGATGAGGCTCTGGTCGCTTAAAAAGCGTCGGCCCATCGCATTGCGCATATATTGTGCGCATCTTGTCGTTTGATGCATACATCGAAACCCAATCGTCAGTGAATCAATCGTTTTTTGCCTAAGCCAAATTCGGTGATCAACGCCGGCGAGTACCCGTAGAAAAAAGCGCATCCGACGCTTTTTCTACTGCTTCGACACTCGCCGGTGTGTGTTTTTTTACTGGATCTTTCCGAGATAGTCCATTTTACCGACATCAACGCCATTGGCGCGAATGATCGCGTACGCCATGGTGATGTGGAAATAGAAATTAGGCAGCGCGAACTTAGTTAAGAAATCCAATCCGCTGAACTTCAAGGTGACATTGGGATAAGCAATGACGATTTCCTTGGATTCGCTGCCAGCCAATTGACGCTCAGTCACTTGGCTGATGAACTTCAGCGTTTTTTCGATGCGCGCTTTGAGTTGCTCGATGGTCTCTTCATTGTCTTCGTGCGTTGGATTGTCGATCCCTGCCAAGCGTGCCGCAGCGCCTTTCGCGCTGTCACAGGCAATCTGTACCTGTTTGCTTAAGGGCAACATATCGATGATCAGGCGGGCACTCGCCAGGGTTTTTGAGTCGACCGATTTTGCAGTGGTCTGTACAGCGGCCTTATCTAGGATGGCGGATAAATTGTTCAGTCCCAGTGTCAGGATAGGGATTGAGCTCTGATAGATGGATGTGGTCATGTCGGGTTTCTCCGTAAAGTGGTGCTGATCGTGACGGCCTAGGCGCTTAGTCGCCAACGGCTCACGGTCAGGGCTGACAAGGGTACTCGATTTTTCTATTGATCTCTGTGGATGGTCACTTTAATCTGCTTTAACAATCACTTAGGTATGCGACGCATGAGCAGTAGGGGTATGTGGCTAGGACGAGCGGAAGAAACGTTGCGGGCACGCGCGTTGTCTCTTGGTGTATTGCTGGTTTTAGGCGTGTTTCTCCTGCCAACAGGCCTGCAGGCGCAGACTCGCAGCGCAGCCGATGTGCGCGCCGAGGCGGTTGAACGCCAAATGACCGACGCCGAGCGGTTGCAGTTACTGCACGGCGTTATGCCCATCCCACAGTTTTTCCCAGATGGCGCTGGGATCCCGAGTGACATTCCAGTGACCGCGGGTTTTGTGCGCGGCATTGCGCGACTCGGTGTGCCTAATTTAGTAGAGACGGATGCCAGTCTTGGCGTTGCCAACCCGATGCAAATACGTGTAGGAGACACCGCCACTGCACTGCCGTCGGGCCAAGCATTGGCGGCCAGTTTTAATCCTGCTCTTTTATATGAAGCCGGCGTGGTGATCGGTTCAGAAGCGTCGGCCAAAGGTTTTAACGTGCTCCTCGGTGGCGGAGTGAATCTCGCACGTGATCCACGTAATGGCCGAAACTTCGAGTATCTCGGTGAGGATCCGTGGCTTGCGGGCACGCTTGCGGGCGCTGCTATTGCCGGTACCCAGTCACAGCATGTCATGTCGACTGTTAAGCACTTTGCGGTGAATGATCAGGAAACGCAGCGTGACACGCTTGACGTCCATATCGATGAAGCGGCGTTACGTGAGTCCGATTTACTGGCTTTTGAAATCGCTATTGAAAAAGGTGCGCCCGGTGCAGTGATGTGTGCGTATAACCTAGTGAATGGGCACCCCGCGTGTAATCACCCGGCACTTTTGACTGAGGTGCTCAAAAAAGACTGGCGATATCCTGGTTTCGTGATGTCGGATTGGGGCGCGGTTGATGACGTTTATGCGATCAATGCAGGACTTGATCAAGAGTCTGGTGAGCAATTAGACGCGACGGTCTGGTTTGACGCGCCGCTACGACAGGCGATCGGTCAAGGAACGGTGAGCCACGGGCGGATCTCGGATGCCGTTCGACGCATACTGCGGTCTATGTACACGCTCGAGTTAGATCAGCATCACGAGGCTGTGCCCGTGGATTATCAGGCGCACGCAGGCCTGACGCGCCGCGCAGCGACTGAAGGCATCGTACTGCTAAAGAACAATGGAGTACTGCCGCTCGATTCTGCCCTGAAGTCGGTGCTGATTGTCGGTGGCCATGCAGATCTTGGCGTGTTGTCTGGTGGCGGATCCAGTCAAGTCACCCCGATGGGTGCGGCGCCCACCATCATTCCAGTGGAAGTCACCGGTGGCATGAAATACATGGGCCGGCAACTCTATATGCCATCCTCGCCTCTGCGCGCACTGCAAACCGCTATGCCTGAAACACACTTCGCCTATGTGTCAGGTTATGACGTCGCGACGGCCGTTGCACATGCTGAGCGGGTCGACTTAGTCATCGTATTTGCCACTAAGTGGCAAGTCGAGAGTAGGGATACCGGCTCACTCAGTCTGCCAGAGGGCCAGGACGAGCTGATACACGCTTTATCGCAGGCCAACCCTCGTACCTTGGTGGTACTAGAAACAGGTAATCCAGTCTCTATGCCATGGCTAGCCAATGTCCAAGCGGTCGTAGAGGCGTGGTACCCGGGCCAAGAGGGGGGATTGGCCATCGCAGATATTCTCACGGGTGTGTTTAATCCGTCGGGGCGTCTGCCAATCACTTTTCCATTGGATGTAGGGCAATTGCCTCGCCCTTCCATTCCGGGTTTCGGCCTACCGTATAAGAGTGCCGTGTCGATTGATTATTCCGAAGGTGCCTTTGTGGGCTATCGCTGGTATGCCCGTGAGGACAGAAAACCGCTGTTTCCGTTTGGCTATGGGTTAAGTTACACTCAGTTTGCGATGGACCAGTTGCGCGTTCAACAGTCGACGGATGCTCACCGCCGACCTACGCTCAGCGCCGAGGTGACAGTCAGTAATCGCGGTAAGCGGACAGGCGATGTGACTGCGCAAGTGTATGTTGCCTCAGCGCTTACCCGTGGCACGCGGCGCTTAGTGGGCTATGTGCGCCTAACGCTCACAGCGTCTGAAACACGTGTCGCGACACTTGAGATCGACCCGCGACTGCTGGCTCAGTGGAGCCCCCGGACACACCAATGGCACATGCCGGCAGGCCACTATGACTTTGTGTTGGCGAATTCGGCCACTGAGCCCGGGCCTTCCGTGTCGCTCACGCTGCCCGCGATGCACCTGTCTCCCTGATAGGTCAGCAAACCCGCCTTCACGTGTAAATAAGCGCATGAAAACGCGGAGTGATCTAAAATCGAAGGGTGCGGAACCCTCTTGGGCGAGGGTCATCAATCACTTTTGCTTCAGGAACCACGTTCATGTCAAAACATACGCTCCCTTGGGATGACGTGGAGGTTCGCGCTGCTTTCCCGGCGCTTGGCCTCACCGATCATGACAAACCGCGTCTGTATGCGGATGCGCCCGGTGGTACTCAGGTGGCTGCGCGTGCCCTGACTCGACTACATGCCTCGATGGTTAACCACTGTGCCAATGATGGGGGCGCTTTTCGAACGTCTCAGTTGACAGACGCAGGCCTCATACAGGCGCATGCGGTGGCGGCTACTTTTTTGGGCGCTGATCCAGACGAAGTCGTCTTCGGATTAAATACCACCTCGCAGTTGTTTAATTTCTCGCGCATGATCTCCCGAGCGTGGCAGAGCGGTGATGAGATCGTGTTGTCCCGCATGGACCACGACGCCAACATCGCGCCGTGGCTCATTGCTGCGCAGGAGCGTGGCGTGACCGTACGCTGGCTCGAGTTTGACGTACAGAGCTTTCAGTATCGGTATGACACGTTAAGTTCTTTAATCAATTCAAAAACACGTTTGGTTGCGTGTAATCACGCGAGCAATTTCTTGGGCACGATCAATGATGTGAAGCGCATTATCGATGCTGCGAAAGCCGTTGGTGCGCTTACCATGGTGGATGCCGTGCAGTCGGTTGCCCATCTTGCGATCGATGTGAAAGCGTTGGGATGTGACCTACTGTCGACATCGCCGTACAAGTTTTTTGGTCCTCACGCGGGTCTTTTGTACGTCAAGCGCGAGTTAGCCAATCGCCTAGTGCCCTTAAAGGTCAGACCCGCCTCTGATTCAATGCCAACTAAACACTCACCGGGTACACCTTCTTTTGAGGCCCAGTGTGCTACGCAAGGCGCTATTGAGCACATGGCTTGGCTAGGTGAGCGCTTTGGCGCTCAAGCGCCAGCGTCTCTCAGGGAGCAAATAGTCGCAGGCTACGCGGCCGCTCAAGCGCATGAGCTCGCGTTGACCGAACGATTTCTCGCGGGTATTGCTCCTTTGAGGAACATCACCTTGTACGGCATAGCGGATGTTAGCCAAGCAAGTGCGCGTGTGCCGACGTTTAGTCTTCGCATTGGGCACTTAGAGCCACGCGCGGTAGCCACAGAATTCGCGGAGCACAATATTTACGTCTGGGATGGCAGCTTCTATGCCTATGAGATTGCCGGTGTATTGGGCGTACGTGAGACGGGTGGCGTGGTGCGTATCGGATTCGCTCACTACAACACCTTAGCGGAAGTGGATCGCATCGTTGCACTGCTTGCTGATATGAGTGTACGAGCGTGAGGCACGGTGTGCGTTCAGTAGGCGTCAAACGAGCCTGGCAACTGGCCAGGCAGTGGGCTCACGAGTGACGACTCGCTATGACGCCATTGTCGTCGGTGCGGGGCACAATGGCCTAACCAGCGCGGCTTTCTTGGCGAAGGCTGGGCTTAAGGTTCTGGTGCTGGAAAAGAATCCGTACTTTGGTGGGGCGACGGTCAGCCGCGAGCTGCATGCGGGTTGGATTTACTCGAATTGCTCGTATGTGTGCGGTTTGCTGCGACCCGAAATCTACCGCAGTCTGGACTTGGGGCGGCATGGTTTGCAGGTAGTGCCTTATGGGGGCGGGGTCGGCTTTACCCGTGACGGCGATGTGTTGGGCGGCTATGTCGATAAGGAGGTAAAGCGTCGGGAGATCGCTAGATATAGCAGTAAAGACAGCGATGCCTATCTGCGCTATGGCCGCGATGTGATGCGCCAGTGCCGTTTGGTGCGTTCCTTGCTGATGCGCACTCCTCCTGATCCCACGTCACTTAAACCGCGCGATCTAAAAGAGATGCTGTATATCGGCGGCGAGTTTGGAAAGCTTGGCGAGGCAGCGATTTACGATACCTTGCGTTTTTATACGATGAGTATTGCTGACTACCTGAGCGAGTATTTTGAGAACGACATGGTGAAGGCTAATTTTGCTGGCAGCGGCATTATTGGTACCGCACTGGGTGTGTATTCGCCGGGGACTGCCTACGTATTGCTCCACCACTATATGGGTGATGTGGATGGGCAGATGGGGGCGTGGGGTTTTGCACGCGGTGGGATGGGTGCTGTCTCCCAGGCCATCGCACGCTCGCTACAATCCATGGGTGGAGAAATCCGTGTGAATTCTCCCGTTGCCCAGATTGTCACGCGTGGTGGCAAGGTGACGGGGGTGGCACTCGATAATGGTGATGAGTTCGAGGCGCCGGTCGTCTTATCTGCACTTGATCCCAAACGAACCTTCTTGGGACTGTTGAGTGAACAGTCACTCGATGCCAGCTTGGTGAAGCGCGCCCGTAACTTCAAAATTCGTGGTTCCTCCGGCAAGATTAATATTGCATTAGATGGCTTACCCTCGTTCCCTGCATTAGGCCCTAATCACCCGCTACTGGCTGGGGATATGCACTTTCTAGACTCCTTGGAGCGCTTTGAAAAAGCCTATGACGACTTTAAGCGAGGCACGTGGTCTAAGGATCCGTATCTTGATCTCTTAATGCCGACGATGACTGACCCCACGATGGCGCCACCGGGCAAGCACTTTATGTCCGTGTTTGTGCAGTATGTACCGGCGTTGATCGAGGGTAGGGCGTGGACTGCTGATGACCGTGAGGCATTTAAGAAGACGGTGTTTGCACAGATTTCTCGCTATAGCCCAGATTTCGAAAAACTGGTGCTGCATGCCGAGGTGCGCACGCCGCAAGAACTCGAGTCGGAGGTGGGACTCACCGAGGGTAATATTTTTCAGGGCGAGCTCACCTTCGACCAACTGCTATTCAACCGACCGTTCCCTGGTTTTGCGCAGTATCGGGGGCCTGCGAAAGGACTGTACTTGTGTGGGTCAGGGTCACATCCCGGCGGTGGCGTGATGGCAGCCCCCGGTGCCAATGCGGCGCGTGAGGTGTTGCTCGATCTTCGAAGACCCACGACGGTGCCGGGGAGTTGGTCAGATGATTAAGCAAAAACCAACCGTCGTCATTGGTGCCGGTCATAACGGCTTAGTGGCGGCGGCCTATCTCGCGCGTGCAGGGCAGGCGGTGTTGGTATTAGAGGCTGGCGCTCACGTGGGCGGTGCGGCTGCGACGCATGAGTTCTTTAAAGGATTTCGGGTATCGAGCGTTTCCCATCTGACCTCATTACTGGATCCAGTGGTACACAACGATCTAAGCTTAGCGAGACACGGATTGGTGTTCGCTAAGACCCACGTAAAGTCGGTTGCCCTTGCGGTCGATCAAGAGGCTTTGGTGTTTGAGGGTGCTCAGTTGTTAGCGGGAACCCTGTCTGAGCTTGACCGCGCGGCATTTGCGCCATTTGTGAAGCGCATGCAGCGCTTTGCATCGGTGTTGGGTCGCCAGCACGGGCGTGTGCCTCCTAGACTGCAATGGGATCGCTTGATTGACGCTTGGCCAGCCGCACGCTTTGGCCTTGATGTGCGACGACTCGGCCGTGAGGATATGCGGGAGTTCCTACGCGTCATCACGATGGCTATTCAAGATGTGCTGGATGAAGAGTTCTCGAGCGATCACCTCAAAGGCGCTCTGGCGATGGATGCGGTTCTCGGCACTAAATTGGGACCTCGCTCTGGCAATACGGTGTTCAGTTATCTGCACCGTCATAGCGGACAAGGCCATTTGGGAGTGGCGCTCCCGCAGGGAGGTATGGGTGCTGTTTCGCAGTCGCTGGCCGCCGCCGCGCGCGACGCGGGTGCAGAGATCCGTTTAAATTCGAAGGTCACTTCGTTGGAAGTGAGCGCCGGTGCAGTCGCTGCAGTGCTATTAGAGAGTGGTGAGCGTGTGGAGGCCTCCACGGTGCTGTCGAGTCTAGATCCGAAAACGACGCTGTTGGCCTTGCTCGGTGCGAGGCATCTGGATACGGAGCTCGCTCAGCGGGTTCATCACTTTAGAAGTATCGGAACGGCAGCTAAAGTTCATATCGCGCTGTCGGGACTTCCGCAGTTTAGGGGTGTGCAGCCAGAGCATGTCGGTGAGCGCCTGTTGATTTGTCCCAGCGCTGAGTACGCGGATGAAGCCTTCAATGCCGCCAAATATCAGCGCTACTCCGAGCAACCGCTAATGGAGTTGAGCGTACCGACGGTGTATGACGCTACCTTAGCGCCACCGGGCCAGCATGTCTTATCCGCCATCGTGCAGTATGCGCCTTATGATCTAAAGGGCGGTTGGGAGCAGGCGCGAGCGCCCTTTGAGGCGCTGGTCATGCAGGTGCTTGAGCGCTATGCGCCTGGTATCGGCAAGCTGGTGTTGGCAACTGAGCTCTTGACGCCGGTTGATCTCGAACGTCAGTTTGGGATGACGGGCGGTCATTGGCATCATGGTGAACTATCGATGGATCAAGCGCTCATGTTAAGACCAGTCCATGGCATTGCGCAGTACCAGATGCCGGTGCAGGGGCTCTTCTTGTGTGGTGCGGGAGCTCATCCGGGCGGTGGGGTGATGGGTAGTGCGGGTCGAAACGCGGCTGCTGTTGTGTTGAAGAGGCCATCGTGAGATCCCCGCGAGCGCATTATTTGCAGGTGGTGAAGCACACGCCTTTCCATACGCGGACACACGCTGCGAACCAATTAAATCTGTGGCATCGGTGGCGTGATTACACCGTTTCTGACGCCTACTTTGATGTGGCGCTTGAGTACACGGCGCTGCGTAACGCGTGTGCGGTATTTGATATTTCGCCGATGACCAAGCATCGCATCAGCGGACCAGATGCCTTGCCATTCCTCAATCGGCTAGTGACCCGCGATGTGAGCAAAATTAGCGAGGGTCGTGTGGGGTACTGTGTTTGGTGCGACGATCGAGGTCAGGTCATCGATGATGGCACTATTTTTCACCTTGGCCAAAACGACTATCGACTGTGTTCTCAGGAGCGGCAGCTTGATTGGCTAGTGCGATCCGCACTTGGATTTGATGTGCAGATCCGTGAAGAGACCGCGGAGATCGCCGCGATTGCCCTACAAGGACCGACCAGCGCCGCCGTTCTAAGAGCGATGGGGATCTCTTGTATTGAATCGCTGACGCCTTTCTCAATCAGTGTCGTCGACCTAGCAGGCGCTCCACTGATGATCTCCCGAACCGGGTTCACTGGAGATCTTGGCTATGAGCTCTGGGTAGCGCCAACCCATGCTGAGCAGCTGTGGGATGCTTTGTTTGAGGCGGGGGCACTCTATGGCATTAAACCCATGGGTACTCATGCGCTTGAAATGGCGCGCATTGAAGCCGGATTTATTCAGGCAGGTGTCGACTTTCTACCTGCTGATCGTGCCATACGAACGGATCGGACCCGCTCCCCCTTCGAGCTCGATTTGACTTGGCTGGTTGATTTCAATAAAGACCATTTTACGGGGCGGGCCGCCTTGCTCTTTGAACGTACACGAGGACCAAGATATCGCTTGGTGCGCTTAGATGTCGAGGGCAATAAGCCCGCTAAAGATGCCTACATCTATGATGATAAGCGACGTGTGGTCGGTGCGGTGACCTCGTCTTTATGGTCCCCGATGTGCAAAGCGAGTATCGCGCTCGCCAGTGTTGAGGTGACGCGAGGATCACCGAGCGACACGTTATGGGCGGAGATCTATTATCAGAAAGAACTGAAGTGGAGTCGTGCTAACGCCCGCTGTCGTGTGGTGAGCGAGGCCTTTTACACGCCAGCGCGACGAAAGCTCACGCCACCGCCTAATATTTAGGGCTGAAACAGCGACGGCCTGACCGTCGCTTAGTCAGTTTAGTGTTCAAAGTGAAGTTTCAAAAAAGCAGGGTCTTCGACGGTCCCTGCTCCCTCGCTCGTCACTTGATCGGCTAAATGGTGCAGCATGGCCGAGCCTATCTGTTGCAAGGCCAGATCGATATCGAGCTCCTCTACATGCGCATGCAGGAGGCGATCCGCTTGGTCCTGTGTTAGACCAGGACCGCGATCTAACGCGATTGCGTGGCCCGTGTGCACCAATTCGAGATTTAAGTTGAACTCGTCAAAAAATCCACGAATAGACACAATATGACGGCCACCACTGCTCATGATGGCTTCGGCTGCCTCAATCGCAGCAGCGATCGCGCGATGGAGCACTTCACGTCGCGCTCCCCAGGTTGCGCCATGGGCCTCGATGAACTCGGTGATTTGTTGATTAAGCGGTCGATCTGGCGCATCAAGCGTTGCTGCCGCTCGCTGTTTGGTTCCTAAGCGGAATAACGCATTGAGCCCAATCACCATGATGCCAGTCACCACAAAGCCGCTCTCGGTGATGAATTTCAGTGACTCGGGAAGATCCTTACTTAAGCCAGGCAGCAACATGACCGCTAGACCAGAACACAGCGCGATACCGATAGTAAAAGTGCCGCGACTGTCTAAGGATCGTGATGTCGCCATTTCGATGCCCGCAACAATCAAAAAGAGGGCTGTATAAATAGCAAGACCGCCACGTAACGCGGTAGGGATCAAAGTGACCATGGCGGTGCACTTGGGCAAAAAAGCGAGGAGCAGAAGCAACGCCGCCGTTGCCAAACCAATGTAGCGAGACGTCGCCTTGCTCGCACTAGCAAGTGCCACGTTATCTGGGTTGTAGCCAGTCGGTGCGCCACCGAGCAATCCGGAGGCGAGATCTGCCAAAGCCGTTGCCTTGACAGACCCCGTCATGACGGTCATGTCGGGACGCCGCCAGTCAGCATTGGTCATCTTATCCATAACCACGGCGCCACCCATATTCTCTAGCTGATTCATGAGCGCCGTGAGCATGACCGCAACCACAATCCCAACCGGGACATGAAAACTCGGCACGATCACCGTCGGTGCTGCTAGCCAAGAGGCCTCTGTCACGCGATTGAGTCCGTGGATCTCACCGAGTGAGATCGCGACTACCAAGCCAACGATCAGGCCACCGACGACGGCGATCAGTTGAATTTTACGACCGCCCCACACGGAAAGGCCGACCATCGTGACGAGTGCGGCACTTGAAATAATGACGCTGTTCCATTCGACCTGCATGTGTTCATTGATCATCCACGCGTCAGTAAACGCTTCGTGGACCAGTGATATACCAACCATGCAGATGACCGTGCCCACGACCGCCGTAGGAAACATAGGACGAAGCTTTGGGATCAGTGGGCCGATACACAGTGCGGTGATGCTTGCAATAATAGACACACTGGCAAGCGCGCCTGGGCCGCTACTGGCCACAGCAGCGGTGGCTAACGCGATCATAATGGGATCGACGCTATGCACCAAAAATACGCCACTGCCTAAGCGACCGCCCCATGCTTGAAACGCGGTCCCAAGGGCCATACCGATTAAGCTTGCGGACATCATGCCTTGGACGGTTGTTGTGGAGATGCCATCGACGCTTACAAATGCTGTCAGAAAAACCAGCGAGGGCAACGCGATGGCGACGTGCTGTAACGCCAGCATAGCCAAGAGGTTATTGGGCGGCCGTTCATCTGATGCGAAGATGGTGTCAAAGGGTCTACGGCGGCGACCGGATGCGGGCAGATACTTAGCAATCCACTGGAATATAGCCACGTCTTACCTCTGTGTGCTGGACGGCAGTGTTAGGCACTGGCGATAATTTTGACCGAGTGAGGATAGCAAACTTTAGAGACGGGCGCTTTTTGCAATGGCGCTTGCCTGCGGGTGTCCCTGGCTCAGGCATAGATAGTGCCAGATCAATGCCATAGAGATGTGTTTTCGTAGACGGCTAGGCCGCCGACTAGGGTCTGCACGACACGCACGTTGGCAATGTCCGCCGGCTGAATCTCTAGGGGATTACGATCTAGAACGATCAGATCCGCAAACTTACCGACCTCCAGTGATCCTGTCACTTCATCTTCGTGCAGTTCTCTGGCTGCCTCTATGGTGGCTGCTCTTAATACTTGGCGCACAGTCAAGCCCGGATCTGCGCCTAAACGCCCCGCGTAGTGCGGCCCTGCTGCAGAGCTGTTTTCGCGCGTGACTCCGACTTTAAAAGCGAACCACTCATCCAGTGCGTCGACCGGCCAATCACTGCCAAAAGCAATAGGTGCGCCTGCTTCTGCGAGCAAGCCCGCCGGCTCCAGTAAAGCCGCTCGGGTGGGGCCCAGGTAGTCGCTGAGCTGATCTACGGTGTCTGGAGCGCGTTTCTGCCACTGCATGGATAAAACGGGGTACACGCCAAGCGTCTTAAAGCGCGTGTAATCAGCGGGATCTACGATCTCGCAGTGAGCCAGAGCCGGTCGAATGTCGGCGTTCGGATACACCTGACGCATGGACTCAATTGAGTTTAACGCCTCCTGTACAGCGCGATCTCCATCCACATGCATGTGCGGGTCAATACCTGCTTTCGCAAGTGCCAAGACAATGGCTTTAAGGCGGGGTGCCGGGAAATAGGGCTCCGGCCCGCGTAGCGTACTGGGTTGCCAGTGCGGTGCTTGCTCCGACCCTACATTGGTTAAGTAGGGCTCTAGCATGGCGCCAGTGAAGGCGGGGCCTGCGATCACACCGTCGATGAAAATCTTTGCATTGCGTAGGGTGATGCTGGGTTTCGCTGTCAGGGCCCCTTGGTCGAAGCGCTTTTGCAGTGCCACGACTTTAGCGACGACGGCAGGTGCCGCCGCAGTATCGGCGGGATCAATGACGGGTGCAAAGTGGGCTCGCGCGGTGAGTTCGTGGTCGCGGCTCACGGCGGTGAATGCGGTGAGTGCCTCCTCTGTGCTCATGGCATCCAAAAAGCTGGTGACGCCTTGCTGCGCCATTGCATCTAAGGCGACGCGCGCTGCTTGCTTTGCCTGTTGCGGGGTCATGGTGGGGAGTAGCGCGTCAAAACCATCATAAGCCGCGTCTTGCAGGAGACCGCTGGGCTCACCTTGGCTGTCATGCTCAATGATGCCGCCAACGGGATCTTTGGTATCGCGTGTGATGTGCACTAAGGCAAGCGCCTTGGAATTGGCAAGGACGGTGTGACCAAACGAATCACGCACGACAATCGGACGTTGTGTTTTAAGCGCATCTAATACCGAGCGCGATGCCTTAGGCATCGATTGTTGAAACCAAGCGACAACCTCAAGCCAAGCGGCTGGCTCCTTGGCTTGACTTGCATCCAAGCAGGCTTGGATGCGCGCTTGAAACTCACTCGTGGATAGCGGTTCGTAGTTGAGCGTGCATTTTAAAAGTTTACTGCCAGCTTCCAGAGGATGCATGTGTCCATCGACCAATCCGGGCATGGCCAGACGGCCATTTAAATCGATGATCTTTGTGTGCTCTCCAGCCAAGCGGACAACGCCGGCATCACTGCCCACATATAGCAGGCGTCCGTCTTTGATCGCCAACGCTTGTTGGAGAGAATCGTGAGCATCGGCCGTGTAGATCTTTCCATGTTGGTAGATCACATCCGCGGTTGGTGTGCCTGCTTGACAGGTGAGGGTCAGCAGTTGCAGTGATAGCGTTGCAGTCAGTGTCGTCAGTTGGGTCAGGGGTATGCGCATGATGTCCTCACTAAAAGCCGTAGACCTAGACAGTGACTGACGACGACAGGCGCCCGATCGTTAGCTTGCAAGGTGTTTGTTGATGGGGAGCGTGCGCACTCGTCTGCCGGTGGCTGAAAACACGGCGTTGCAAACGGCTGCCGCGATACAAGACGTACCCGTCTCACCGACACCACCTGGCGCCTCGGAGTTAGTAATCAGATGGGTTTCAATCAGCGGCGTTTCTGCCAAGCGAAGCACCGGGTAATTATCAAAGTTGCTTTGCTCAATGCGACCATTGGTGACGGTCACTTCGCCCATGAGCGCAGCCGTTAGTCCAAAGATGACGCCGCTTTCGAGTTGCGCGTGAATGCCTTCTGGATTGATCTGCTGGCCGCAGTCCATGGCACAAACCACACGGATGACACGAATAGATCCATCGGCCTGCGCACTGACTTCAACCACTTGCGCCAGGTAGCTGCCGAAGGCCGCTTGAATCGATACCCCTCGACCATGACCAGCGGGTAGGGGTGCGCCCCAGTTTGATTTATTGGCGACGAGATTAAGCACCGCCCGAAGCCGCTCGTCTTTGCAAAGCGGTCGTCGATAGTCAATGGGGTCTTGGCTAGCTGCAAAAGCCAACTCGTCAATGAAGCTTTCTACGACAAAAACACTGCGCGTAGGGCCCACGCCACGCCACCATGAAATCGGAATGCCCGTGGGGTCATGGCGCACATAGCGCACAGACAGGGCCGGCAATTGATAAGCGGGATTGGCAGCGGAATCCACCGCATCATCATCAACCCCATTTTTGAGCGGCTTACCATCCCACGCCGCGGTGGCGGATCCTCCCGCGATGGTGTGCATCCAACTGACGGGACTTCCTTGGGCGTCTAGGCCTGCCTTCAGATGATCCACGTAATAGGGACGGTAGCGATCATGCTGGATGTCTTCGCTTCGCGACCAAATCACCTGTAAGGGTGTAGACACGTGCTTTGCAATACGCGCTGCAATGACCACCGTATCCACATCCAAGCGACGACCAAAGCCACCACCGATTAAGTGGTTGTGTAGGATGATGTTCTCAGGGGTCAGTCCTAAGGACGCTAATTTCTCAACGACGCGGCTCGGTGCTTGAGTACCCACCCAGATCTCACACTGACCAGATCGCCAATGGACGGTGCAGTTCATCGGCTCCATGGTCGCATGCGCTAAGAAAGGCTGATGGTAGAGCGCCTCGACGATGTGGGTAGCGCCTTTGAGCGCAGCTTGGGGATTACCCACGCTGCGCGCGAGCCCACCTTTTTGATGGACCGCCACCTCCAGTTCGGCCACTAAAGTGGCTTGCTGAACATGGCCATGTGGGCCGCTGTTCCACTGAATCTTAAGAGCGGCTAGGCCTTGCATCGCGGCATAGGTGTGATCGGCCACGACGGCCACCACATCACGCTCATTAATGACCTGGCGGACGCCTGTGATCGAGAGCGCAGCCTTGGTGTCTAGCAAAGCGACGGATCCGCCCTCCACCGGTGAGAGCGCCACCATCGCGTAGCGCATCTGCGGTAAGCGCACATCGATGCCAAAGCGCGCTGTCCCATCGGTCTTGGATGGGCTTTCTAAGCGGCGCGTGGAGTGGCCGATCAGTTTGAAGTCCTTAGCGTCCTTTAAGGGGACATGACGTGGCGCCGGGAGCGTGGCGGCTTTTGCGACGAGCGCGCCGTAACTGAGGCGACGCGCTGAGATTGGGTGAATAACATAACCCGCGTCTGCAACGCACTCACTCACGGGAACGCGCCATGTTTGTGCGCCAGCGCGGGTCAGTAGCATGCGGGCGGTAGCACCCGCCGTGCGCAATGGTAGCCAGCAGTCTCTAACCGACGTTGAGCCGCCCGTCGACTGATCGCCGGCGACGCCATAGACAGCTGGGTTTGGGGGAGCGGCTTCCACTGTCACTTGATCTAAACTGACCTCGAGCTCTTCAGCAATCAACATCGCCAGCGCCGTGTAGATCCCTTGGCCCATCTCTGCCTTAGGCATGACGAGTGTGATGGCGCCACTGGCATCCATACGGATGTAGGCATTGAGGGTCGAATCGCGTCCGTTGGCAGCGCTACTGTTGGTGGCTGCATTTAACTCGACGGTCAACAGCAGTCCACTGCCCGCTAATAGCGACACCTGTAAGAACTGTCGTCGACCCAAGGTGGCAGGAAGGTGGCTGGTCATAATTGTCTCAAGAACGTGTGTCTATCTTGCCGCAAAAGACGCGCAGTGCGCAGTCTTAGTGATGCCTTTTCTCTAGATCAAGAAGATATTGTTTAAGTTGCACACCCCACCGATAGCCACCTAAGCCACCGTCTGCGCGCAGCACCCGATGACAGGGAACCAAAAGCGCAACGCGATTGGCCGCACAGGCGCTGGCCACCGCCCGAATTGCCTTGGGCGCGCCGATCCGCTTGGCCAGCGCGCCATAGCTTAAGGTCTCACAAGGGGTTGTTTTTTGTAGCTGGCGCCAGACCTGCCGCTGGAAAGGGGTTCCCCGTAGATCAAGCGGCGGCGTAGGGCAGGGCCCATCACCGTCAAGGTAACGAACTAAGTCTTTACAGGCGTGATTCAACGGATGGCGCACGGAGGCTGCCACTTGAATAGATGCGCGTGGAAAGCTCTCGCAGAGTTTCTTTTCTAGAGCCGCCTTGCTGGATGCAAACTCCGCAAAGCAAATGCCGACATCACTCTGTGCCACGAGAAGCCAACCCTGGCGGGTCTTCTGTGTCACATAACAGAGTGTTTCAGCGATAAGCACAGCCAGCCCCTAGGTCATGACGTGATTAAACGTGAGCGCTACATTTTCTTAAGAAAGCAGGTTTTAAGGACCAATCCTTTCACCTTGTCGGCATTGCACTCGATATTTTCTTCGTCTTCCGTGACTCGGATGTTTTTGATGACGGTGCCGCGTTTTAAGGTGACCGAGCTGCCTTTCACCTTAAGATCCTTAATGACCATGACGCTATCTCCTGACGCGAGGAGATTTCCATTGCTATCCCGGACGTCAGTCATTTTTAGCCCTAATTCGAATATACGAGTGAATCATTCTGCTGCGTCATCGGATGAGTGATGACGGTCGCGTCGTCGTAAGAAGCCGCGACGACCTGCAGTGAAAAATTGGAGAAAGCGCTGCGCTTCTGCCGTGTGGAACTGATTGGTCGCCAGTGCGTCGGCAGCGAGCGCCTTGGCATTGCCTGTGGGCGCGCACACCACACGGAACGCCTCTTTGATCTCCGCCATCGCCTCTGCTTTAACCCCGCGGCGCCGTAAGCCCACTTTGTTAAGCCCAATGAGTTCATCGCGCTCTGTGGCCATCGTGAATGGTGGAACATCGCGGGTGATGCGCGCGAGACCACCAATCATGGCACCCTCACCAATACGACAGAACTGGTGAAAGGCCGCACCACCTCCGATAAAAACATGCGGTCCCACCTGGATGTGGCCGGCGAGGAGGACGCTACTGGCGATAACGACCCGCTCTGCTACTTGACAGTCATGGCCAATGTGCACAGCCGTCATTAAATAACAGTCAGCACCCACCACAGTGGCCGCACCTGCACGCGTTGAGCGGTGCACCGTGACGAATTCTCTAATGACTGTTCGGGCACCGATGCGTACGCTTGAATCAGACTCTGTCTTAAAACTAAGATCCTGCGGATCATCCCCAATCACAGCATAGGAATGAACCACGACGCCATCCTCTAATACGGCGTGGCGCTTGATCATGGCATGCGCATGGATGACGCAACCGGCACCAATGACGGCGCCTGTCTCAATGACCGCGGTTGGGTGAATGCTCATAGGCCTATTCTATCGCTTGCAGGGCCTGGGTGCGACCGGCGCAGCCACTATTCAGACCCGAGTGCTCAGGCGAGATCAAATAACAACAGTTCGGCATCGGTGCCGGCTGTCAGGTCGATCAAAGGCTCAGAAAAGAGCGCCACACCATCGCCCGCCACGAGTGTGTGTACACCAAGATGCACCACCCCTTGAGTCACCTGCAGCCAGGCGTAACGCCCTGCTGGCAGTATCTGCCGTAGGGAGGTGCCTGCCGTTAAGTTGGCTAGCGAGAGGCTGGCATCTTGATGAAGGGTGATTGCGCCATCGGAGCCTGTGCGATCCGCCAGTCGCTGAAAGCGATTGGTGCGATCCGCCAACGGGAATGATTTTTGTTGATAGCTCGGCACTAGGCCTGTGCACTCAGGCAAAATCCAAATTTGCAGGAAATGAACCGGCTCTGTACTGCTTGCATTGAATTCGCTGTGCTCAACACCGGTACCTGCGGACATGCGCTGGAGTTCGCCCGGTTTAATCACTGAGCTTGTGCCCATGCTGTCGCGATGGGCGAGGGAGCCTGACAACACATAGGAGAGTATTTCCATATCCCGGTGGCCGTGGGTGCCGAAGCCCGCCCCGGCAATCACCTGATCGTCATTGATAACGCGAAGGGCTCTGTACCCCATGTGCTTTGCATCATGGTAAGACCCGAAGGAAAACGTGTGCTGGCTGTTGAGCCAGCCAAGGTCACTGTGGCCGCGTTGATCGTGTGGACGGATTTGAATCACAGTGGATCGTCTACAAACCTAAGTCAGAGAGTCCGGGATGTTCCGCGGGACGCACGCCCGGTGCATCCCAGTAGAACTTGCGATCGGTCGCAGCGATCGCTAGGTCATTGATGGACGCAATGCGACGCTGCATGTACCCATGGGCATTGAATTCCCAATTTTCATTGCCGTAGGAGCGAAACCATTGACCCTTGTCGTCATGCCACTCATAAGCAAAGCGTACGGCGATTCGATGATCGGTAAATGCCCATAGCTCCTTAATCAGGCGATAGTCTTGTTCCTTGTCCCATTTGCGTTTTAGGAAAGCAGCGATGGCCGCGCGACCTTGCAGAAACTCTGCGCGGTTACGCCACTGACTGTCTTCGCTGTAGGCGAGTGCCACTTTATCGGGATCGCGACGATTCCATGCATCCTCAGCAGCGCGCACCTTCATGATGGCGGTTTCCTGCGTGAAGGGCGGAACCGGTGGGCGAGGCGTGTTTTCTGTGCTCATGTATGCAGTCCAACGATTAAAAGGTCACTGGTGCGTCTTATCAACGGTTGCTGGGCGCGCATGGGTATTGCTATGCCTAGATCAGATACCTATGGATTCGTCGGCGCCGACGTGAGTCGGCTCATGACGCCGCCAAAATACATAATGTAGACATAACAGAGAAGGGGTATGAAGAAGGCGCTGAGCAGGCCAATGTGATCTGCCATTTCACCCATCAGCACCGGCACCAATGCGCCACCCACAATCGCCATGCACAATAGGCCAGAGCCTTCGCCGACGCGCTCCCCAAGGCCATCAATGGAGAGGCTAAAAATCGTTGGGAACATCACTGAGTTACACAGACCAACGGCCAACAAGGCATACATAGCGATGTGTCCTTTTAGCGCCATGGCGGCAGCGATGAGCACGATGGCTGCGAGTGCGTTTAAGGTAAGTACTCGACTTGCTTTGACGCGATGCATGACCCATGAGCCAATGAAGCGCCGACCATCGCGCCACCCCAGTACAGTGACATGAGTCGACCGGCATCTTCATGCGACAACGCACCAATGTTGGGCTCGCCGAATAAATTCACGAGAAAGCTACCAATAGACACCTCACCACCGACATATAAGAAGATTGCGCCGATGCCAAGCAAGAGGGGCCGGTGGCTGAGTAGTGAGGGTGCGCCCGATCGTTGCGGGGTGGTCGGGGCTTGCGCTTGTGCCGGTAGACGTGCGCGGCTCATCACTACGGCCAATAACCAGAAGGCAACTGCTAGGCCCAGATAGGGCAGGTTGACTCGACTGGTTTCGGTCATTGCGGCGGTGCCGCCTAGGATCAAACCGGCGCCGATGTAGGGACCGATGGTCGTGCCCAGTGAGTTAAAGGCCTGCGTGAGTGTTAAGCGACTGGATGCCGTTGATGCACTGCCCAACAAGGCGACCAGTGGATTGGCCGCCACCTGCAGCAAAGTGATGCCCGAGGCCATTACAAAAAGGGCGCCTAGGAAAAAGCCATAGGAGTGCCATTGGGAGGCAGGGTAAAAAAGAGCTGCACCGAGTCCTGCAATGACCAAGCCTAGGACAATGCCGCGCTGATAGCCAAGGCGCCTGACGACGGCGCCTGAGGGGAAGGACATCACGAAGTAAGCACTGAAAAAACAGAATTGGATCAGGGTGGTCTGCGTATAGGTCAGTTCGAAAGCGGCTTTCAGGTGAGGCATTAAAATGTCATTTAAGGACGTGATTAGCCCCCACATGAAAAATAAGCTTGTCAGCATGATCAGCTCGTGCCGATACCTAGGCTGCGTGGGGCTGTGACCAGAACCGGTGGGTGTTGTCATAACGGTATCTTTAGTTGGATTTGAAGCGTGTGCCTCAGCATAGCGTAGGCAACTGGCGGTGGGTGTATTTTAAGGTCAGATGGCGTTCTTTCTGTACAATTCGCCCAAGGTGGGAGGCAGCAAAGCCTCACTATTTTAAGGAGAGACGAGTGGCTGAGCGACAAGCGATGTGGGTCCTAGATGGCGGTACGGGGCGTGAGCTCAAGCGTATTGGGGCACCTTTCCAACAACCCGAGTGGTCTGCTTTGGCGTTGTTGCAAGCGCCTCATTTTGTCACGCGGGTGCATGAATCCTATGTCGCGGCTGGCGCGCGGGTCATCACCACCAATAGCTATGCCGTGGTTCCTTTTCATATTGGTGAGGAGCGCTTTGCGCAACAAGGGGCCACCTTGGCGGCGCTGGCTGGCAGGCTCGCGCGTGAGGTTGCCGATCGCACGCCAGGTAAGGTTCAGGTGGCAGGCTCATTACCCCCCATTTGTGGTTCGTACCGTGCAGAGTGGTTCGATGCCGACTTTGCACGACCGATCTTACAGTCATTGGTGACCGCGTTAAGATCCTATGTAGATCACTGGCAGGCCGAGACCTTAAGTTCGATCAATGAAGCGCGCTTGGTGCGTGAGGTGATTGGTCAAGATGGCTTGCCTTTATGGATCTCCTATACCTTGGATGATCAAGCCGCAGCAGGTGATCCTCGCTTGCGTTCAGGTGAGCGGGTATCTGATGCGGTCGCAGTCGCGCTTGAATTAGGTGCGGCGGCGATTCTTTTTAATTGCAGCCAGCCCGAAGTGATGGCCGATGCCGTTGATGCCACGATGGCTGCTTTGGTCAGTTCGCCACAAGCGCACGCTGCTAGCGTACGCATTGGCGTCTATGCGAACGCATTTCCACCGCAAGGCTCTGAGGCGGAGGCTAATTCCACCTTGCATGAGATTCGTAAAGATTTAACACCCGAGGGTTATCTGGCCTTTGCCCAACAATGGGCTAAGCGGGGCGCCAGTATTATTGGGGGTTGCTGCGGCATTGGACCTGAGCACATTGCAGCGCTGAGTGCGCGTTTAACGTCGTGAATTGAATGGCGACGATTCCCTATGACGCCTTACGTTCTTTCAAAGCGCCCGGGGTTTTTAATCCATGGGCGGACGACGATCCGCTGGACAGCCTACAGGCCGGTGGTGTGTCAGGACCAAAGGCAAGGCTTGGTCGTTTGCAGGCACATTTTTCTATTCGTCCGCGCTTTGTGTTGCTCGGTGAAGCACCGGGTTATCAGGGGTGTCATTTTTCTGGCATTCCCTTTACCAATGAAAAACTATTACTGGAAGGTCGTATTCCAAGAGTGTCCGTGACCGATCGTGTAACCCACAGACCTCGACCGTGGTGTGAGCCCTCAGCGACGGTTGTGTGGGGTGCGCTGCATGCATTAGGCATCGCCTCTGAGACGGTGCTTTGGAATACTTTCGCGTGGCATCCCTTTAAACCTGGTCAGCCTTATTCGAATCGAGCGCCTACCCGCAGTGAACTGGAGTGTGGTCGATCGGTACTTGAGGCGGTACTTGATGCTTTTGCACCCGCAGCGATCGTGGCCGTTGGCAAAGTGGCTGAGCGGACTTTGGGCTTGTTGGGTCGTCGTCCAACCGTGACGCTTCGTCACCCCTCCATGGGAGGGGCGACGGCCTTTCGCACAGGTCTGACTGAGTTTGTAAAAACGACAGCTTAGATCAAGAACACCTCTGTGCTGTTTTACAGTGGTTGATCTTTGGTTTCGTGACAGGCGAGCGCGCCGACCACTGTCACTAAGGCTGCGGCTGTCAGGTAGTAACCGACATAGGCTAAGCCATAGTCTTTCGCGAGCGAGGTGGCGATATAAGGCGCCAATGAGGCACCAAAAATACCGGCCAAGTTAAACGTCAGTGAACTGCCGGTGTAACGCACGTTGGTTGGGAAGAGCTCTGAGAGTGTGGTCCCTAAGGGGCCATAGGTCAGCCCCATCAGTGCCAACCCAAGCCCCATCGCAATCATGGTGCCCGTCGTGCCTGCCTCGAATAGCGGGCCTAAAATCAAACCGAAGGCCGCGATCGCCACACTGACACCAATCATGGTACGTCGCCGACCGTGTTCAGCTAACCATCCACCGACGGGAATGCCTAAGGCGAACAACAGCATGCAAGCGAGCTGCATTTTTAAGAAAAAATCGCGACTAAAGCCTAAGTGGGTGGTCCCCCAGGACAGCGCAAACACAGTCATCAGATAAAACAACACAAAGGTAGCGAGCGACGTCATGGTGCCAACAATCAGTGTTCGGGTATGTTTTTGGAACACGTCACGCATCGGTAGATTAACGATTGACTGAGTATTCTTGGACGCACTGAATACAGCGGTCTCACCGATGGTCAGTCGTACATATAGGCCAACGCCAACCAGTAGCGCGCTGGCCAGAAACGGAATGCGCCAACCATAGTGGAAGAAATCCGCATCACTGAGTTGCGTGGAGAGCAGTAAGAACGTGCCGCCTGAGAGCAGAAATCCGATGGGCGCACCGAGTTGTGGGAACAAGCCATACAACGCCCGTTTTCCGGGAGGCGCATTTTCGACTGCCAGTAACACCGCACCACCCCATTCACCACCCAGGCCCAATCCTTGACCAAAGCGACACAACGCCAGTAGCAACGGAGCGCCGACACCGATCAGGTCATAAGTGGGGAGTACACCGATGAGTACGGTTGAGATGCCCATCGTCAACAGTGCTGCGACCAAGGTCGCTTGCCTACCGACACGATCACCAAAGTGACCGAAGACGGCTGAACCAATCGGTCGTGCGAAGAAGGCGATCGCAAAGGTCGCAAAGGATGCCAAGATGGCAGAGGCAGGGTTCACCGACGGGAAGAATAGTTTCGGGAACACCAACACGGCTGCCGTCGCATAAATATAAAAATCAAAGAATTCAATGGTCGTGCCGATCATGCTGGCGATCAACACTTGAGCTGCTGAATTCTGACGTGTCGAATGCATAGAGAGGATCCTTTGGAGTGCGCTCTGAGGGGTGCGATGGGCGCTGATTCAATGAAAGTATAGTGTGTTCGAAAACTACCCGCGCAGTTGATGTGGCGGCATCGATCCGCTCTGCCATCAGTCTTTATAGGGCGTCGGTAGTGATAAAGATCGGATTGTCTGCGAAGGCTTGGAATTCAGCCGACACCCGCTGCATGGTGTCGCTACCGATATCTGTAAAGAGCGCGTCTAGTGAGCCAAATCGCAGTAATTCCACATACTGGTATGGTGCGTTTCCGCCGCCTAAAAGGCCGGTGGTCTTCAGTACTTCAAAGCTCTGCACCGATGCCAAACCGTTGACGATGGGCAAATCCGTGGTGCGCGCCCATTGCTCATAGACACTTGCAGTGACACCCGGACGAAGATTGAACAGCACAACAATGGTGGCCATGGCATTTTCCAATGAGAGGACGGTTGCGGGTCAGTGTAGAGGCCTTTGAAAACAAGTGTCAATGAAGCTCGGATGAGGGGTCTACACTGAAATGAGGTCACCGTTGCTGCGGGCTGACTCTTTACACCCGCCGAGGCCAACTGCTACGGTGCCATCAGTCATCACTCAGGAATCTACCCTATGTCGTCAGGCGCACTCGGCAAGATCCGTGCGGTCACACTCGTGTGCCCCGATCTGGACGCGGTGACGGCTGCGTACCGCGACTATCTGGGTTACCAAGACAAAGAGCGCGGCACGATTTCCCCAACCCTTGCCACCTTATGGGGAGCGTCTCAGGTCACTGGCAGCCGCTATGCGTTGCTAGAGCCTGCCAGTCGTGCTGACACGTGGTTACGCTTTATTGAGGTGAAAGGGTGCGCGCCCTACGTACCTTATTCATCGTGGGGATGGAATGCGTTAGAGATCACCGTACAAAACTGTGACGCTGCGGTGGCAGCACTCGCGGCCGGACCGTTCAAGTTGGTAGGCCCCGTACAGGAACTGGGGTTTTCAGACGGTGCTTTGCGTGCGGGGCAACTGGTGGGCCCGCTAGGAGAGGTGCTCTACCTCACTGAGATTAAGCGACCCGTGCCTGGATTTGTCTTGCCGCCAGCGGACAGTGCAATCGATCGGGTGTTCATTGTCATTTTGCATGGATCTGATGCTGAGTTGGGCGTTGCAGAGTACGCAAAGCGCTTTGGTAACCCAGGCTCACCGACTTTTGATGTCTCTGTAGACTTCATGGCCATCTATCAAGGCTTGCCAGCAGACCATAGTTACCGCATTGGCACCGTGGCGTTAGCGCCAGCATTTTATCTGGAGGTCGATGGCGCACCGCCACATATTGGTGCGCGCCCTGTGAATCCGGGCCATCTGCCATTGGGTATTGCGATGCTCAGTATTGAGGTCGATGGGCCACGGCCTGAGTCACACCGCATAGATGCGGGTGCTCTTTATAAGAATCGTCATGCGGAGCGCGTCGTTGGTCCGTTTGGTGAGTGGATCGAAATCTTGTCGGTCGCGACAGCGGAATAACGGTGTCATCTGTTACTTCATTGCACCAAAAAAATAACATGACGTCAGACACACCCACTTATCCAAGACTCTTCGCGCCGCTTGATCGGGGTCGTTTGCATTTGAAGAATCGCATCGTGCATGCATCGATGACCACCCGTCGCGTACTCGATGGACGCGTGACCGATCCGATGATTCAGTACTATGCCAATCGTGCTGCCGGTGGTGCGGCTGCAGTGATCAGCGAACCATTGAATATGGCTCGCGTGCAGACGGCTGCCCACAAAGTCAAAGTATGGGATCCTAAAAATGTATCGGGTCTTAAGCGTTGGGCTAGTGCGATCAATGCCTTTGATTGTTTATTGCTAGGGCAGATCCAAGACTCCGGCCGTGGTCGGCACGAGCGAGGACGCAATCCGTCAGCGATTGGTGTGTCGGCACTACCGGATGATTTGTCATGGACCGTACCGCACGTCATGTCGGTCAGTGATATTGAGCGGATGATAGAAGAATTTGGGACATCTGCCGCGCGCTTAGAGCGCTGTGGCTTCGCCGGTGTTGAAATCTCCTCGGGTCATGGGCATCTGTTTCATCAGTTCCTATCACCGTGGAGCAATCTACGCGTCGATGGTTTTGGCGGTGACTTCACGGGCCGACTTCGTTTTTTGAAAGACACGATTGCCTCAGTGCGCGCTCATACAGGCCCAGGCTTTTTGATTGGCCTTAAATTGCCTGGGGATGATGGCATTGCGGGCAGTATTGATCCGATATTAGCCGCGCAGATCGCGCGCGCGGTGACTGCCCATGATGTGGTCGACTATGTGACTTTTTGTCAGGGTGCGCATGCACGCACACTCGACTGGCATGTTCCGGATATGCATTGGCCTCGTTCGACTTGGATGAACCTCATCGAGATGCTGCAGCCAGCGGTCAATGGCGTGCCGTTGATGGGATTGGGATTAATCACCGATCCTGCTGAGGCGGAGGGTCATCTCGCGCGCGGTGTTGTTGATTTTATTGGTATAGGACGCGCTTTGGTCACGGATCCTGCGTGGCCTATCAAAAGTGCGGCAGGTCGCGAAGCCGACATTCGCTACTGCGTCTCGTGCAATACCTGTTGGGGCACGATTGTTGATGGTCAGCCGATGGTGTGCGACAACAATCCACGCGTTGCGGCTGTGGATGAAGTGGACTGGATGCCACAGCCAGTGACTGCACCGCGGCGGATCGTGGTGGTCGGCGCGGGTATCTCAGGATTAGAAACGGCGTGGGTGGCCGCGGCGCGCGGCCATCAGGTGACGCTGTTTGGCGCAAGCGATGAGCCGGGGGGTAAGACGCGCCTACATGCCTCACTGCCGGGTGGTGAGTCCTTATCTTCTATTTACGACTATCAGTATCTTGCCGCTAAACGCGCGGGTGTTGATTTTCGTTTCGGTATGACCGCTACGCTTGCGGAGATTGTCGCCCTTAAACCCGATGCGGTGGTGCTGGCTACCGGTTCCACCATGAACTGGCCGCGTAGCTTGCCAGATGCTTGGCGAGTGGAAGGCATCATTCCAGACATTCGCATGTTGGCATCTGATTTGTTGAGTTTGACGCAGCCGCAGGGTGGAACGGCTGTGCTGTTTGATATGGATCACACAGAAGGCACCTACGCGGTGGCCGAGTTGTTGGCGAAATGTTTCGATCGCACCGTGTTGGTCACGCCCCGTGAGCGGGTGGCGGCGGATGTGCCACTGGTGTCGGCATTAGGGATTTACAGACGCCTCAGTCAAAAGTCGATAGAGATCATGCCCTTCTCAGAACTGTCGGCTGAGTCGGCGTTGGAGGAGGGCATCGTGCGCGTGTCCAATGTCTACACCGGTAAACTCACTGAGATTGCCAATGTCTCTGTGTTGACCTACTCGACAGCGCGCGCCGCAGAAGACAACTTGGCGGAGCCCTTGAGAACATTGGGCTTTGAGGTACATGAGGTGGGGGATTGTCGCCAGCCTCGGACCGTCCTGTCAGCCACCTCTGAAGGCCATCGAGTTGGCTTGTCGCTGTAGGCCATCGATTGGCCTCTTCCCAAGACGGGGTAGCGCTACGCTAGAATGGGTCCGTCGGTGTGGCGATGTCGCCAGTGGGCCCACAGGGTGCCGTCATCATTCGATTAGCTAAGATCAAAGACTAGGAGACGCTCATGGCCGTAGTGCTTAAACATGCGATGAAGCCGACGCTGAATGCGGAGGATATGGCGCGACAGCGGTTTGTGAGTGGCTTGCGCGTTTTTGTCCTGAATGATCTGGCCTCCGACATGCGCCAAGCGTATGACACGCGCTTAGTGCCATCATTCAAGCAAACGCACGGTCGTGAGCCCGCCACCGGTGCTGAAGTTCATCAATTGATGCGTATGGATCCTGCGTTCACGACCTATAGCGCGCTTCGAGTAACGGCGCAGAAGATGGTGTGGGATTCGGTGGCGCCGGTGGTTAAGCGTGAGCAAGCACGTGTGAATGAAGTCGCCAGTCAAGCCAGTGCCGGCAAGCTAACGACCAATCCTGCCATGCCTATTCCGCGCAATGTCTCAGCCATTGATGTGCACTTTATGCCTGGCTCTTATGTGGGCGCGGGCGGTGATGATGTATCACCGGGTGCGACCTATGATCAGGGTCTCGCCGTCTTTTCGATGGGGCTTATGGGTGCAAACCTTGATGACATCGGCTTATCCATGTCTGCCTACGTCAGTCGTAAGTTTCCGGCTTTTAAGCCAAAACGCATTTTAGATTTGGGTTGCACCATCGGGCACAACACCTTGCCTTGGAAGCAAGCCTATCCGGATGCCGAAGTGATTGGCATCGACGTAGCCGCTGGCGGCCTCAAGTACGGCGCTGCGCGCGCCAAACTACAAGGTGTGGATGTGGCTTTCCAGCAGATGAACGCGGAGAAGCTCGATTTTCCTGATGGGTCTTTTGATCTGGTGTTCTCTTCGATGTTTCTGCATGAATTATCGCTTAAGTCCATTGGGCGAGTGTTTGCAGAAATTAAGCGTGTCCTGCGCCCAGGTGGTTTGATGTTGCACATGGAGCTCCCACCGAATACACAGATGGGCCCTTTTGAAGGCTTTTATCTGGACTGGGATTGTTACTACAACGTGGAGCCTTTTTATAAAGCGTTCCGTGATCAAGAACCAAGGGATCTGGCATCCCGTGCGGGCTTCAAACCTGAGCACTATTTTCAGTTTGTGGTGCCCAGTGTGGGTAGCTATGGCGATGCCGCCGTATCGGAGGCGATTGCTGCAGAAAGTCATGCGGTGAATAAAGAAACAACAGGTCGTCTCGCCGCTGGCATTCAGTGGTTTGGCTTTGGTGCGTGGCAGGAGCGTGCGCAGTGAGTATCGATCCGATGTCGGTTGTCCCGGATGAGGCATCGCGCGGCTACTACGGCCCAGATGGTCAGCCCCAGTTCTTTCAGGATCCGGCGATGGATCGCTTTGCGGCCGCACTGGTCAAGATGGCTCAGGAATTTTGGGTGGTGGCCGAGCGACTCGATGCGTTGGAACGAGTCACCCTTAAGAAAGGTCTGGTGACTAAAGCTGAGTTACATGCTC
>CAIYVA010000081.1 GCA_903929455.1 uncultured Pseudomonadota bacterium | reverse complement strand
GGGTCGAGGATCTCGCCATTGGTGACTTGGTGGCGGTGGAGCCACTGGAGACCTGTGGCACGTGCCTTCACTGTACGTCGGGTCACTATAACCATTGTCCAACCCTTGCTTTCCATGGCTACAACCGCTCAAGCGGTGGACTGGCTGACTACACGGTCGTTAAGCGGCGTATGGCGCATCGCTTAGCGCCCGGTGTAACGGCTCAGCAGGGTGCGCTCATTGAGCCGTTGTCGGTGGCTTGGCATGCCGTGAATCGGTGTCGCGTTGACGCGGGCCAAGTGGTCGCCGTACATGGCGCAGGCCCCATCGGCATTGGCGCGCTGTTGACATTGAAGCGCCGCGGTGTGGATGTGATCGTGAGTGACCCTTCGCCGATGCGCCGTCAGTTGGCATTGGCGCTCGGTGCGCGCTGGGTCGTCGATCCGAAGGACAGTGATCCTGTCATGGCGATTCGTGATCTGACCGGCGGACACGGCGCCCATGCGTCTTTGGACGCGGCGGGTGTGCCCGCGGCTATTAGGGCCTTGCTGCATGGCACGCGTATCAATGGCACGGCGGTGGTGGTGGCTATTCATCATCATCCGGTGGTTATTCCACCTTTTGATCTGCTCATGCCGGAAGTTTTTTTAACAGGCGTCGCGATGTTTGAGAACGCTTTCCCGAGTGTCATTGCTGAGATGGCGAAGGGCGCCTACCCGCTGGACGGTTGGGTGGAAACGATCCCCTTTGAGGGGATTATTGAGCAGGGCATTCACCGGCTACGTCGCCAAGAGGGTATGAAAATCTTGGTGGATTTAGCCGCACACGGATGACGTATTAGCAAACAGCTTTTGGGGGTTGGTATGAAGATCGCATCGCTTTTTAAGGTCGAAGGGTACGGGGTTATCGTCACAGGGGGTGCGAGCGGCCTAGGCCTTGCCTATGGTGAGGCGCTCGCTGAAACCGGTGCGCGCGTGACGTTGTTGGATGTAGATAAGGCGCGTCTCGATCAGGAGACGGCACGCCTTCGCTCTTTAGGTCAAGACGTGCGCTCAGCAGTGGTTGATGTGCGTGATACCGCGGCACTGGATGCAGCGGTGAATGAAGCGGCTGCCCTCTATGGGCGACTTGATGTGGTGTTTGCAAATGCAGGGATCGATTCAGGGCCTGGCTTTGTGGGCAGTTGGGTCGGCGAGCAACGCGAGCGCAATGCAGAGGGATCACTAGAGAACTACACGGATGAGCGCTGGCAGCGCGTCATTGATATCAACCTCAATGGTATTTTTCGTACGGCGCGCGCCGCCGCCAGGCACATGAAGCCGCGGCGCTCTGGACGCATTATTTTCACCACCTCTGTGGCGGCCTACCAGTGTGAGCCCGCGATTGGCTCCGCTTATATGGCGGCTAAAGCGGGCTGCGCGCATTTAATGAAAATGGTGGCTTTGGAGCTTGCCGCTTATCAGATCACTGCCAATGCGATCGCGCCGGGTTTCTTTGCGACCAACATTGGTGGTGGCCATGCCAAAGATCCGGGGGTGCAGGCGGCG
>CAIYVA010000080.1 GCA_903929455.1 uncultured Pseudomonadota bacterium | reverse complement strand
CGATGCGTGTGAAGTAGCTGCCCACCTTCGCCAGTGCATCGGTGTCAATACGAACGGTGTGACCGAGACTTTTTAAGTTAGATACAATCCGCTCAGCGGGTGGATTCGAAATGCCATCGCCCAACGCACCTGCAGCACACTGCAGTGCAGATATGCCAAGATCAGCCGCCTCAAGATAAGTGCCCTCAGCGAGACCAATCGTACAGTGCGCATGTAACTCTAATGGCTTACTGCCAATCACCGCTTTAATAGCCGGGATTAAAGTCGCTGCCCGCTTGGGCGACAATAGTCCGCCGGGATCTTTAATATAAAGCGCATCCACGTCAGGACTTGCCGCTAACTTACGTGCGCACGCCGCATAATGCGCATCATCATGGATAGGGCTTAAGGTAAATACTAGCGCCGCAATCACATACTCGCCGCCACCCTGTTTTACCATGCGCGCACAGGTGATATTTGAGTCAGCATCATTCATCGGATCAGCTAAACAAAAGCGACGAATGCCGTTGCGTGCCAACGTACGGAAGGCGAGCGCCATAAATTCTGGGCTCGCAGTCTCCCACGAGATGAACCGAAAACCAGTCGACATGAACTGCAGCGGCGTACGCGGCATGGCCTCCGCCATGAGGCGGATCCTTTCCCATGGATCTTCTTGTTTAAATCGAACAGCAACGCCCATATGAGTGGACGTTGTAAAATCAATAGCCCGGTAACCTACTTGATCTAAAATCGGCGCGACTGTCAAAGACTTTGCCGTATCGATGCCCATTGCCGCCCAGAGGCACTGATTGCCGTCACGTAAGGAGGTATCCACCAGTTCGATATCAGCCACGAGCTAAGTCCTCCGAAGCAATAGGTAGACGACGATCAAGGAGCCGAGACAGAAACCCAGTGTCAATGGAGCCTGCTGAAAATTCAGCATCTGCAAGTACCTCAGCTTGGAAGCCGAGGTTGGTTTGAATACCGACAAGGTGCGTCTGGTCGATTGCTTGACGCAGTTGCGCGAGAGCCGCCGCACGATCCGGCGCCCAAGAGATAATTTTTGCCAGCAAAGAATCGTAAAATGGTGGGATCCGAGAACCTGCTTCAATGTGCGTGTCGACACGGATACCGGTCCCCACGGGCCACAATAATTCGCGAATAAGCCCAGGCGAAGGCTGGAAGTCACGCTCGGGATCCTCGGCATTCACTCGGCACTCGACGGCGCAACCGCGGAGCTGAATATCCGACTGCTTCATTCGCAAGCCCTCCCCCGCAGCGATCGCAATCTGTTCTGCGACGATATCAATGCCGGTCACCGCCTCAGTGACCGGATGCTCTACTTGGATACGGGCATTCATTTCAAGAAAGTAAAAGGCCTCAGTTTGGGTATCAACTAAAAACTCTACCGTGCCCGCCCCTCGATAAGATAGACGCTCTGAGAATCGAACGGCGGCATCATACAGGCGAGTCCGTAGCGCCTCAGAGATTCCAGGTGCGGGCGTCTCCTCAATGATTTTCTGATAACGGCGTTGG
>CAIYVA010000079.1 GCA_903929455.1 uncultured Pseudomonadota bacterium | reverse complement strand
GAGAGCGACCGACTTGAGCGCATCGCGGCAGGGGTCGCGCAGGTGCAGCCCTGAATTGGGAACGCGCTTGCCTTCCATGGCGAACAGAGAGACCGCCAACGGGCAAAAAAAATCCCAACCGATAAGAGTTGGGATTTCACATTATGGTGGGCCCGCAGGGACTCGAACCCTGAACCAAGGGATTCACTGTTCCCCACAATTTCTTGTGGGAGTGGACTATCTCTTCACCCTCGTCGTTGTTAACAACGACGGTCGGGTGCGGGACGCTCCTGCCTGTTATTAAGAGCATATGGGGACAAGCCCCAGCTCTCAGGTAGTCTCTGCACCTTCCGGCGGTTCACCGCCGGCTTGGCTCAGGGTTGCCATCGGACCAAATCCGGTCAGGGTTCCCTGAATTCATCCCGTCCACTTCACGCGTTACCCCGTGAAGGCACCTTCCCGACTGCTCGAGTCGATGAGTCCCCTGCTCTAACCATTGAGCTACAGGCCCATCGCCAGTCTAACAAGAGCGGCGACCTCTCGCGCACCTTCGGTTCATTAAGAGGCCATACCCTAAGCACGGCGTCCGTCTTACACTCTGCCCCTATGGATACTCTCTTACTGGTTGGTCTGGGCGCGCTCTTGATCGGGGCGTTGGTGGGGTTTTTGGTGGGCGGGAATCGCCGGGCTGCTCAATTTGAGCAGCGCCTGCTGGATGAAACCCGCCTACGAAGTGCTGCCGAGTCAGCCCTTTTACAGCTCGATGGGCTAAAAGAGGAGCTCACTCGCCGCGATCAGGCGCTCTCTGTGGCGCGTGCCGAAGCGCGCAGCCTGAGCGAGACCCAACACACCTTAGCCGCCCAATATGCCGCGCAAAGTAGCGCCCTAGCAGACGAGAGAAAGCTGCTAGAGAGCGCCCAAGCCCAGCTAACCGACGTGTTTAAGTCGCTTGCAGCCGACACGCTCAAGGCCAATAACCAGCAGTTCATGGATTTAGCCAAGTCCCAGTTTGAGACCTTACAAAAATCAGCCCAGGGTGATCTTGAGAGCCGTCAACAGAGTTTTGCGCAACTGGTGCAACCGGTGCGTGAGTCGCTCGAGAAGGTGCAAGCCAAGATCGGGGATATCGAAAAGGACCGGGTAGGCGCGTATAGCGCACTACTCACCCAGGTCGAGCATCTGGCAATTGGCCAGTCGGATCTAAAGCGAGAAACCGGCAATCTGGTCGGCGCCTTACGCAGGCCCACCGTGCGCGGCCGCTGGGGAGAGCTGCAACTGCGTCGGGTGGTGGAATTGGCCGGCATGTTGGGCGAAGTGGACTTTGTGGAGCAGGAGAACGTGTCGACCGAGAGCGGCGATCTACGCCCGGATCTGGTCGTCAAACTGCCGGGCGGCAAAAGTCTGATCGTCGATGCTAAGGCGCCGCTCGAAGCCTATCTGGACTCTCTGGAGCTGACTGACGAAACAGCACGTTCGCAGAAGTTATCTGACCATGCCCGCCAGATACGCGATCATATCAACAAATTGTCGCAAAAGCAGTATTGGGGCCAGTTCGCCAATAGTCCCGAGTTTGTGGTGCTGTTTATCCCTGGCGAGGTGTTTTATAGCGCAGCGCTCGAACAAGATCCGACCCTAATCGAGGCTGGTATCAACAAAAAAGTGATTTTGGCGACCCCCACCACCCTGATCGCGTTACTCAGAACCGTCGCCTACGGCTGGCGGCAAGAGGCTTTGGCTGACAACGCACAGAAGATCGCCGACCTAGGCCAGGAGCTATACGAGCGCCTACAAGTCATGGCGGCGCATTGGAACAGCATGGGTGCGGGCCTTAAGAAAGCCGTCGGCGCCTATAACGATGCCGTGGGCTCACTGGAATCGCGCGTTCTACCCGCCGCCCGCCGCTTTCGGGACCTCAATGTCGGTCGGGAGGCCAAAGACATTGAACTGGCCTCCCCCTTAGACGCCCTCCCCAGGGATGTACAGGCGGAGGAGATGCGAACGCTGCCCATCCCACCGGGCCCCACCAGCAACTAAGGGCCACCCACCGGGGTGGTTCGTCCGTACGATAGCGAAGTCTGACCCGCCTGTGAGAAGGTAGGCGACCTAGCTCCCGAAGCACGCTATCCTTCGCCGCCGATGGCCACCTTAAAACTCCGAATGTCCGCGATTCTGATCGCGATCGTTTTTGCGATCGTGACCATCGGCATGTGGGCCTGGCTTAACCGACCGGAAACAGAGCCCGAGTGGCCGCGCGAAGTGTGGGGCTACGCGGTGTCTCCTTATCACCCGGGCGAGAGCGCACTCAAAGGGGACTTCCCCACCCGCGAGCAGATCATTTCTGATCTTGATCTGCTGAGAGGCAAAACCAAAGCCATCCGCACCTATACGGTCGAAGGCAGTATCGGCCTGATCCCAGAGCTCGCCGAAGAGCGCGGCCTCAACGTCGCCATGGGTGCTTGGATCGATGCCAGACGCGATCACAACGAAGAAGAACTTAATCGCACCATTGAGTTAGCGGCTAAAAACCGCAACGTGGTGCGCATCATCATTGGTAATGAATCGATCTTGCGCGGCGATCTACCACTTGAAGAGTTCTATGACTTACTCGATCGCGCCAACAAAGCCATCAGTCAACCCATCAGCACCGCCGAACCGTGGCATGTGTGGTTAAAGCATCCGGAGCTAGCCGATCACGTCGACTACATCACGATCCATCTGCTGCCCTACTGGGAAGGGATCAACGTTGAGCAGTCGGTGGGGTACTCCATCGATATCTATCACAAGATTCAGGCGCGCTTTCCCAACAAACCCGTGGTCATCGGCGAAGTGGGCTGGCCATCCAACGGCCGCACGCGCGAAAAAGCAGTGGCCTCCCCAGGTAACGAGGCGCTTTTCTTACGGCGCTTTTTGTCGTGGGCTGAAAAAGAAAATGCGCCTTACTACATCATGGAGGCCTTTGATCAGCCGTGGAAGGCGGATGAAGAGGGTGCCGTGGGTGCGTACTGGGGTGTTTATGATGCCAACCGTCAGCCCAAGTTTGAACTGACCAAGCCCATCACACGTATGCCGCAATGGCAGATGCTAGCCTCGGTCTCGGTGGTGCTAGCCGCCTCCATGCTTTTTTGGTTCTACCGTCACAGCGGCACCTTAAAAAATCGCGGGCGTAGTTTTCTAGCCATCATTGTCTACGCCACCAGTGCGCTGACCACGTGGGTCATCTATAGCTACACGCAGCAGTATCTCAGTGTCACCAGCATCACGGTCGGCGTGTGCTTATTTATTGGCATGTTAGGTGTGATCGCCGTACTGCTCGCGGAAGCGCATGAGTGGGCAGAAGCGCACTGGGTCAGGCTCCGCCGTCGACTACTGGTAGGGCCTGCCGCTGAGGGCACGGATACGACCTATCGGCCTAAGGTGTCTATTCATGTGCCGGCTTATAACGAACCGCCCGATATGCTCATCGGCACGCTCGATGCACTGACTAAACTCGATTACCCCAACTTTGAAGTGCTGGTGATCGACAACAACACGGCTGATGAAGCGGTATGGCGTCCGGTAGAAGCGCATTGCCAAGCCTTGGGCGCGCGCTTCCGATTTTTCCACGTAAATCCCTTAGCGGGCTTTAAAGCCGGCGCCCTTAACTTTGCGCTTCGCCACACGGACCCAGCCGCCGGCATTGTGGCAGTCATCGACAGTGACTACTGGGTATCACCTAACTGGCTAAAAGACTTGGTACCGGTCTTCAGCGCAGACAAAATTGCGATTGTGCAAGCGCCGCAAGATTATCGTGATGAGAATCAGACAGCGTTCAAAGCCATGTGCCATGCCGAGTACCGTGGGTTTTTTCACATCGGCATGATCACTCGTAATGAGCGAAATGCCATCATTCAGCACGGCACCATGACGATGGTTCGCCATCAAGTACTCAAAGATCTCAATGGCTGGGCCGAATGGTGCATCACGGAGGATGCAGAACTGGGTCTTCGCGTTTTTGAGGAAGGCTATGAAGCCACCTATATACCGCACAGCTACGGCCAAGGCTTAATGCCAGATACGTTCATCGACTTTAAGAAGCAGCGCTTTCGATGGGCTTACGGTGCGATGCAAATCCTACGCGCCCACAAGGCACAACTATTTGGCAAACGCCCCATGCAACTGACCGCGGGTCAGCGCTACCACTTTTTGGCTGGCTGGCTGCCGTGGATGGCTGATGGCCTCAATGTGCTTTTTAACCTGTCCGCCTTGGTGTGGTCTCTCTTGATGGTGCTGTTCCCATCGAAATTTGATCCACCCTTAGCGATCTTCTCAGTGCTGCCGCTGTCTCTGTTTGTATTTAAGCTGGCCAAGCTCATGCATCTTTATAAGGTGCGTGTCGGTGCGGGCGTGCGACAAACGATTGCCGCTTCGATTGCAGGCTTAGGATTGGCTCATACGATTGGTATGGCGGTACTCAAAGGCCTGTTCACCAACAACGAGCCTTTCTTTCGCACACCCAAGCAGGCGGATTCGCACACCCTCATGGGTGCGCTACAAGCCTGCCGCATCGAAGCGACCATGGCGGCCGCGCTTCTGGCGAGTGGTGTGGCGGTGAGTTACCACCTAGCCAGTACAAGCTTCGATCGCATGCGCATGGATAGCCCGGATCTACGCGCCTGGGTACTCGTGATGGTGGTGCAGTCGATCCCTTACCTATCAGCAGTGGCAGCTTCCTTCGCCAGTGCATTAAAAATTCCAGCCAACTGGGTGGGCGTTGGCTACACCCATCCTGACTCAGATGAAGACTACGCCACGATCATTGATGCGCCCGCCGCAGCGTCTAAGGCGCAGATCGATAGTACGCACACGTCTGTCTGACCCTCGTCGGTCCTGTACGCGATCATGTCAGTCCTTGTTTGCCGCACGAAGAATGAGCGGCGATAAATACCTACACGAATGAGCGAGACAGACCCTCGCGACGGCTCTAAACTAGAGCGCCTCGATTGGCTGATTGATACGTGATTCGATGTTTACATTTCTCAGGAGTGAAGCCATGTTTGAACAGAAAATGGACCGCCGTCGCTTGCTGACCGGCGCCCTTGCAGGACTTGCCGCGATCCCTGTGATCGGACTCAGCACGCGCGTGGATGCAGCGGGCGTACCGCTTGATCCAAATGATGCGCAAGCCAAAGCCTTAGGCTATGTGGCGGATAGCTCAAAGGTTGACGACAAAGCCAATCCAACGCATAAGGCTGAACAGAAATGCAGCAACTGCGTCCAGTACAAGGGAGCGGCTGGCGACGCGAGCGGTGCTTGCAACCTGTTCGCGGGCAAGATGGTCGCCGCTGCCGGTTGGTGCAAGGTGTACGCCAAGAAGCCTGCCTAAGGACCGATCACTCGAGGGCCTCATTTAGAGGCCCTCGAGTTGACTCCTCCCTCGACGGTCTCGTGACCTCCAAATAACGGGGGTGTCCAGCGGGTTCCGTCCAATGTCATAGTGAGGCCAGATCCACTTGGCTTCCCGCTCGGTGGCTCACGTTAAGGAGTCCCTATGACCGCCGCGCATTGCCACGCTCGATATCTCACCACCCTGCTCACCCTGCTGCTTGCCCTGATTGCGCCGAGTCATGCGGCGCCCGCCATTGGCGAATTCGGCATTGATCTAGCGGGTCGTGATGCAGCCATCCGGCCTGGCGATGACTTTTTCCGCTATGCGAGCGGTCAGTGGCTTGCCCATACGGATCTGCCCGCTGACCGCACAAGCTACGGCACGTTTGTGCAGTTACTAGAACGCTCACAGACACAAGTACGTGGCTTATTAGAAACGGCTGCGGCCAACAGCCAGGCACCCGCTGACAGCGCCGAGAGAAAAATGGCGGACTACTACACCAGCTTCCTGGATGTAGATGCGATTGAACGCACCGGCCTCGCACCGGCGAAAGCCGGTATTCGCAGCATTCAAGCAGCCAAATCCCATCGGGCAATCGCACAACTGCTGGCACGACCCGACCTTGGCTTGCCTGCGCCGATTGATTTTAATATCAGCCTCGATCAGAAAAATCCTGACCGCTATGTGGTGGTGGTGCACCACGGCGGTCTGGCTCTGCCGGATCGAGATTTTTATCTGCGCGACGATGCGCAGTTCAAGACACTTCGTCAGCAGTATCAAACACACATTGAGACCTTCTTAACGCTCGCAGGCCAACCGGCGGCCGCTGATAGCGCACAAAAAATACTTGCGCTTGAAGTCGAGATCGCCAAGCTCCACTGGCCGAAAGCGGAACGTCGCGATCGCGATAAAACCTATAACGCAAGGACACGCACTCAACTAAAAGCGCTAGCGCCGCTGTATCCGTGGGATGCAAGCTTAGCCGCCGCCCACCTAGAGCAGGTGAAAGAGGTGGTGGTATCAGAGGTCAGCGCCATCGAGCCGCTCAGCCAGTTGTTTATCAAAACACCTGTCGACACGTGGCGCCAATACGCCACGTTTCACTACCTGCGCACGCATGCGTCGGTCTTGCCTGCCGCGATTGACCAAGAAAACTTCGCGTTCTTCGGTAAAGCGCTCTCTGGACAACCAGAACAACGCGCGCGCTGGAAGCGCGCGGTGGAAAATACCAACGGCGCACTAGGGGAAGCGGTGGGTCAATTTTACGTGGCGCGTTATTTCCCGCCGGACGCGAAGGCACAAATGCTTGCCCTGGTGGATAATCTACGCCGCGCCTACGGTGAGCGCATTGCTCAGTCGGCTTGGCTGAGCGCTGACACCAAATTAGCGGCTGCGGAAAAGCTGGCCACCTTCAAACCAAAAATAGGCTACCCCGATCACTGGCGCGACTACTCTGCACTCAGTATTAAACACGGTGATGCTTTTGGAAATTACGTTCGCGCACAACGCTTCGAATGGGAGCGCGAGGTGACCAGACTGAACAAGCCCACGGATCGTGATGAGTGGTCGATGGCACCACAGACTGTGAACGCTTATTACAATTCGTCTTTCAATGAAATTGTGTTTCCCGCAGCCATTCTACAACCTCCGTTTTTTGACCCAGCGGCGGATGCGGCCGTGAACTACGGCGGCATTGGCGGGGTCATCGGCCATGAGATGGGACACGGATTCGACGATCAAGGCGCCAAATCAGACGCGCATGGCGTGCTGCATGCCTGGTGGAATGACTCGGATGTGTCGGCCTTCAAGACGCTGGGTGATCGCCTAGTCGATCAATATAGTCAGTTCGAGCCTCTCCCCAACATCAAGGTGAATGGACGTCTCACCTTAGGCGAGAACATCGGTGATCTGGGGGGACTGACGGTCGGTTACCGCGCGTATCAGCTGTCATTGGGCGAGCAACCGGCACCCAGCTTAGCCGGCGTCTCCGCAGACCAGCGCTTTTTCTTAAGTTGGGCGCAGGTGTGGCGCACGCTGTATCGGGATGAGAGCTTACGTAACCAAGTACTCTCTGACCCACACAGCCCAGCGATGTATCGGGTGAACGGCGTTGTTCGCAACGTCGACGCTTGGTATCAGGCGTTTGACATCGCACCCACCGACGCGCTCTACCTAGCGCCCGCTGACCGAGTGCATATTTGGTAGCCGCGGCACGCGCCAATAAGAGCCTAAACGAAAAAAACCCCGCAAAGCCAAGCTTTACGGGGCCTTGCCATCGATCGGGTCGATGGCAACAGTTGCTTACTTAGCAGCGTCCGCAGCAGCTGCAGCCGCCTTCTTCTTGGCATGCGATTTATGCGCATGCTTAGCCTTCTTGGCGTGTTTTACAGGAGCCGTCGATGCGGCAGGGTCTGCAGCGCCGGCGCCGCCTGTCTGCGCGAAGACCGGCATAGCGAGTGTCAAAGCAGCAATCAGCAAAGCGATCTTCTTCATCATGGCAGTAACCTCCAAGGTTCAGTGTCTAACGTAACGCCTGTAGTGGCGTGACGGACTAATGGTGCGACTAAGCGGGCTCATCTTTACAAGTATGAAGCACAATTAATTATGCTTTTAAGGCTCAAGGGGCCGTGGCCGGGCCAGTCCATCCGGGCGGTCTCCGCATGCCCAGGACAACGGCCGAGTGCCTCCGTCAAAAATTTAGTGTTATTTTGAACGGCATAGGCAGCCAGCCGGAGGCGGCATTGAAAATCCCAGATGCCAAACTGTATACCGGGTACGCCGATCTGTCCGCGGCGCAGCGCCGTGGCGTAGATTTCGAAATCCAGATCAGGCGCCGACAGCACTCACCAATCGCCATCATTGCGCCGCATGGCGGACACATCGAAGACGGCACCTCAGAAGTCGCGCAATCCATTGCCGGCGATGACTTTAATCTCTACCTATTTGAAGGCATTCGCTCGTGGCACAACTACACCGCCTTGCACCTCACCAGCCATCGCTTCGACGAGCCCGAGTGCTTGTCACTCATTGCCGAGTGTCAGCATGTGGTCGCCATTCACGGATGCGAGGGGGATGAACCCTCGGTGTTGCTCGGCGGTCTTGATCTTGAACTCAAAGACCGCATTGCGGCAGCACTGCACGAGCGACAGGTGGTGGCGCATGTCAGTGGCCATCGTTTTCCTGCCATCCATCCGCAAAACATCGTTAACCGGGGGGCGCGTGATCGCGGCGTGCAGCTTGAGATCGCACATCCGCTGCGCCGATCTACTGAGGTGTCTCAGGTGGTGGCGGCAGTACGGTCTATTTTATTGCCGCTACAGGCTGCGCACGTACCCTACGCCCGCCGTCAGACACTCAAGCACCGGGCACACGCCCGCCGCCAGCGAAGCCTAAAATAAAATAAGGCGAGTTAAGACGGGCGCGGGAGACCGTTTTCCCGGTCGCAGGCGCGTGGATAAACTCCCCATTGCCCAAATAGATCCCCACATGATCAACGGATGTATAGAAAAATACGAGATCGCCAGGCTGTAATTGATCAGCGGGAATCGACCGCGCCACCTGGTGTTGCAAAGCAGCGGTACGCGGGACCGATACGCCCAACTCGTGATACACGAACCACACAAGCCCGCTGCAGTCAAAACCCGCAGGAGAATGACCACCGAGCCGATAAGGCACACCCACATAACGCGCCGCTAACGCAGCCGCGCGCGCGCCGACGGAATCCGCCTTGCTCACCACCCCTGCAACAGGCTCTGGCCGATACGGCGGGGCGCTAGAACATCCAGCGAGCAATCGCAACGCCAGTAACGTAAACACCAGAAAACGCATTCCGACAGTCTATCCGACCCCTCCAGAGAGAACATCCTCTGAGCGTCGAATGTCAGGCTCCGTCAGCACACCTGCTATTCTCCAATGATTGGCATGCATGAGGCCTCTCCGTCAGTGACCACCCAAACCACCGAACAGCGCCTACGGGTGATTGACTCCCACACGGGTGGTGAGCCGACGCGCCTGATTATCGCGGGTGGACCGGCGCTCACTGGTTCGTTCGACGACCAAATTACCGCTTTCCAAAGCCAACACGACCGGCTACGCGTGGCTCTGTGCACGGAGCCTAGGGCGTCTGAGATCTGTGTGGGTGGTCTATTAATACCACCCACTGATAGCCATCTGACTGCCGGTGTTTTGTTTTTTAATCACGTGGGCTACTTAGGAATGTGTGGCCACGGCACCATCGGCTTAGTGACTACCTTGGCATGGCTTGGACGTATTGCGCCGGGCACCCATCGCATTGAAACACCCGTCGGCATAGTCAGCGCCGAGCTGCATACCGATGGACGCGTCTCGGTCACCAATGTGCCAAGTTATCGGTATGCCCACCGGGTCAGCGTCCGAGTGCCTGGTTACGGCATGGTCACCGGCGATGTCGCATGGGGTGGCAACTGGTTCTTTATCTGTGAAGACCATGGCCGAACGCTTGACCGGTCACATCTGCAGACGCTGGTGGCTTTTAGTGTCGACCTTCGCCAGGCGCTCACCAACTCAGGCATCACTGGGGCACAGGGAGCTCCCATTGACCACATCGAATTATTAGGTCCTGCTGGCGCAGGCTGCGACGCCAAGAACTTCGTCTTATGCCCAGGCAATGTCTATGATCGATCAGCTTGTGGTACCGGCACCAGTGCTAGGCTCGCCTGTCTAGTGGCCGAGGGCCGATGGACCGCAGGGAAACGCTATCGCGTGCAAAGTATCATTGGTAGCGTCTTTGAAGGCACCGTTAGACAGATCAACGGCGAGGTCATTCCGACCATCACCGGACAAGCCTGGGTAACAGCCGATAGCACTCTGATTTTGAATCAGAGCGACCCTTATTGCTTCGGCTTAACATGATCGCGTCATTCGGTACGCCCTCTCAGCACACGCTGTGACTCGTAACCTAAAACTGCCTGACCTGCCGATCTGCAAGCTCCTGCCGGCACTTGCGACGGCCTTAGCACAGGCACAGGCGGTGGTACTTGAAGCGCCGCCAGGCGCTGGTAAAAGCACCGTCATTCCTTTGGCTTTACTCGACGCCGCTTGGCGCGCGGATCGAAAAATCATCATGCTCGAACCGCGGCGCTTAGCAGCCCGCGCGGTGGCACAACGTTTAGCGGCGACCTTAGGTGAGCGGGTGGGGCAAACGGTCGGCTACCGCATGCGACTGGACACACAGGTGAGTGCGGCAACACGCATCGAGGTGGTCACGGATGGCATCCTCATGCGTCTGCTGGAATCCGATCCCGCACTCGAAGACACCGCCATTGTCATTTTCGATGAGTTTCATGAGCGCAGCTTGTCGGCAGATACCGGATTAGCGCTTTGTCGTGATGCACAGCAAACCCTACGGCCTGATCTGCGGTTGTTAGTGATGTCCGCGACACTCGATGGCGAAGCCGTCTCCAAGCTGCTGAACGACGCCCCTCGATTAACCAGTACCGGGCGAAGCTTCCCGGTGGATGTGCGCTACGCGGATAGGACACCCGATCACTTAGAGAGAGCGGTTGCACACACGATTCGTCGAGCACTGACCGAGGAGACCGGAGATGCCCTGGTCTTTTTGCCAGGTGCCGCGGAAATCAGACGACTCACTGAGCAGCTCGTGCGTAGCGATTGGCCTGATCACATTGATCTCCTACCCCTGTATGGTGAACTCTCCGGTGAGCAGCAAGATAGGGCCCTGACGCCCTCTGCGCCGGGACGGCGCAAGGTCGTTCTGGCCACCAGCATCGCGGAAACGTCTCTGACGATTGAGGGCATTCGGATCGTGGTGGATGCTGGTCTTGCGCGTCGCAGTCAATTTGATCCGGGCAGTGGCATGAGTCGTCTTGAAACGACAGCGGTATCCAAAGCCGCCGCAGAGCAGCGTCGTGGACGTGCAGGCCGAACACAAACAGGCGTGTGTTACCGCATTTACACCGAAGCTCAATACCGCCGATACCCGTCGCATACCCCGCCTGAAATCTGTGAGGCTGATCTGTCGGGCTTGGCGTTAGATCTCGCTGCGTGGGGAACAGAGGCAGATGCTCTACTCTGGTTGGATCCACCACCGCCCGCTCATCTCGCGCAGGCGCGCGACTTGCTGACCCGCCTAGGGGCACTGGCTGTTGATCGCATCACGCCAGTGGGTCAGGCCATGACGCAGTTAGGCGCACATCCCCGTCTCGCGCGCATGCTATTGGCAGCCGACGGACCGGAATCGATCCGAATGGCCTGTGATTTGGCAGCGCTCCTCACGGAGCGCGACTTTGTGCGCACACCACCACAGCAACGCGACAGCAGTCTTGAGAAGCGCCTTGAATTATTAGCAGGACGTTCCGTTGCTGGACTTGAGGTAGATCGCGTGGCCATCAATCGTATTCGACGACTCAGCGATCTTTGGAAAAACCAGCTGCGACACCGCCCCCGATCAGGCACGACCGACGCGCGCCGTGCGCCAACGGAGGCAGGGCAATTACTGGCGTATGCCTATCCGGATCGCATCGCGAGACGCCGAGGGGACAGTAACCGCTATTTGATGAGCAATGGTCGTGGTGCGCTATTCGCCGGTCCCGATGGGCTAACACAACATGGGTTTATAGTGATTGCTGACTTAGATGGGGCCGAACGGGAGGCGCGCATTTATCGCGCGGCTGCCATCAGTCGATCTTGGCTTCTAGAGACCTTGTCAGACCATATCAGCGTATCTGAGCGAATCGAATGGAATGCGCGAGAGCACGTGGTCAGTGCGCTCAAAGAATGGCAGCTCGGTGCGCTGCCCTTAATGGAGGAATCTCTAAACGCTCCACCAACGGAAGCCGCTAGCACCGCCATGCTCACTGGCATTCGTACGCTAGGCCTTAACGCCTTACCGTGGACCCCTGCCTCCCGCAGTTTACAAACACGTGTCTTGTTTCTAAGGTCTGTCTTGCCACCCAACGACAGTGCGGCATGGCCTGATCTGTCTGATGACACGCTGATGGCGACGCTAGAGACGTGGCTTCAACCTTTCCTAGATGGCATTACCCGGCGTGATCACTTGGCACGACTGGATCTAACCATGATCCTCGGCCAATGTTTGACCTATGCGTTAACGCAAACGCTCACACAACTGGCGCCCACTCATCTGCTGGTACCTAGCGGCTCAACGGTGCCTATTGACTACGCGCAAGACCCACCGCGCGTCTCAGTCCGGCTGCAAGAAGTTTTCGGTCTGCTCAAAACACCCACCGTCGCCAACCAGCGCGTGGCTTTAGCGATCGAACTGCTCTCACCGGCACGGCGGCCCGTACAGATCACCCGTGATTTAGAGAGCTTCTGGTCTAAAGGATATGAAGAGGTACGGCGCGAACTGAAAGGTCGCTACCCAAAACACTTCTGGCCTGATGATCCAAGACACGCACAAGCGACTGCGCGTGCAAAACCAAGGGTCTAAGCCGCGCGAGTGGTTACTTACTGACGACGCATCGGCCGATAAACAAATAATCCATAAAGAACAAGCAAGCTCACGAAGATACCGACACACCAGCGAGTCACGCGATGCATGTCCCCTGCGAGCAAAGCTGCATCCTGCCCTGCGGTCACACCAATCCAACACAACACAGTAGACCAGACCAGCGCACCGCACAGGGTCGCCAAACTAAACCAGCCGTAGTGCATACGCATCAGGCCAACGGGAATGCCAATCAAGTGGCGAATCACCGGTAACAGGCGCGCCGCAAATACGCCATAGGGACCAACGGAAGAGGTCCAACGCTCAGCGGCAGCCAACTTCGTCTCGGTCAGAAAAATGAATGCACCGAAGCGCACAAGCAGTGGTCGCCCGAGATAGCGCGCGGCCAGATACATCACGCTGGCACCAATCCAAGAGCCCACAGTCCCTGCGAGCGCCACACCCACAAGCGTCATTTTCCCTGTCGTGACGGCCAGATACGCGGCGGGTGGAATCACCACCTCGGAAGGCAGTGGCACAATGGAGCTTTCAACAGCCATCAGCAGTACGACCAGAGCATAGCCACCCGTGTCTAGGGCTTGCAGATACCAATGAACAAATGAGCTCAGCATTCATGCCCCCAACGATCGGATCAACTGTCGTCACCGTGCCTGTTTATTATAGATCAGACGAACCGACCTACCGGTCTTTCCATCATTTGATCTGATGCCAACAGGCAGCGATACTATGAGCCAGTTCGTCAGTAAGATCCCTGCGCCATTGCGCGCACCCGCGCTCGGAGTACGCATGAAGCCAAAAGCCATCCTATACGCCATCTTTAGCTGCATTTTGATCACCCTCGTAGCGGTGACTCTATGGGCGTCTCTGCAGCAACCCGCCTGGGAATGGACTGGCCTCACCCAATCACCGAATCATGCGTGGACCATAGCCACCCTGACGGATGCCTACGGTGGCTTTTTAACGTTCTACACCTGGGTGTTCTATAAAGAGCGCGCCGCCGGTCGCCTGCTTTGGTTTGTGCTGATCATGACACTCGGCAATATCGCTATGGCCGCTTTTATGCTGCGGGAAATCCACCGTCTGCCCGCTGGGGCTCCCGTCAGTGATCTACTAAAACGCACTGCCCCGCCGTGACCAACCGACAGGCCACTACCCGTTGACATCCGCAGGCCATGACTTCCCGGGCCATGAAGCAAGCCCATCCACACACCCCTAAGCGATTTCTTGGTGCCATGGGGTGTTAGCCGCCATACCAATTGTGGCAGACTGCGTCGCGTCCCCAGACTCCAGAGCCACCTTTATTAGTACCCCCCGTCGCCATGCCTCAGAACACCACCGCTTGGAGCACAGGAAGTCGCGGCGCGCCATCGCGCTTTGATCTAATTGCCATTCTATTGGTGGTAGGATTTCTGGCGTTTTTAGGCGCGGCCAGTCGCGGGGTACTGGCACCGATCACCACCTTAGATGCCAGCCCAGTCTCGCTGGATCCCACTTTTCTACCAGGCTACGTGGCGCGCACCACCTTGCGCATGTTCGCCGCCCTGGGCTTGTCACTTTTATTCACGTTTACCTACGCCACTTGGGCTGCCAAAAGCCCGCGTGCTGAGCGCATCTTGGTGCCGATCTTAGACATACTGCAGTCTGTCCCTATTCTCGGCTTCATCTCAGTCACCATCGTCTTTTTCCTCTCCTTAGCGCCCGGTCGCGTACTCGGCGCTGAATTAGCGGCTGTCTTTGCCATCTTCACGAGTCAAGCGTGGAATATGGCCTTTAGTTTTTACCAGAGTCTGCGCACCGTACCGACCGAACTCACCGAAGCCGCTCGCAGCTTTCGGCTATCGGGTTGGGCGCGCTTTTGGCGCCTTGAAGTGCCTTTTGCGATGCCACCACTCATCTGGAACATGATGATGTCGATGTCAGGTGGATGGTTCTTTGTCGTCGCCTCAGAAGCCTTTAGCGTCGGATCGACCACCGTGACGCTACCGGGTGTCGGCGCTTATATTGCGCTGGCCATCGCACACAAAGATCTACATGCCGTTGGCTATGCGATCGCCGCCATGTTCGCGGTCATTCTGCTGTACGACCAACTGTTCTTTAGACCACTCGTCGCTTGGGCGGATCGCTTCCGCTTTGAGCAGGAAGTGAGTGGCAAGCCGCCCACCTCCTGGGTCTTTGATGTCTTAAGCCGCTCTGTCTGGGTTGCGCGCTTCAGGCGACAACTGCGCCGCGGCTGGGCAAACACCGCCGCCATCGTTAAATCAGCCCCCAAAGCCATCCGCTTTGAAAGTCGCGAGCACACCCGTCGACTGGATCTAGTGGCGACCTTGTTTGTCTTAGTGATCGTCGTGGTCTCCGTGTGGAAAACGGCTGTCTTTTTAGCCCCTGAGCTCACGTGGGCGGACATCGGCACGACCTTTGGTCAAGGCGCCATCACCATGCTGCGGGTGTTCGTTTTGATTTTACTCGCCAGTCTTTTATGGGTGCCAATCGGTGTGTACGTGGGTCTACGTCCAGACGTCGCCAGAGTGATACAGCCACTGGCACAATTTATGGCCGCATTCCCAACCAATTTACTATTCCCAGTCGCCGTCATGGGCATTGTCACTTGGAAGCTCAATGCCAATATCTGGCTGAGTCCATTAATGATTCTAGGCACTCAGTGGTACATCTTATTTAATGTGATCGCCGGCGCCTCGGCCATTCCGGGCGAGATGCGCTCAGTGGGCACTAATTTACGTGTACGCGGCTGGCTGTGGTGGAAACGGATCGCCCTGCCTGCCGTCTTTCCCTACTACGTCACTGGTGCGCTAACTGCCTCGGGCGGCTCATGGAACGCGAGCATTGCAGCCGAAGTGGCCAGTTGGGGCAAAGACCATGTTAAAGCTGACGGCCTTGGCGCTTATATTACCGATGCAACCGTCGCAGGCGACTTCCATCGCATTGTGCTCGGCGTAGTCACCATGAGCCTATACGTTTTAATTATCAATCGGCTGCTGTGGCGGCCTCTTTACTACTATGCGGAACGCAAGTTCCGTCTGGCATAACACCATGAACAACCAGATCCCTGTACAGCGCACTGATACCGTCCTGCTCGATGTCAAACACATCCAGAAGACCTTTCCGCGTGGCGATGGCAATGAATTGCTGGTGCTAGAGGACGTTAACCTGACTTTGAAGCCAGGCGAGATCGTGGGCCTACTCGGTCGTTCAGGCTCAGGAAAATCCACGCTGCTCCGCCTCATCGCCGGACTTTCTGATCCCACCGGCGGCAACATTAACTATCTTGGTCAAGCCATCGACGGACCAGCGGCTGGTATTTCGATGGTGTTTCAGAGCTTTGCGCTTTTCCCGTGGCTCACCGTCTACGAGAATGTCGCCTTAGGACTTGAGGCACTAGAACTACCACGCGATGAAATTCGTCGTCGCTCTCTTGCTGCGATCGACCTCATTGGTCTCGATGGCTTTGAGTCTGCTTATCCGCGTGAGCTCTCCGGTGGCATGCGCCAGCGAGTGGGTGTCGCCCGCGCCATCGTTGTCCATCCCAATATTTTGCTCATGGATGAGCCCTTCTCAGCGCTCGACGTCCTAACAGCCGAGACCTTGCGCACCGATTTTCTGGACCTGTGGTCTGAAGGAAAGATGCCTATCAAGGGCGTCGTTCTCGTGACCCATAACATTGAAGAAGCGGTGCAGATGTGCGATCGGATTTTGGTGTTTGCCACCAACCCAGGCCGTATTGTCTCTAGCATCGAAGTGACTATTCCAAGGCCACGCGACCGACTCGATCCAGCGTTCGCCGCCATGGTGGAACGCATCTATGTAGAGATGACCGCAAAACCTGGGCGCGGCAGCGCGCCTAGATTTGAGCGGGTCCTAGGCTCCGGCATTGACACGTTCTTACCACACGTCTCTACCAACCTAATCTCAGGTTTAATCGAAACTGTAGCGGCGGCGCCCTTCTTAGGAAAAGCTGACCTTCCTGAAATTGCGTCAGAATTATCACTGGAGATCGATGATCTGTTCCCCGTGGTTGAAACGCTGCAGATGATGCGACTCGCTGATGTCGAAGGGGGCGATCTTCGACTAACGCCTGAAGGCATGGCTTTCGCTGACTCCGCAGTCGATGAGAGAAAACGTATGTTCTCGCGACTGCTGCTCACGCACGTACCGCTCGCCGCTCACATTCGTCGCATATTAGATGAGCGAGCCAGTCATTCAGCGCCCAAGAGTCGCTTTTTGGATGAACTGGAAGATCACATGTCGCCTGATTCTGCGGAGGAAACGATACGCGCGATCATCAGCTGGGCGCGCTATGCAGAAGCTTTTGCGTATGACGATGCCGCAACCTCTTTTAGCTTGGAAAACCCAGCTTAGTTTGTAGGCTTAGCGGCCCGCACTGGAGCCACTCGGCGCAGGAAATTGATCCATGCGTCGAAGCGTTGGGAAAAAGCGCGCCCAGATGCCCGCAATCGCGATGGTGGCGGCACCCCCTAACACCACCGCCGGAATCAAACCCCACCAAGCAGCGGTGGAGCCTGACTCAAATTCGCCTAACTCATTCGATGCACCAATAAACATAGCGCTCACTGCGCCGACCCGACCCCGCATGTCATCTGGTGTATCGAGTTGAACCAACAACTGCCTAACAAAGACACTGATCATGTCAGCGCCACCTAAGACAGCAAGCGCTACCAGAGACACCCAAAAGCTTCGCGACAGACCAAACACAATGGTGGCTGCGCCAAAAATCGCAACGCTGACGAACAATACCCAGCCCACATTGCGACCCATCGGGCGGTACGCTAGAACGCCCGCTATCAGTGCGGCACCAATGCCTGGCGCCGCACGCAACCAACCGAGGCCTTCGGGCCCTACGAAAAGAATGTCTGTCGCATAGGCTGGCAACAATGCTGTCGCACCGCCAAACAGAACCGCAAATAAGTCTAACGAGATCGCTCCCAGTAAGATCGGGCGCTTCCATACGAATTGCACGCCGTGCAAAACCGTCCGCCAGGTCGCCTGACCAACCGATACAAGCTGTGGTGGTGAGCGCATGCCAATGATCGCCACAATGGACCATGTGGTTAGCCCCAGCACACACGCATAAACAAATAGCGGTCCGTACAGTCCATACGCCAGTCCGCCGACTGCGGGCCCCGCAATGGTGGCGATTTGCCACGTCGAGGAGTTAATGACAATCGCTTTCCTAAACAACGCATGCGAAATCAGATTGGGCGTAAGCGCCTGACTCGCCGGCATCACACACGCGCGCGCGGCACCGAACACGCACATCACTACAAAGACGGGCCATACTTGTGGCACGTGCAAGTAAGTCAGCAGACATAGCGCGCCAGCGCAGAGCCACTGCACAGCAAAACATCCGAGCACGATGTATTTTCGTGTCCAGCGATCGGCCGCCTGCCCGGCAAACAGCACGAGAATTAGAAAAGGAGCGAACTGCGATAGCCCTACTAGGCCTAAGTCCATCGGATCATGCGTTAGGTTATACACCTGCAAACCGACAGCGACGGTTTGCATTTGGATGGCGATGGCGGAGAGAAAGCGCGCACTCAGAAATTTCCGAAATGGGGTTTCTGCTAAAACAGCTTTCAGCGAGGTGTCATCAACGGAGGGCAGTTCGGACATGACAGACGACTCTGCGCACACAAGGTGATGCATTATAGCGACGGATGCCGCGTCCGCCGGCATGGTTCACGACAATCCGACGCTTTTTAGCTCCCTAAAAACGCGTCGATGAGCGCGGCTACCTTTTCAGGCTGCTCGTGGTGCATCATGTGGCCCGCGTCGGTGAGCATTTCTAACTGCGCGGCCGGGAACTGCGCTCGATAGTAATCAAGGACAGCGCCTGCTTTAAAGGCGGCTAGCTCAGAGGACTCTTCGCCAAAAATGCACAACACGCGCGCCGTCACTTGCCGCCAACAGGCCTCAGCGTCTGCACGTCGATAGCCAACAGGATTAATCCACTTATGAGCAGGATCGGCGTTGACGGTATACCGGCCATCCGGCAGGGTACGCGACCAACAGTGAGCGATAAAATCAGCGCGCTCTGCTGTTAACCGCCGATTTTTCCGACGTAAAACATCAGAAAAGCGCTCGATTGAATCGAAAACTGAGAAACTAGGCTGCTGAGCCAATTCATCGAGCCATTGTCTGTACCGTGTCGGCGCTGATTCTGGTGGCACATTTTGCGACCCAAGGCCCTCCAGATTAATGAGATGACTGACGCGCTCCGGTCGAATACCTGCATATAGACAGGCAACGTTACCCCCCATGCTGTGACCAATTAGAGTCACCGCCTGTGATGGCGATACCATATCTAGGAGAACATCGAGGTCAGCCAAATAGTCTGGAAACCAGTACGGGGTCTGCTGCCACTGACTACGACCAAAGCCGCGCCAATCGAGCGCCACAATCGTTCGCTCTTGACCGAGCGCGTCCACTAAAAACTGAAAGGTGGCGCCCGTATCTACCCAGCCATGTAAACAGACGATGGGCGGCTCACTGCCTGAACCCCACCAGGTAAGGTGCGTATCAATACCGCGCAGCAGGCGGCGCTCATACCGCGGAGCGCGCTTAGGAATGTAACTAATCGGACTCATCTCAATTAATACCGCCGTACAAAGAAGCCGCTCGCTAGGCTTGGGGATTGCCTAAAAATGTCTGATATGCGGGATTATGAGTCTCTTCAACATAGTAGAAACCGAGATCGTCGAGATGAGCACGAAAATCGTCACTGGT
>CAIYVA010000078.1 GCA_903929455.1 uncultured Pseudomonadota bacterium | reverse complement strand
CTGACCCGCGTGCATGATTCTCTGCGTTCTCTGGCGCCCTCGATTGATGCCAAAGAGCAGATTGCTTTGCTGCGCCGCCTAGTATTTTTTAACGATTTTTCGCATGCGGAAATCGCCGAAATTCTTCAGGCTGGCCATTGGCAGCAGTACCAAGCGGATGAGGAGATCGTTAAGGAAGGGGACACGGATGATCGCTTTTATGTGATCGTGAGCGGACGTGTGTGCGTGGAAAGACTCGGACGGACGGTGGGTATTTTGCCTGTGGGGGAGTGCTTTGGTGAAACGGGCTTTGTGCGCGGCGCTCGGCGGCTAGCGACCATTCGTGCGGAGGGTGCCGTCACGGTTTTGAAGGTCAGTTCGAGTTTGCTTGAGCAGGCATCTGCGCCTTGTCAGTTGCGCTTTAATCGAGCGTTTTTGCGATCCTTGATTGCTCGATTGCAAGGCGGCGAGACGCCCGCGCCGCTGGCTTTGACGAGTTAGCGAGTGCTTATCTAGCTGTCTTTGCTTCGTTCGATCATCGCGTAGGCGGAATGATTGTGAATCGATTCGAAGTTTTCGGCTTCTACGCTGTAGGCGCCAATACGTACGTCCTGATTTAAGCGAACCGCGATATCACGTACCAGATCTTCAACAAACTTAGGGTTGTCGTAAGCGCGTTCCGTGACGAATTTTTCATCCGGTCGCTTTAAGATGCCATAGACCTCGCATGAGGCTTCTTGCTCGGCGATATCAATTAAGTCCTCTATCCATAAAGGCGCAGTCGCTTTGGCATTGATGGTGACGTGCGAGCGCTGATTGTGTGCGCCATAGTCTGATATTTTCTTTGAGCACGGACAGAGGCTGGTCACAGGTACGACCACTTTGATCCAGGTGTGGATCGTGTTGCCTTCAATTTCACCAGTCATCGTGACGCGGTAATCCAACAGACTTTGCACGCCCGAGACGGGCGCTTTTTTCATCACGAAGTAAGGGAAGGTCATTTCAATGTGCGCGGTTTTGGAGTCCAGGCGGCGCGTGACTTCGCTGAGCATTGCGCGAAAGGAATCGACCGAGATATCGCGTTCCTGCTCATGTAGGATTTCTACAAAGCGCGACATGTGCGTGCCCTTGAAGTGATGCGGCAGATACACGTACATGTTGAACGTGGCCACCGTATGCTGATCGCGTCCTGTGCGGTCGGCAATACGCACCGGGTGGGCGATGTCCTTGATGCCGACTTTATTGATGGCGAGTTGACGATGATCTTCGCGACCTTGTACGTCCTCGATCGGGGCGATCGCTGCGGCGACTTTTCCAGGTTTTTGGTTTACGGGCATGTCCATTCCAGTCTTAATTAATCAGTGATCTTGAGAGCGGGGCATACCGTTCAGCCGACTTGCCGACTGACGGGTGGTTGTTGGGCGGGCGACCACCAGGCGGTGATGGTGCGTGTAATGCTCGCGGCATCGAGGCCGGCATCGGCGAGATTATCCTGACGTGAGCCATGCTCAATGAATCGGTCAGGTATGCCTAGTTGCAGGACTGGCTTCAGTTGGTTGCTGGCCTGCAGTACTTCTAAGATACCGTCTCCGGCACCTCCGGCGAGCACATTCTCCTCCACGCTGACCAGATGGCTATGGGAGGTGGCTAACTCCCGTATCAGGCTTTGATCGAGTGGTTTCACAAAGCGCATATTAACGAGGGTGGCATCTAACTGCTCGGCAGCGGCGAGCGAGGCGTCCACCATGGTACCGAAAGCAAAAATGACCAGCCCGGAGTGACCGTGACGGCTGATAACGGCGCGCCCAATGGGCAGTGCCTGCATGTCCTTTTGTGGCGGCTTTCCCGGGCCTTGTCCGCGTGGGTAACGGATGGCGGAAGGGCCTTCAAGCTGCGTCGCTGTGTACAGCATTTGCCGACACT
>CAIYVA010000077.1 GCA_903929455.1 uncultured Pseudomonadota bacterium | reverse complement strand
CCGTACTACCTGCCAAACAATGGCTCCCCCGTCTTATTTGTAGGCGCCAATGACGGCATGCTGCATGCCATCGATGCGAGTACCAATGGTGGCAGCGAACTGTGGGCTTATGTCCCCTCCATGCTGATTCCAAATCTTAAAAATCTCACGGTGAGTCCTTATGTCCACACCTACTTCGTGGACGGTGGGCTGAACGTCGGCAATGTCACGCTCAGTGGCACCACCCACAGCATTTTAGTGAGTGGACTTGGCGCGGGCGGCCAAGGCCTATTCGCACTGGATGTGACCAATCCAATCCCCACCAGTGAGGGTGCGGCCTCCAACAATGCACTGTGGGAAATCACGAATACCACCATCAATGGTGTAGCGAGCGCCAGCTATAGCAACTTAGGCTACACCTACGGCACACCGGTGATCGCCAAAACCAATACCGGTCAATCGGCCGTGATCATTGGCAATGGCTACAACGCCACCGGTGTCTCTACGCTGTATGTCATCAACGCAGCCGACGGCACCTTAATTAAGGCAATCGCCACTACGGGTGCAAAAAACGGTGGCCTGTCCTCCCCCGGCTGCTACGACGCCAACAGTGATGGAACCATTGATTACTGTTATGCCGGGGACATCGATGGCAAGTTGTGGAAGTTTGATCTATCAAACGCGTCCTCATCCAAATGGACAGCGACCCTTCTTTACACCACGAAGCCCGTGCAGGCGATCACCATGGCACCGAGCATCACCGGCCACCCACAAGGGGGTGTGATGCTTAATTTTGGAACCGGCCGACTGTTCACAACGACCGATGCCGCGGATGTCGCAAGCTACTACGCCTATGGCATCTGGGATTACCCAGCCTCAGTGACCTTTGCGACGGCAGCCACACTCATTACCCAGACGCTACAAGAGAGCGCCTACGCATTCACTCAGAATGGACAGACCATCAATACGCGCGTACGCGTGGTCACCACCAGCAATACGCCAAACTGGGCGGCTAATAACGGTTGGCAGGTGGCCCTACCGAAGGGTGAACGGGTCATTGGTGACACCATATTCACATCCAGTGGTCGCTTCTACTTCACGAGCACGAACCCGACCATCCTCGGCACCTCACCCGCACCGGATGGCGAGAATTGGCTGATGGAATTGAACTATCTCACCGGCGGCGCACCCAGCTCACCGATTTTTGATCTGAATGGTGACCTCGAAATTAACGCAACGGACCGCATCAATAACGCCAATGGCACGCTAAATACGGGCGCCACTGGTATTCCGGTCGGTCGCTTCATTGACAATGGCGTCACCTCGCAGCCGATTTTGGTCCAACTGCAAACACTCAATACCACACTCTATAATCAAAACCCGGACGTGTCCTTACCGGCAGCACCAGCCGACCCGGGCGTCGCCGGCGGACACTTCGATGCGGATATCTATTACGCAACTCCAGCAGGCGGCACCACGTGGACGTACAAGAGCAGCCATCACGACCACCAATACGATGACAAATTCAATGTCACCGGTGTCAACATGTTGAATGCCAGCGACGCACTCCTAAATTTGAGCAACGCCATTCCCAGCACCAGCACGCCATTCAAGGTGTTGATCCAAAATCAGTTTCTCAATCCAGCCGTGCAAGTCTCCATAGGCGGCAACCCGTACACATCTGTCAAACTCTACAACGGTCAGGCAAAACAAACCTCCGCGACGACGCTTCTCGCCAACGAACCGACGTATACGCCCGCTAATATCACCTCGCTCGTCTTCAACATGCCAGTCAGTGCCTTCCAAGTGAAGGACTGGTGGAGCGCTGCGGGGGGTAGCGGGTATGTCGCCGGCACATCGGAAGTTGGCCTGCATCCCACGCAAACGGGCTGCGTGAACTCTGGCACCCCGGCAGCCACCGATCTGTTCTACCAGTCGGTTGAGCCTCCGGCGAATGGTAACGCAGGTCCCGGCGTTAATAGCACGACGGGCATCAATGCCGTGCGTCACAACGGCGCGCTCGTGATTCAGCTCATCAGAGCGAACACCACACCCAGTCAGATTGAACTGCAAATAGCAGGCCACCCAGAATATGGCTGGCGTGTGACAGCAGCGGCTTACAACGCCCAAGTACTCGCTGAGTGGAGCACCTTCTGGCATTACACCGGCAATACGTTTTGTTACGGCCAAACGGGCTGGACCAATAATCCACCCGTCCTTGCGCCCACCAACACCGCGAACTCGACACCCGCGGCGGGCTCCGCCGATCCTACCGGTGGCGTATTTGGAGCGGGTGGTACGGTGGTGAACGTCACCACCACGGTCGTCAATAATGTCACGACCACCGTCACCACCTACAGCGACGGCAACAAGGTAAGTGTGATCACCACAGCCAATAGCAACGGCACGATCACGGTGACCACCATTGCCGTTGATGGCACCTCGACCACAAACACCTACACCAATCCAGCCGGCACGGTGGTGGGTGGCGCCAACGAAACCAGCAACCAGGTCAGCACCAGCGCGGTGTCCTGGAACGAGTTGTTACATAACTAGCGGAAGCAGGCGGCAGGCGCTCGACGCCTGCCACGAGTAGACTATATGTATATGCACCACTCACACTCTAATCGGCCAAAGCGATCATGACTGACCTTACTCTACGAGACCATCGAAACGGGTTCACACTGATTGAACTGCTGATCACCATCATGATCATCGGCATCCTTGTGGCCATTGCGATGCCAACCTACAACCAGTATTTGATACGCGCCAGTCGTCAAGCCGCGCAGGCGGATATGGTACAAATGGCCAACACGCAAGAAAAAATTTACCTTAATTCCAACGCCTACACAGGCAGCATCACCAATCCGTACAACGGCAACTCAGCGGTCAGTTATGGCCTTGGCCGTCTGTCGACCAGCTTGGATGGCAACTACACCTACACCCTCACGCCGGTGACACCAAGCCAGTTCTACACGCTCACCGCCACACCGGTCGCAGGCACCCGTCAAGCAAACGATGGCACCCTAACCTTAAGCTCGAACGGCTTACGCACGTGGGGAACGACCACCTGGTAAGGGCCACATCGCTCAGCCGGTTGCGTCACACGCTAGGCAAGCAGGCCACCTCGTGACGTAGCACTCAGATCAGTGCGCCACCACTTCACGGCATTTTGTTCATCGTTATCATGACGTCCGTATTACGGCTAGCGCCGTCCTAGACACGATGAAGGATTCCTCATGCGTTTCGCACACATACTCACGTCTTTGAGCCTGCTCATCCTGCTAGCCGCCTGCGGCTCAGGGTCAACACCGCCCAACGTCACCATCGTCATCTCACCGAGCACCGCAAACTTACCCGTGGCTACTGGCAGCCAAAGCTTCACGGCGACCGTCACCGGCAGCTCTAATCACCAAGTGACTTGGCAGGTCAATGCGGTCACCGGCGGCAGCTTGGCCACGGGCACGATCTCAGCCGCAGGTCTCTATACGGCCCCTGCTGCGATGCCATCCCCCACGACCGTGACCATCACCGCCCTATCGGTGGCAAACCCCGCAGATACCGCCAATGCGACCGTAACGATCACGCCGCCCGTGGTCAGCATTGCGCCCCTCACCGCCATCGTTGGCATCGGCCAAACCACCACCTTTGTAGCGACTGTCGATAACTCCGATACCAAGACAGTCACGTGGCAGGTCAATGGCATCGCGGGCGGCAACAGCACGGTCGGCACCATCTCAGGATCTGGTTTGTATACGGCCCCTACGAGCGTACCCGCGCCCGCGGTGGTCACCATCTCCGCCGCATCCACCTTGGTTCCCTCGAGTACGGGTAGCGCATCGCTGACCGTGAGCGCGACCTTAAGCGCCATTGCACCGCGCACCGCAACACTCACGGCGACACTGTCTCCTTCACGCATCATTCACACACAGCAGTTCACCGCTTCCCTCGACAGCGGAGGCACCACCCACTGGTCAACCACAGACGCTGGCGGTACCGTATCAAACACTGGTCTGTATACCCCGAGCGGCACGCCTGGTAGCTACACAGTGACGGCCACCAATGACATCAATACAGTAACCGCCACCGTCGCCATCACGGATCTCTCAGGCATCTACACCTACCACTACGATGCGCAAAGAACGGGACAAAACGTACAGGAATATGCCCTGACACCGGCGAGCGTAGCCGCCACCACCGGCCCTACGTTTGGTAAACGATTTAGCTGCGCCTTAGATGCCGAAGCGTATGCACAGCCGTTGTATGTCGCCAACCTCACCATTAACGGTGGCGTACATAATGTGATCTTCGTCGCCACTCAAAACGATTCGGTGTATGCCTTTGATGCCGATAGCACCAGCTGCGTCACCTATTGGAAGAGATCTTTTTTAAGCGCCGGTGTCACCCGCGCGGTCCCTGCTGGAACCGTCAAGGCGGACTGCCTCAATATGCTCGGCACCTATGGAATCACCGGCACACCCGTCATCGATCCCGCCACCAATACAATGTACTTAGTGGCCACCACACAAAACATATCGAGCAAAGCAGTCACGCAAACCCTGTACGGCATCAACTTAGCGACAGGTGCCAATGCAGTGACTGCAGCGACGATCGCTGCAACCGGCAGTCCACAAAATTTCTCACCGCTTTATCAGTTACAACGCGCCGGCCTCGCCTTTTCCAGCGGCAACATTTATATCGCTTGGGGCAGTCACTGTGATGTCACACCCTACAATGGATGGTTCATGCGCTACGACGTCAAAAACGGCGCTCTCACGCAAGAAGCTACCTTCAATTCAACACCTGGCCAATCGCGAGGCGGCATTTGGATGTCAGGAGCCGCTCCGGCCATCGATTCCACACCGCGAATCTTTCTATCCACAGGCAACGGCACCTTCAACGACACGGCCAACACCTTGCCAGCACCCAACGATAGTTTTTCGGAAAGTTTTCTGGCGCTCGATCCCACCTCACTGAGGGTGGTTGATTTTTATACTCCCGCAGCAGAAGCGCTGTGGTCAGACATGGATTTAGACATCTCCTCAGCCGGTGTTGTCTCCCTACCGGATAATGTCGGTCCCGCGGGACATCCCAATGTTCTCATCGGTGCCAGCAAGCAAGGTTACCTGTGGATGATGGATCGAGCCAATATGTCCGGCTATAGCGGCACGCTCAATAACACCGTGCAGTTCTTACGCATGCCAGGCATTGGCACTTGCCTTGACTGCGTCTTTTCAACACCGGCTTACTGGAATGGGAATGTCTACAGCCACCTCGCCGGTGGCCCAGTGCTTGCCTTGAAGCTGGCCAATGGATTGATGCCGGCCACGGGTGTCAAGGACGGCCCACCACTGGAACTGGCGTATGACGCCAAACCGACCACCAAGAGCACTGAGAAGTACGCGTACCCCGGCCCCACACCCGTGATCTCTGCGGCAGGCACGAGCAACGGCATCGTCTGGGCCCTCGATAACAGCGCCAATGGCACGGAGGATCCGGAGACAGGAAACCCCACCACAAAGGCAGCCGCTATCCTGCGTGCCTATGACGCCACCAACCTGGCGACCACACTGTACTCCAGCGCTCGCTTGGCCGCGGATACCGCAGGCACAGCCGTAAAATTCCAAGTGCCTGTCGTTGCCAACGGGCACGTCTACATCGCCGGTGGTCAGCTCACGGTGTACGGACTGACTCCCTGATTGTATTGATCAGGGGGCGGTGACTACCGTCGGTTGGGCAAGCACTTGAGCGCTTTAAAAAGCCGTTAAGCGCGCTGCAGAGAGACGGAAATCATTAATGCCTTCAGACAGGCACGTCTCGACAATGTAACAAAAACGTCACAGACGGCAGGCCCATGACACCCTATGGCCGCCTAAGCGGTGTGAATAGCGGTATGATCGTTTGGTGTCATACGGTTGTCACACATAATAACTACATTAGCCGTCGATCGATCGACACCGCCTATTGGCTTCTCACCTTCGAGGAACTCATGCACAAAGTATCTACCGCCATGACGCTAGTCATCGCGATCATCTGCGCGCCCCTCGCGCAGGCCGACGGCAACCGCGACTTCATCTCTATCGTGGGCTCATCTACCGTATTCCCGTTTGCAGCCACCGTGGCTGAGCGCTTTCAGCGCGCGCACCCTCAATTCAAAACACCGATCGTTGAGAGCAATGGCACGGGTGGTGGATTCAAGTTGTTTTGTGGTGGCGTAGGGTCGCAGTACCCAGATATTGCCAACGCCTCACGGCGCATGAAGGCAACTGAACTGGAGAGTTGTGCAAAAAATTCCGTCAAAGATGTCGCCGAAATTAAATTCGGCTATGACGGCATCACCATTGCCACTCGCAAGGGCGCACCCAACTACGCATTAACCCGCAAAGAACTGTATCTGGCGGTCGCCAAGCAAGTACCGGATCCCAATGACTCCGGCACCTTGATCGCCAACCCGTATCGGAACTGGTCGGATATCAACCCAAAGCTACCGAAGCAACCGATTCAAGTGTATGGCCCGGCGCCTAACCACGGCACGCGCGACGCGTTCTCCGAACTCGTGATGGAAGCCGGTTGCACTCAATACGCCTGGCTTAAGGCGCTCAAAGACGTGGATGAAGGCCGCTATAAGCGCGTCTGCACTCAGGTACGAGAAGATGGTCTGTGGACCGATGTGTCAGAGGACTACGCCATGATCGTAGGCAAGCTCACCACCAATGTGCATGCGCTGGCCGTATTCACGTTCTCTTATCTCGACCAAAATCGCGACAAGCTGGTGGCAGCTGAAATTGATGGGAAAGTCCCAAGCTTCGCATCGATCGGCGATGGCAGCTATACCATCTCCCGCCCGCTGTACTTCTACGTCAAGAAAGCCCACCTGAATATGGCAACCGGGCTACGCGACTACATCGGCGAATTCGTATCTGAAAAGGCCATGGGAGCCGATGGATACTTGGTCGACAAAGGCCTGATCCCCCTTAAACCGACTGAGGCCCGCAATGCGCGCAAAGACGCCACCGACCTGCGCAACGTGCGCCTGTAACTAAACACCCTCACACCGTATTTTTTGGAGTAGACCATGCAAAATAAATCCTTAGCCCTTGCAGTCGCGCTTGCCTTGGGCGTGATATCGCACATCCCCGCCTATGCCGCCACCAACCCAGCGCAGGTGACAACGGGTGCTAGCGCGGAGGAACTGAAGGCCATGCACGCGCAACTCGATGCGCTGGCACAACGCCTCGCTCACATCGAAGAGAGCAATCAGCGCTTGGAGCAAGAAAACAGCAAGCTGAAAGCAGATGCAGGCAAGCTTGCATCCGCACAGGCCGATGGCGACAAGTCGCGTGATGCGCAAGCCGACGCGCTTGCCAAGACGCAAGCCAAAGTGAGCGCCAGCGACTGGGCGAGCAACATCAAACTCTCAGGTGATTTCCGCTACCGCGATGAGCAGATTCAGCGCGACACCAAGAGCGACCAGTCCCGTGAACGCCTTCGTGCACGCTTTGGCTTAACTGCCAAAGTAGCGGATGGCTTAGCGGTTACCCTACGTCTGGCTACCGGCGCGGATGACCCACGCTCAAGCAATCAGACGCTGGGCGCAAGCGGCACAGCCATGGCGCGACGCAGCGTCGGACTGGACCAGTATTTCGCCACGTGGAAGCCCGTTGATGGCGTGACCGCGACCCTCGGTCGCATGCCCATACCTTGGTTCCGACCTGGCCAGAGCCTGTTGGTTGACAATGATATTAACCCTGAGGGCATGGCCGTTAACTACCAGAACGGACTGTTCTTCGGTAACGCCTACGGTATTTGGTTGTCAGAAATCGCCACCTACAGTGTTAATCCAGTCACCGGCCTTCAGACCAGCGCACTCTCCAAGCAGGGTAACGGCGCTAACTACGCAGGCGCACAGGTCGGTATCAAGTATCCATTTGATGCGGACACCAGCCTGACGGTCGCTCTGATGTACGCCAATTGCGGTGGCTGCCAGAACCATCAACCGTTCTGGATCTCGCAAGGCTCGGCCGCGACCACCTCACAGATCAGCGCATCCGCCAACGGCAACAGCACCGATGCGAATGGCAATCTGTTGTATGGCTTCCAGAACACCGAACTGGCGGCTGAGTTCAACACGAAAGTCATTGGATTGCCCTTACAGGTGTTTGCGAACTATGCCAAAAATGGTGGCGCCAAGAACAGTCTAGACCAAGCCTATACAGCGGGCGTCTTACTGGGTAAGGCCTCGGCTAAGAACACCTGGGAAGTGGGTTATGCCTACGAGAAACTGGAGAAGGACAGCTACTTTGGTCAGTTCGTAGACTCCGACTTTGGTGGCGGCAATACCAACACCAACGGCAGCATCATCCGACTAGGCTACGCACCCGCCAAGAACTGGACACTAAACGCCACCTACTTCATCAACAAGCTGAACAACGTAGGCGCCGCCAATCCAGTGACGTCCCCGCAGGATGAAAGCTACAAGCGCCTGCAGCTCGACTTTGGTTTGAAGTTCTAAGTAGCCACGCTTTTACTCAAGCAGGCCGCTGCCCCCGCGCACCGTGTGTGCGCGGGGGCATGTTTTTTTCTCAGACGCCACTCTGCGCTGTTGAGTCGCACTGAGACAGCGTCGATCGTCGCCTAGCATCGCGCCACATGAGGTCGCTCGGTGATCAAATGCTACCTTCATTGGCCCATCTGACTTGCTTCACAGCGCAATTGAGCGATACTCTTCTCTGTCGGTGATCGCCTCCACACGGCCTCCTGTGCGCCTAAGGCAAACCGAGCAGATCGAAGAACAGGCCACTAGGGCCTGATACCGTTTCCAACGCCGGAGCTCTCATGATTGACCGCGCACTCGACTTGCAAGATATCCATAATCTGTTGGCCCGCTACGTCATTGCGATCGACTCGCGCCGACCCGACTTACTAGACGATGTGTTTTTACCTGATTCTGTGGTGGAATTGGCCGGTATGGGGGTCATGACACCCGCCCAGTATCGCGGCATCTGCGCTACTGTCCTGCCAACCCTCGATGCAACACAACACCACTTAGGCTTACCGTCCATCCTGATCGAGGGCGATACCGCCCATTCCCGCTGCTACTTCATGGCGCAACACGTCAAGAACGCGCTAGCGCCAAAACCCTTTCTGATGATCGGCGGTTGGTATGACGATACCCTGACACGCACAGCCAAAGGATGGCGGATTCGCCATCGCCGTGGCACCGCCCTGTGGTCAGACGGTAATCCAGCAGTGGTCGGCGCCCAATACCTGATCGGCGCCACACCGCGTGAGGAAGGACACCAAGCGCCCGCATGGCTGTCAGGCCCGACCCACGCGTAACCGAATCCATGCGAGTATTCTCTGCACTGGAACGGCGATGAGCTATCGACGCGCTCATTCGTGATGCCAGCACCTTCATTGCGGCGGCGGCAGCTCACGGTTCTGGTACTTCTTTTTGTCGGCTATGCATCCTATTACTTTTGCCGTGCGGATCTATCCGTTGCAACACCACTGTTAGTCTTAGAGCTACAACAGCACGGCATGAGTGCGGATGCGGCCTTGATTCATGTGGGTGCGATCTCCTCCGCCGGGATATTGGCGTATGCCTTGGGGAAATTCTTCTTAGGGGGTTTTAGCGATCTGTGGGGTGGTAAGCGTGGGTTTTTAGTCGGCCTCGGTGGCGCGATGTGTTTTACCGTGCTGTTTGCCGCCAGTGGTGCGCTGCCACTGTTTACATTCGCCTGGATCGGTAATCGCCTGACCCAGTCGGTGGGTTGGGCAGGCTTACTTAAAGTGTCCGGCAAATGGTTTGATTACTCATCCTATGGCATGGTCTTAGGCGTATTGAGCTTAAGTTACTTGGTGGGTGATGCCTGCGCACGTCAAGGGATGGGGATGCTGATCGATGCGGGGTACGGTTGGCGTAGTTTGTTTGGTTGTGCAGCGGCTGTTGTCGGGCTGTGCTTTGTCGCAAACGCCGTGTGGCTACGTGAGTCGCGCGCTTTGCTCGGATTCAGTGAACCTATCGTGAATCCCACGAATTTATACGCCAGTACCGAGACCCACGCCCCAAGCCTTCGCGCGCTCGTGTCTCCCCTATTGCGCAGCCGTGCATTTTTGCTCGTGTGCGCGCTGTCATTTGGCTGCACCGTCGTGCGAGAGTCGTTTAATACGTGGACACCGATGTATCTACAGGGGCATCTGGGGTACACCACGGGGCATGCGGCGCGACTGAGCGCGATCTTCCCAGCGGTCGGCGCGATCTCGGTACTGTTGGCCGGTTGGCTGAGTGATCGCATGGGCCTTCATGGGCGCGCCTTACTGCTCACGGTGGGGCTGGTGGTGACCGCCCTTGCGTTAATGGCGTTAACCGCTGTGCCGGCATCGACGGGCGCCTCAACCGTGCCACTGGTGCTGATCGGGCTGGTGGCCTTTGCGCTCTTGGGACCGTATTCGTATTTGGGTGGCGCCTTTGCGCTTGATTTTGGAGGACGACGTGCGGGGGCTGCCTCCTCTGGCATCATTGATGGGGTTGGCTACTTTGGTGGCGTACTTGCAGGAGATAGCGTGGCACGTGTGTCCGTGGCTTTCGGGTGGCAGGGCGTATTTGTCGCACTTGCTGTGGTTGCGGGTGTGGCAGCGATGGCGGCGGTGTGCCTGTACCGTACGCAGCGCGCAGTACATTCTGTGGCATCGGTGTCGCTATGAGTACGGCCTGTGCTGTTAGGCACACGCCGACCGTCCTGACACTTCAGTTTGGCGACGGGAGTACGGGCGAGTTTTTAAGTGTGTGGTTAATGGACAATGACCCACAACACCGTGATGCGTTCAGTGGCCAACGCCTAGTTGATGTGGCTGACTTACCGCTCGATCGCACCCTACACGCCGTCCGTGTAGATGGCACGGATATCCTGATTGAATGGTCTGACCCGATTGCCAATTCGCGCTTAAGTATAGAGTGGCTACATCAACACCGCGCGCGACCAGCCAGTGATGTGCACTATTGGTCAGACGGCGCACAGCGAGATGCACTGAAAGACTGCGCCTGGTTAAGTCACAGCGCCTATGCTCAGGACATCGCACAGACAGCGATCTGGCTGCGCCGGTTAGTAACCGAGGGGATCGCTTTTATCAGCGCCGTACCAACCCACGAGGGTGCTATTTTATCGGCGGTTGCACCCATGGGGCATGTGATCGACACCAATTATGGGCGATTGTTTGATGTGCGTGCAGTGGCGGTCGCCGAGAACCTGGCTTACACCGATCGCGGCTTAGGGCTGCATACCGATAATCCCTACCGCGATCCCGTACCCGGTTTTCAGGCCTTGCACTGCTTGCTGGCAGCCAGCGAGGGCGGCGACAGTCTGTTTGCGGATGGCTGGGCGGTAGCTGAGTACTTGCGGACCACAGATCCGGAGAGTTTCGCGACACTCACGACCACCGCCGTGCCGTTTCACTATCGCAGCGCGGCTGCGGAGCTTCGCGCCGAAAGACCGCTGATACAACTGACAGCGCACGGTGCCGTGTGTGCGGTGCATTATAACAACCGCTCAATTGCGCCATTGCAACTGGCGACCTCTGAGCTTCAGCGCTTTTATCGTGCGTATCAGCGATTTGCGCTATTACTGCGTGAGCCACGCTTTCAGATGCATCTGCGCTTGCGACCCGGGGATCTCGTGGTGTTTGACAACCAGCGCATACTGCACGGCCGGACTGCCTTTGCATCCATGCGTGAAGCGCGGCATTTGCAAGGCTGTTACTTAAGTCGTGATAGTGTATTCAGCACCGTAGCGATCCTTAATCGCCAACAAAGAACAGTGTGATCGAGGGGGTCTCGATGAGCGTAGCCGATGAAGTATTTAACTTGTTCTCGCGCCATGGCGCGGGGGCTTACTATGGTGAGTCGGTGTCCATGCTAGAGCATGCCTTGCAGGCTGCGCACTTTGCGCATCAAGAGGGTGCACCACCGCAACTGATCCTGGCCGCCTTACTGCACGATGTGGGGCACTTGCTCGAGGATGTACCGGATGACATTGCTGAGTGGACCCAAGATGCACAACACGAGATCGTAGGCGGTGCCTGGCTTGCACGACGCTTTGGTGAGGCGGTCAGTGACCCGGTGCGGCTGCATGTGCCGGCGAAACGCTACTTATGTGCGACCGATGCCACGTATCTGAAGCAGTTAAGCCAAGCGTCCGTGATCACGCTTAAGTTACAAGGCGGCCCGATGAGTGCCGGTGAGATAGCGGCTTTTGAGGCGGAACCCTCCTATCGCGAGGCGGTGCGAGTCCGCTTGTGTGATGATCGTGGCAAGGTGGCGGGCTTGCCTACAGCGACCTTGGCCAGCTACCGATCCTTGATCGAAGAATTGGCGCGCGAATAGCCGCCATCCAGATTGGCGGTTAGTCACCTGTTTAGCCACTGTTGACTCCGACTGACAGGCCACGTTACCAAGACATCGACAAACATAGCTAGCGTGGCGCCTAACAGTCACCACACATCAGTCGGGGCAAGCACACACCACGCCGCCTCACATCGTTTTCATGCTCTTTCGCAATACCCACGTTTGCGTCTGCGACATCGCTCTAGATCCATACGGATGCTCGCGAGTAATTCCTAGCAATAGAGATTACTTACGATCGTGTAGCCAGCGCGGATACCACACTTCATTTTTCCGCCAAAATACCCGTAAACCACACACCAATATGATTGTCGTTCCCAAGGACACCGACACGAGCCAGCGCGTATGCTCGAAATAATTTGAAACTATTAGACAACTGACGAGCCAACATCCGCCGATCAGGGTGCACTCATCGCGCAGTTTTGTACGGAACGATATCGACCCTTGACCAGTGATGACATCTCTTACCAAGCCGCCACCACAGCAGGTTAACCAAGCACAAAACGGAGCCCACACCCAAGGCAAACCCAAACTTAGCGGGACCACAGCACCAAAAGTCGCCAGACTCGCACAACCCATATCCTCTGCCACTGTCTTGGCCAGTTGAAAAATCCGACTATGCGTGCCTGCTGGCAGCATTGCAGCCAGAAGGCTCGCGATGATGACTGCGCATAATACGCCCATAGGCATCAGTGGATCGACAAGCCAAGAAAAAGGCAGCCGCTCACCGCCTAAGAGGAGGTCGCGCATCACGCCACCACCCATACACCCAACAAAACCAATCACAGCACGACCAACCAAGTTGTAGCCTACTTCGGTTGCCCACAATGCGCCGGCAAATCCAAATACCCACACGCCGACAATCACAAGCACCTGAAACCATTCAGAATCAGCGATGATGCGTAAATATTGAAGAGTCGCGCCTTTCAGCACTCCACCGCCATGCTTGCCCACCTTCAATTCCTCTACAAGCGAAAGTGTCCAAATCGGGTTGGTCAAGAATTCAGATGCGTGCGCAGTCGCGAGCGCCCGCACCGTCTGATCGTATGCGCGAATGCTGATCACTCCGAACATATCAGGTGTTTTCGGAAGCATTCGAATCAGGTTCTCTAGCATTGCTTTCTGATACGCGAAGCCCATCGGATTCTTGTTGCTATAGTGAAGCACTATGTTCGTCGCAGGCGCTGGCTGCGCCGCTGCGTAAGCCCATCCGCGCTTCGCGGCGCGCAGGAATTTAACTAGGTTCTCACGAAATTGCGCAGACTTCAGAGACTCCGCACGCACGTACAAACCGTCTTCAATGTGCGGAAGCCCATAGTCTTTAGGCGCGAAGGTGATAAGGTCATGCGTGGGAACGCCAGCATCGACAACCCAGAGCGCCTCGTTGTAACTCATGCCGGAAATACAAGAAGCCGTACCATCTACTAATTCTTGACCATGTTCCGAGCGATGCACCCAGTTAATTCGTGAGGCATCAGCGCCTGCGGCACGGAGCATCGCCTCAATGTTGACGCGGTCCCCCGGCCACGTGATACCGATTGGTTTTCCAGCAACGTCTTTTAACGAGTGAATGCCCGCACTCACCCGGCAGATCAGTTCTTGGCCAGCACCCGAAAATATTTGCGCCACATTGACTAGATGAAACCCTCTCGCGTTGGCATCAATCGCATTGTCGAGCCACGACACAGCCACATCAACTTCGCCGCGCTGCAATCGCTCCAAAGGATCAATGTCTGCTCCACCTTCCAGCAGTTCGACACCGACACCTTCCTCACGAAAATAATTTTCGAATTCTGCGACATAGTATCCAGCGAATTGGCTTTGGTGATACCACATCAGTTGCACACGCAGCGGTGGCGCCGGATACGCCTCCGCCGCATTGCAGACCGCCATGCGCAAGGCAAACAGCAGAAAAAACAAAATCATCAGATACGGACCGAGCACTGACCGACTGTGTTTCACAGGCTACTCCGACATTCCCTGCCAGCCAGTTTACGGTGTAACTCGTGCTTCTGCGATAAGGACATGAAGGCAAGGCGTGGTGTAGCGCGGGGGCGCTCTGCGCAACAGCGCCGGGCTTCCGTATACTAGGCCCTCCGTCCGGGCCTATGAGAATCGCTGTATGACCAGTCCTGAGTTGTCCGCCATCGTCGCCTATGTGCCAAAAGACTTCGCCGATCCGGCTGCGGACTACGAACACGTGCGCCGCACCTTTGCGCCTTTTCACGGGCATGCGGTGCGCCCGGAGCTGCAGATCGATTTTTCGGTGTTGGGGGGTG
>CAIYVA010000076.1 GCA_903929455.1 uncultured Pseudomonadota bacterium | reverse complement strand
GGCAATTTTGACGGCGCGCCACTGGCGCGACCGACCGCCAATCGCTTAGGTAATATTCTGGGAACGCCTGCGACCTTTAAGCTATCGGTGGGCTACCGCTTCTGATGAGACCATCTTAACGGTGCGCCGTGGAGTCCTGACTCCACGGCGCCTGATGAGTGCCTTCGACTCATCGACATACACGTCTGAGACGTTGCCTATACGGCCTAACCTATTAGGCCATCATCCTAAGTAAGACTGTAGTCACTACCAGCGGTTTGGTGCGTTGATACGTGAGATCAATGCTTGTCGTGATCGGGTCTCTCTTTGTCTGGTGCGTTTCGAGGCGCTGCGTGCGCAGGGGCTGCCGTCGGGGCAGGTAGTGATCTTGGCGCCGCCATCGGGGCTGGCGTTGGTCTTGGCGCTGCTGGCTCAGATCGAGGCTGTACTACCTCATAGTGAGGCGCTGCCCGTTCGGCTCTAGGGGCTGCCCACTCAGGTGTAGGGGCTGCTCGTTCGGGTCTCGGAGCTGGCGTCTCTGATCGGGGCGGCGCTGCCTCATAGTGAGGTTGGGCTCTTTCTGGCCGCGGTGCTGCGATCTCAGGGCGTTGCATCGGTGCTTCATATCGAGGTGCCGGCTCAGATCGAGGTCTTGGTTCATAGTGAGGTGCGGCCATCTCAGGTCTCAGTGCGGGTGAGTCTGCCTGCGTGCTCGGAGGCGTACCCGGCTGCCGATCCATACGTCCCGACGGCTGCGATACGGGGGGTGCGTACGCAGGTCGTGGCGCTTGGCCAGCGGGTCGAGTGCTGTCGGGCCCTTGCCCATTGCTGCGCTCGCCGTTGAGATGATTGCGCTCACCGTTAGGATAGGGCGCGCCATTGCCGCCTGATCCGTTGCCTAGTGGCGGTGGTGTGGTGGGCGCACGGGCAGGCACCACGCCTGCACCGCTAAATACTGCTGGGCGAGCTGTGGCCGCAATCGGTGGGTGCCCTTGATTGACGGTGGCGAAGGCGCCGCGATTTTGACGGGCCTCCGTGATGTGTCGCATTTGGTCGGGTGTCAGCGCTGTGTGGCGTTCGCGCTCGACACGCTGTTCGGCAGGGGTCGGCATGGCAAAAGTGCCGTGTACACCGCCGTTGTGACTGACCCGTGGGCCGCCATTGTTATTCACCACCGTGACGTTGTAGGTGTTATGAATAATGGTGGTATTCACGTTGGTGACGGCGGTGTTGTAGGCAAAGTGCCCGCGGTCCCAGCGGCCACCGTAATAGCCCGAGCCGTTATAACCACCGCCGTAGTTGATGCCGCCGTAGAAGCCGACATGCGGCCCCCAGTAACCGCTATGAAACACATAGAAGCCACCGGCGTACCCCCAATAGGCGGGGGTCCATAAAAAGCCGATGACGGGGGGTCCTACCCAAGTGCCTGGCACCCAGTAATAGCCGCCGTTCCATGCCCAGTAGCCGGGCGTCCACAAATAACCATCCTGTGGGCAGGGGGGTTGTACGTACTCGGGCAGCATCGGCGGCTCAATTTGCACCGTGATGCCGCCGCTGGCTGCGCCATAACCGGTCGCGCCATCATTGCTGCCGGCATAGCCGTCTGATGACAGCGCTTGCCCTTCATAGCTATTAGAGGGCACACGTTCGTAGACAATGGTCTCGGTGGCGCAGGCGCTTAATAGCGCGCCCAAGCTAGCCGTCAGGATGAGGCGGATGTGGTGAGCCTGTGTTCGGTTAAGCGGCGACGTTTTCATAGCGAACCTTGAGGTGGCGACTGAGATTGGGGTGGCAGGCTAGGCTAGGCGAGTGGAGCGGAACGGAGTCTTCAAACTGAACTGTACTGCTTCGGTGTTGGGCTGTGCAGTCGTTGACAGCAAAATTATCCTTGAGTTCACACAAATAAAGCGAAAGGTATCCAGGTCGCCCGGCAAGGGTTTGGCGGGATGGCGTTACGCATCGAGGATGCGCGCGTTGATTGCATCGGAATCTGCAGGCCGTCACACTTCGTGAGGTCGAAGCGGTGCTAACGTCAGAGGGGATGCTGAAGGGTGTCTCACCAAGCTGCGCCCATGAGATACTGGCTTGGCTTTCGTTGCATGGGGATCTCCACTTGATCTTGATGAGTCATCTTGATGATTAGCCAGCCGACGAGTAGCCAGCAGATGAATAGTCAGTCACTCCGTCGCTGGTTGTTCCCCTGCTTTATCAGCAAACAGGCCGCTTTTTTACTGAGTGCGACGGTCGCGCTGTCGGCCATCTTGTCCGGTTGCGGCGTGAGCTCAACGGATCTTCAGGTGCAGGGTAGTTTGCCTGGGCTGCAAATCGCCAACCCCGTGACCTTTGCGCCGCAAGCGGTGGCCTCACCGGTCAGCCAGATCGTCCCCATTACCAATACCGGCAGTGTGCCGCTGCTGATTACGGCGATGAGTATCTCCGGTGCCAACGCCGCCAATTTTTCAGAGACCGATACCTGCGTGAACGCGTCGGTGGCTGCGGGGGCATCCTGCGCGGTGACCCTGACCTTTGTGCCCGCGGCCGTGGGTGCGGCGACTGCGACCTTAAGCATTACCAGTAATGCCGTGTATGGCACGGTATCCGTGACCTTAACCGGAACCGGGACAATCACCCATGGCACCCTAGCCAGTGCTGTGCCGGTACGCGTTGCTTCTCTCAGTACGGTCCAGCTCACAGCCGCCGTCAACGCCAGTCCGGTGGGGCCTCTTTTGCTGATTGCGGGGGCTGCCCCCAACTGTGGCGTGGATGTGTATGCCATGCAGTATTGGACACTGGGTGGGGCGGCTGAGGTGACTAACGCCTCTGGTGCGATCATGGTGCCAACCGGTGGCACGGGCTGTTCTGGCGCGCGACCGATTGTGATGTATGCGCATGGCACCTCAGTTGATAAGAATTACAACATTGCCAATATCTTGGATCCTACCAATGCGGCCTATGGCGAGAGTGCGCTACTGGCCGTGTTGTACGCATCGCACGGCTTTATTGTGGTCGCGCCGAACTACGCAGGCTACGACGTCTCCACCCTCGGTTATCACCCGTACCTGAACGCCGTTCAGCAATCGGGGGAGATGTTAGATGCTCTGTCGGCGGCGCGCAGTGCTCTGCCGCTTGCAACGACATCGTCAACCAGTGCCAATGATCAATTGCTCGTAACCGGGTACTCACAAGGTGGCTATGTGGCGATGGCGACCCTGCGCGCCTTGCAGGCAGATAGTCAGACCGTGACGGCAGTGGCGCCCGGTTCTGGTCCGTATGCGTTGGAATATTTTGGCGATGTGTTGTTTGAGGGGGCGGTGAATGCCGGTGGCACGGCCATCTTGCCTGCACTCACTAATAGCTATCAGCATGCGTATGGTGATATCTACTCATCGACGTCAGATATTTACTCCGCAACCTATGCGACAGGGATCGATACGCTGTTGCCAACCACCTTGTCGCGCTCAGCGCTTTTCAGCGGCAATAAATTGCCTGCAACCGCCGTTTTTAATAGCGTTGCACCTGGCAATGGTGATTTAAGTGCGGCGCTGGCGGTGGTGCCGAGTGCGCAACTGGGGACTGCGACGGCCACGGGTGCGGCGGCCTTGGCTGCCTCACAAGCGACCAGTGGGTTTGGATTCGGTTCGCCGTATCTGATTAAGAATGCCTATCGTCTTAATTATTTACTGGATGCCTTGTCGAATCCAGATCCTGCCTTTGTACCGGGTAATTACAGTGCTGCGGTCTCAGCGCCAGTGATTAATACCTTTAGAAACGCATTGTGGAGGAATGATCTTCGCAATGGCGATTGGACACCGAGTGCGCCGCTATTGATGTGTGGTGGTGGCAATGATCCGACCGTATTTTTCCAAAACTCCGCGATCATGCAGGGCCTTTGGGCCAGCAATCCCAACGTTAGCTTGTTGAATATTGATAGTGCGGTCGGCGCTACGTCTATATTGCGCGGAGCGGCTGCGGCACTCCCTTTGAGTACCTTGCAGAGCGAATTCACAGCGGCAGAGGCTAGCGTGGCTTTGGCAGCAGCTCCCAACGGTGCGGCAGCGGTACTCGATGCGTACCATGCGTCCCTGGTAGGCACCTTTTGCGCTTTGGTGGCGCTCGATTTCTTTAACGCTGTGCTCGGAGTGAATTAATGAGCGTACCCGTGACCACCCGCGCGCTTGGTTGGCTCGTTGCAGGTTCATTGTGCGTGTTCCTTGCGCAACCAGCCTGCGCGGAGAGGGTGGTGCCCGCCGCAGCCACTGCCGTAGCGCCGACGGATAACACGATCTGGCCTTTGCCGGGTACGCCAGTAGAAACACCCAGAGACCATCTAGAAGAGCCTGCACCCGCTTTGCCGCCGAGCGTGTTGACCGACCAATTTGGAATGCGCGTGATTGGGTGGTCGGGATCGTTTACGTCAAGCGGGCAGGTGGGTAGTTCAGCGGGTAATGCGGGCACTGTGTTCAGTGGCGAAGACGATTTGGGGCTTCAGTCGAAGAAGATGCTCTTTCCGGCGCTCGAGTTGAGTTTTAGATTGGGTGAGCGCCAGCGGATCTTGTTGGAATACCTAGATGCCGATCGCGTCAGTACGGTCACCTTACATCGCGATATCAATTATCTGAACAAGGTATTCCATAACGGCGATCGTCTGCAGGGCGAGCTGAATTGGCGCGTCTTTAGTGGCTCGTTTTTATTGGATATTCTGCATGGCAAGCGCTATGCCGCGAGCTTTTTAGCGGGTATCCAGGTGGAGCAGGCGCTCTCCGCCATGCAATTGGATGCATTGAGTAGCCGCAGTGCGGTGAGTGCTACCGGCGTGATGCCCGTGGTAGGTCTTGAAGGGACTTGGCTGATGGGTGATAACAGTCGCTGGTCCGTGATCGCGCGTGGCAAATACTTTAATACCCAACGTGTTTACTTTGTGTACAAACCCAGTCAGTTTGGCGCGACACGGGAATTGCATTTGGATGTGCAGTATCGTTTTGCAAACAATATGTCAGCTGGTATTGGCTACACCAATTTCCGCGTGTCGTCGCAAGTCGAGACTAAGGTTGCAATCCCTGGTGCCGATCAGTTGAACTCAACAGGCCAGCTGCAATTCGCAGTGGCTGGCCCGGAAGCTTTTTTCAGGGTGAGCTTTTAGTCGCCTAGGCTTTTGAGCCCCTAGAAAATAAAATTAACGCCAATGCGCAGCTCAATGTTGTTGGTGTTCTTGCTAAAGCCTAAGGCGGTAGAGGAGAACATGCGATCATTTACCTCAAAATTGACGTTTAAGTGATCGGTTGGAAATACCTTAAAGCCGGCGCCAAAGTTTTCAGCTAAGTGTGTTTGGCCTAGGAATTTTACCGAGCCTACGCCAGCAATTAAGTAGAAATCACTGTTCAAGGCGACATTGCGTCCAAAAAATACTTCGCCTGGCAAGAAGTTGTAGCCTAAGGACAGCGAATCAAAGTGCAGCACGCGCGCATCTGAACCAGTCAGTGGCACAAATCCGTAGGCGGCCACCTGGGCATAATGGTTATTGCTTAACGTGGTCTTGCCCACATCCGCTCGCAAGAAAAAATCCTCCGATCGGTATAGCCCTACCGCTAAGCCATAGGAGGAGTTGGTTGAGAAATCCTCAACGGAGGTGGCCCCTAACCAGCCGCCGACTTCGATGTTGCCCTTGTCAGGCGTAAAACGCTTCACGACACGGCGCAGAACTTGCGGGTCCACCGCACTCGGCGGCGGGCTACTATCGGCAGGTTCTGGTATCTCTGCCTTACGTGGCTTAGCCGCACAGGCGGTGAGTCCTAGGCAGGCAGCTAACAGGCTTAAACTAAAGAGGCGGGTAGATAGCTTCATCTGTGATATTACCGATGGGTGACGGTGGGGGGTGTGCCGGATTGTGCTGCCGCCATGGCGGACGCCTTAACCCAGCCCTCTACGCTCTTGCTCTCGATGTCCTCTACAGTGCGCACTTTAACGTAGCCTGCTCGCTGATACAGCACGTGCACTTTCTCTCCCTTGAGCACCGAGTGAAGCACAGGATAACCCCGACCGGGTCCGGTTTGAAGGTCAAGATACGCAGACTCGACTTGCACGAGGGTGGCTGCCGGTAGTTTGTCGGCGGCTACGGCATCGGGGGTGATGATCATCATCAAGGGTAGGCATAGGGTGATCTGCACTGCCGCCTGTGCGGCGCGTGTTGACCAATAGCCTATTCGATCACCCATTGTCTGTCCCTTAGTCATGAAATGTGAACTGGTTTTGAATTGCATAGGTTCATGTCCGAGAGGTGCGATAACACAGCGATAAGGATGAAGATTCTTTAATCATAAACGTTTTCATAGGGCCTCTGTC
>CAIYVA010000075.1 GCA_903929455.1 uncultured Pseudomonadota bacterium | reverse complement strand
GAGCTGAAGAATCAATGGTTTATGGTCGTCGAAGCACGGCGCGAGTCGTGGTTTGACGGTTTCAAGTGCCACCCGCCAATTGCAGTGGGTGGACGTAAAGAGGTAAAGACCCAATGAGCCTGAAGCATGGCTTAGGGCTGGTCGGCCGCAAACGCGGTATGACCCGCGTTTTTACAGACACCGGTGAAACGGTGCCAGTGACTGTGATTGAGGCATTGCCCAATCGCATCACGCAGGTTAAGACCACCGAAAATGACGGTTATCGCGCGATTCAGGTCGCAGTCGGTAACCAACGCGCGTCGCGGCTTTCAAAGGCCGTGATCGGGCATTACGCCAAAGCCAATGTAGCGGCTGGTGAAAAACTGCTCGAGTTTAGGCTCGACGGTGACGCCGGTGCCGACTTGGTATCGGGTGGCGAACTCAAAGTCGATATGTTTGCCCCGGGTCAGGTGGTGGATGTCACCGGCACGACCATGGGTAAAGGCTATGCGGGCGTGATGAAATTGCATCACTTCGCCGGCGGCATGGCGTCGCACGGTAACTCCGTCTCTCACCGCGTGCCCGGTTCCATCGGCCAGCGTCAAACGCCAGGCCGCGTGTTCCAGGGTAAGCGCATGTCCGCTCACATGGGCGTTGACCGGGTGACCACCGAAAATCTGAAAGTCGTCGAGATCGATGTAGAGCGTAACCTCGTTCTTATTCGGGGCGCAGTCCCGGGTGTGGATGGCGGTACGGTCATCGTCCGTCCGTCGGTGAAATTCAAGGGCCAGGCGCGTCGCGTGCGTCTGCAGCCTGCGAAGAAGTAAGGCCGAGGCATACCTATGAAACTCAAAGTAGTGAATGCTGCCGCTGGCGCCTCAGAGCTCGAAGTGGCGGATGCCACCTTCGGTCGTGAATACAATGAAGCGCTTGTGCACCAAGTGGTTGTGGCCTACATGGCTGCAGGCCGCGCTGGTACCAAGCGTCAGAAGAGCCGCTCAGAAGTGCGCGGTGGTGGTCGCAAGCCGCATAGCCAGAAAGGCACCGGTAGCGCACGTGCGGGCAGTATCCGTAGCCCTATTTGGGTCGGCGGTGGTCGCGCCTTTGCTGCGCGTCCTCGCGACTACTCGCAGAAGGTCAATCGCAAAATGTATCGTGGCGCGATGCGCTCGTTACTGTCTGAGTTGGCTCGTACCGAGCACATGGTGGTTGTGCCCTCCATTGAGCTCGAAGCCCCTAAGACTAAGTTGTTGTTGGATCACCTCAAGGGCTTGGCGCTTGAGAACGTGTTGATTGTGGTTGAGGCGTTCGAGGAAAAGTTGTTCCTCGCTGCGCGTAACCTGCCATCAGTAGAAGTGTTGACAGTGGCTCAGCTTGATCCCGTCAGCATCGCCCGTCACCACAAAGTGCTGGTCACCGTGGGCGCGATTAAAATGCTTGAGGAGCGCCTGGCATGAGTGCCAACACACCAAAACTATCGGTCGCGACGACCGAGCGGCTGATCAATTTATTGATTGCGCCACACGTGTCTGAGAAAGCTGCGCGGGCAACCGACAAGGCCAATCAATATGTGTTTCGGGTGCGTCGCGATGCGACTAAGCCTGAAATTAAGAAAGCGATCCAGCTGATGTTCGCGGTTGAAGTTAACGCAGTTCAAGTGGTCAATGTGGCCGGTAAAGCGAAGCGTTTTGGCGCTTCGAATGGCCGTCGCTCTGACTGGAAGAAAGCGTACGTCAGCCTCAAGGCTGGGCAGACCATTGACCTCACCGGAGCGGCTAAGGCTTAACGGCCTAGACTGTATAAGGCAAACGCCATGGCAATGATTAAAATGAAGCCGACGTCTCCGGGAGCACGCTTTGTCGTGAAACCGGACCGCTCGCATCTGTACAAGGGCAAGGGCCACGCGCCGTTGCTGGTCTCACAAAGCTCGACCGGCGCGCGTAATAGCTCGGGTCGAATCACCACACGCCACAAGGGCGGTGGGCACAAGCAGAAATATCGCATCGTTGATTTTCGTCGTGACAAAGACGGCATCGTCGGTGTCGTTGAGCGGGTCGAGTACGATCCTAATCGCTCAGCGCACATCGCTTTGGTGTTGTACAAGGACGGCGAGCGTCGTTACATCTTAGCCACCAGTGGCATGAAAGACGGTGACGAAGTGGCCTCAGGCTCTGAGGCGCCGATCAAGTCAGGCAATGCCATGCAGTTTAGGCATATCCCGGTGGGTAGCTCAGTGCACAACATTGAGTTGAAGCCAGGCAAGGGTGGGCAGCTCGCTCGTGCCGCCGGTACCTACGCGCAATTCACCGCACGCGAAGGCTTGCACGCGCTGATTCGCTTGCGCTCAGGCGAGATTCGTAAGGTGCACGTGGATTGTCGTGCCACCATCGGTGAAGTCAGTAACAACGAACATAATCTACGTCAGTACGGTAAAGCGGGTGCCAAGCGTTGGCGCGGCGTTCGTCCGACCGTGCGCGGCGTTGTGATGAACCCAGTTGATCACCCACACGGTGGTGGTGAGGGTAAGTCCGGCCAAGGTAACCCGCATCCGGTGTCACCATGGGGCTGGCAGACGAAGGGTAAGAAGACGCGCCATAACAAGCG
>CAIYVA010000074.1 GCA_903929455.1 uncultured Pseudomonadota bacterium | reverse complement strand
CCTCACAAAAGAAGACGCCCGGCGGAGCCGGGCGTGCAATACGATGTGACAGGATACTCCGATTACCGTGCAATCGCCCGAGTTTCAGACGGTCTGGAGCCACCCATGACGATCAGGCGCCCGACCTTGCTGTATCTCCACTAAGGCGCTGCGCAAACGCTGCGTGTGCACACCCACCTGTCCATCGCCCACAGTGATCGTCTCTCCCGCCCGTTGCAACGAACCCACGCCGGCGAGCACGGCCGCCGTACCAGACAAAGCAGCTTCGCCGGTCTTAACCCACTGCACCATCTCATCGACGCTAAATGCACGCTCCTCGACGCGATAGCCCAAATCACCCGCCATGGTGAGCAGCGAATCACGCGTCACACCATGCAGAAATGAACGATCTAAGTGACGCGTCAGAATATGCCCTTCGCGAATGAGCAAAAAGTTAGCCGCACCGGTCTCTTGCACATCACCGCCGGGACAAAACAACACTTGATCGACTTGATGAGCACGCCGCGCCGCCATCGTCGGGCCTAAGGCAGCGGCATAATTACCACCCGTTTTGGTACAACCCAAATGTGATGCACAGCGGGTCGCGTGCTCCTCCACCCAGATCTTCAGTGGCTTAGCGCCGCCACTAAAGTAATCCCACACCGGGCTGGCAAGCACCATTAAACACGCCTCGGTACTCGGTGCCGCCGCGGCACCGATATTGGCCGTTGTACCGATCAGTGCCGGCCGTAGATATAACGCACCCGGCGCCTCAGGCACCACCGCATGACAGCGCTCAATCAACGCGGTGACCATGTCACCAACGAAACGTGCCTCAGGCACGGGCAGCACAAGACTCTCCGCACTTTGTCTAAAGCGCGCCAGATGGCGATCCATCCTGAATAAGTGAATGCGATCATCTGCCCAGCGATAGGCCTTAAATCCTTCAAAACACTCGCTCGCGTAGTGCAACACATGCGCAGCCGGATGCAAGGGGATCGGCGCCAATGGCACCACCGAAGAAGGGCCCCACTGTCCGTCTCGATACCAAGCAATCGCCATGACGTCAGCGAACACGCTGCCAAATGGAGGATGTTGTGCAGCCGTCGCGCTCATATCGCCGAGTCCTTTGTTGAATCCAAATCCTCAAAAATACTGGCCGGCTGTTCTAGACGCTCTTTGAGCGCCTGAATCATCGCCGCCGCATCAAACCCATCCACGAAACGATGATCAAACGAGGACGATAGATTCATCATGCGCCGTATCACGACGTGACCATCTACCACCATGGGACGATCGACCGCCTTGTTGACACCTATGATAGCGACTTCTGGCGCGTTGAGCACCGGGGTTGATGCCACGCCACCAAGCTTACCGAGACTGGTGACCGTAATCGTTGAGCCAGACAGATCAGCACGCTTCGCCGTTCCATCGCGTGCGGCGGCTGCCTGCAGACGAATCTGATCCGCCAACGATGCCAATCCCAAGGCCTCCACATGTCGAACCACCGGCACTTTGAGGCCATCGTCTGTTTGCGTGGCAATACCCACATGTACGCCGCGATGTCGCATCAGTACCTTACGCTCTTCATCATAGTGCGCATTGCATTGCGGGAAATCGACCAACACAAGGGCGAGTGCTCCCAACACAAATGGCAGATAGGAATAACCGGGTACACCCGACGCTAGGCTCGCGTTCGTAGCCAACCGCAAAGCCTCAAGCGCCGTGACATCGACTTCCTCCACGTAGGAAAAATGTGGGATGTTGCGAGTCGCCGCCAACGTCCGCTCAGCAATCACACGACGCACGCCGATAATTTTGACTTCCTCGACACCGGTGCGCGCACGACGTCCGCCCGCACTCAGTGGCGGAGCATTCACCGATTGCCCTTCGGCTGAACGCTGCAGATCGGCGCGCGCAATACGGCCGCGTGGACCACTACCGGTGACTTGTGCTAGATCAATGCCTGCTTGACGCGCGAGTCGCCGAGTGGCCGGCGATGCCATCACCCGCGTTCGACTCTCTGCGGTTACGCTGGCGACGGGCAACTCGGTGGGCGTCACTGCTGAGGATGTGGCGGGCGGTGGTACTGCACCGAGCGTCTCTTCCGTCTCAAAGATCACCAGATCCGAGCCAACCGCCACAGAGTCACCCGGTTCACCATGCAGCGCCAGCACGCGCCCACTGACCGGCGAGGGCACTTCGAGCACGGCCTTGTCGGTCGCCAACTCGACCAACGGTGCATCTTCAGCCACCACATCGCCAACCTGTACCCGCCATGACACAATTTCAGATGCGACAGTCCCTTCACCTAAGTCGGGTAGTTTAAAAACGTAACGACTCATGCCGCCTCCATCAGCCGCGTCAGCGCAGCGCTCAGTCGTTGTGGGCCTGGGAAATACTCCCACTCAAAGGCGTGTGGATAGGGAGTATCCCAACCACCCACGCGCTCAATCGGCGCCTGCAAGTGCCAAAAACAACGCTCCTGAATCGTGGCAGCAAGCTCTGCACCAAAGCCACCAAAGCGCGTCGCCTCATGCGCCACCAAACAGCGCCCCGTCTTCTCGACCGAAGCAACCAGCAGCTCGACATCCAAGGGCACCATCGAGCGCACATCAATGATCTCGGCATCTAAATCAAGCTGCCGAGCTGCCGCCAAAGCCACATGCACCATCGTCCCGTACGTAATGATGGTGACCGCAGCACCCGAACGCACCACCGAGGCTTGACCTAAAGGCACGGTGTAGTGACCCTCTGGGACCTCACCTTTTTCGTGGCTACTCCAAGGCACAGCGGGCTTACCTGGATCCCCGTCAAACGGTCCGTTATAAAGACGTTTGGGTTCCAAAAAAAGCACGGGATCTTCGGCTTCAATGGCAGCAATTAATAAACCCTTGGCGTCATAGGGATTTGACGGCATCACCACTTTGATCCCACAGACATGGGCAAACAGCGCCTCTGGGCTCTGTGAGTGCGTTTGCCCACCGTGAATACCACCACCACATGGCGTGCGAATGGTCACAGCGGCAGGAAAGTCCCCAGCGCTCCGGTAACGCAATCGCGCGAGCTCACTGACAATTTGGTCGTAACCCGGATAGATGTAATCAGCGAATTGAATTTCTGCCACCGGCTTCAAGCCATTCACGGCCATGCCGATCGCTGCTGCCACAATCCCGCTCTCTGAAATCGGCGTATCAAGCACGCGGTGCTCGCCATACTTGCGCTGCAATCCATCGGTCACACGAAAAACGCCACCAAAATAGCCAATATCCTGACCCAACAGCACCACACTCGGATCCTTGGCCATGCACACATCCATGGCCGAGTTAAGCGCCTGGATCATATTCATTTGTGCCATGGATTAACCCTGCTCAAGGCGCAACTGCGCGCGCTGATCAATCAGGTTTTGAGGCATGTCCTTAAAGACATCCTCAAACATCAGATCACTGTGCAGCTTTGGTCCATCGCTTAAGCTGCCGTAGCCCACCGCCTCCTTCCACGCGATAGACAACTGCTCATTAAGCTCCGCCTCTAGTGCCGCATGCTGCGTCTGTGACCACGCGCCCAACGCAATCAAATGCTGCTTGAGCCGCTCGATCGGATCGCCCAGCGGCCAATGCTCGGGCTCGTCTTTGGGTCGGTAGCGCGAGGGATCATCACTAGACGAGTGGGCCGATGATCGATAAGTAACCAATTCAATTAAAGTCGCGCCATCCCCGCGCCGCGCACGCTCCGCAGCCCATCGAGTCGCCGCGTACACCGCCAGATAATCATTGCCGTCCACCCGCAGGCCTGGAATGCCATAGCTAGGTGCACGGGATGCAAAGGAACGCTGCTCAGCAGCTGCAAAACCTTGGAAGGTGGAAATCGCCCATTGATTGTTCACCACATTCAAAATGGCCGGCGCGTGATAGACCGACGCAAACAAAAGTGCATTATGAAAGTCGGCGGCTGCAGTGGACCCCTCACCAATCCACGTGGCCGCTAAATCGTCCTGCCCCTTAATCGCTGAGGCCATCGCCCAGCCCACCGCCTGCGGACACTGCGTACCCAAATTGCCAGAGATGGTAAACAAATGTCGGGCCTTTGAGTGATACAGCACCGGCAGCTGTCGACCCTTACACATATCACGCGTGTTCGATAGCAACTGACACATCAGATCGACCAGACTCATACCGCGTACAAACTGCAATCCCTGTTGTCGGTATGACGGAAACAACATATCCGTTGGCTTCAGTGCCAAGCCCGCAGCCACCGACACAGCCTCTTCACCTGTGGACTTCACATAAAATGAAATGCGTCCCTGTCGCTGCGTCTTGAACATGCGCTCGTCATACAAACGAGTGAGCACCATCCAACGCAAGCCCACCTGCAGTTCATCAATGGCTAAATTAGGATTCCAAGGCCCGACCGCCGCGTGCTGGTCATCGAGCACTCGAATCAACTCCAGACTCAATGGGCCTAGTTCGCTTGCTGGCGCACCGATATCAGGTCGCGCCACAGCGCCCGCCGGAGATAGATGCACATAGCTAAAATCCGGTGGCTGCCCTGGTCGGGCAGGCGCGTGCGGAACGTGTAAGCGGGAAGGACGCGTCATGCGATACCTCAGACTCGACGTAACAATGACCTCTGGGGCATTGGCGGCACCAGATGGACAGGGCTTACGGGCCTGTCTAGGCACCTATTTTAGCGTTTTATAGCCCATAAGAGCAGCCAATTACGTGGTTCTCCGACCGACCCCACCCACCGCCCGGTCACACGACAGACTGTCCCTGCCCAAGGCTGCACTTTAGCAAGCACGGTCTTAGCCCCTAAGCGGGGCAAAATTGCAGCAACTCAGCCACCACTTGTTTCAACAGATCCATCAAGGGTGTGGCGCGGTACTCATCGAACGCGACGGTCGCCTCATCCATATACGCGAGTTGTGACAGCTCAATCTGTAGCGCATATACACGCGCGTGCGGATTACCGTAGTGACGCGTGATATAGCCACCCTGAAATCGCCCATTGAGCACGTGTGTAAACAATGGATTTTGTGCAAGCACAGCCATCACCTGCGCCTCCAGCATAGGGTCACAGGACAGACCCCCATAGGTGCCCACATTGATATCAGGCAAGCGCCCATCAAATAGTCGCGGCACGACCGATCGGATGGAATGCGCATCCAGCAGCACCGCAAATCCATGACGGGCCTGCGCTTTCGCCAGCAAGTCTTGCAGCCCGTCATGATACGGCTGCCAGTACTGAGCACGACGCAAAGCCACTTCAGTCGCATCGGGCGTCGCACCCACATAAAGCGCATCGCCCGCGAAGGTGTGCGTGGGACAAAGGCCTGTGGATACCTGCCCGGCGTAGAGGGCAGCATCATCGGGCGGTCGATTCAGATCAACCACATAACGAGAATACGTAGGCTCAATCCAAGAAACGCCCATCGCCTTAGCAAAGGCATACAGTTGCTCAACGTGCCAATCCGTATCAGTCACGGCACGACCGGCCTCCGTCATGCGCGCCGCGATATCAGCGGGCAATGCGCGCCCGCTATGCGGAAAACTGATCACCAAGGGCTGCGAACCCTGATGCAACTGCATGGTGTTATTTCAACATCGGCATATTAAGACCACGCTCATGCGCGCATTCAATGGCACTCTCATACCCCGCATCTGCATGGCGCATGACACCGGTGGCAGGATCGTTCCACAGGACGCGTCCGACCCGTTTGGCAGCAGCCTCCGTGCCATCACACACAATCACCACACCCGAGTGCTGCGAGAAGCCCATACCGACGCCACCGCCGTGATGCAGCGACACCCACGTGGCGCCACTCGCTGTATTTAATAGCGCATTCAACAATGGCCAGTCAGATACTGCATCTGACCCATCCAGCATGCTTTCGGTCTCGCGATTAGGGCTCGCCACGGAGCCAGAATCCAAGTGATCACGGCCAATGACAATCGGCGCTTTTAATTCACCGCTTTTAACCATCTCGTTAAATGCCAAGCCTAAGCGATGTCGATCACCTAAGCCCACCCAACAGATGCGCGCCGGCAACCCCTGAAACTTGATGCGCTTAGCCGCCATGTCCAGCCAACGGTGCAGATGCGGATCGTTGGGAATCAACTCCTTTACCTTCGCATCGGTGCGTTTAATATCTTCCGGATCACCCGACAGAGCTACCCACCTAAATGGTCCGATACCACGACAAAATAATGGGCGGATGTAGGCAGGCACAAAGCCTGGGAAGTCGAACGCATTTCTAACACCCTCCTCAAAAGCCACTTGGCGAATGTTATTGCCGTAGTCGACCGTCGGTATGCCAAGCGCGTGGAAGGCCAACAGCGACTCCACATGGCGAGCCATCGAATGACGGGCAGCCAACGCAACAGAGGCCGGATTAACGGCTCGCGCCTCCTCCCACTGCGGCACACTCCAGCCAATCGGCAGATACCCGTTGATGGGATCATGCGCTGAGGTTTGATCGGTCACTGCATCCGGACGAATACCCCGCCGCAAAAGCTCAGGCAGCACTTCTGCCGCATTCGCGCATAAGGCGACCGACAACGGCTTCTTGTCTCGCACCGAGTCCATGACCAGACGCAGTGCATCGTCTAGATCTTTGGCTTCCACATCCACATAGCCGGTCCTCAATCGCATCTCAATGCGGCTCTTCTGGCACTCAATCGCCAACATGGAAGCGCCGGCCATCGTGGCCGCTAAAGGTTGAGCTGCGCCCATGCCACCCAATCCCGCCGTTAGAATCCAGCGACCCGACAGATCACCGGCAAAATGCTGCCTGCCCATTTCAACAAAGGTCTCATAGGTGCCCTGCACGATGCCTTGGCTACCAATGTAGATCCATGACCCTGCGGTCATCTGCCCGTACATCATCAAGCCCTTGCGATCGAGCTCATTGAAATGCTCCCAGGTCGCCCAATGCGGCACGAGGTTCGAGTTGGCGATCAACACACGAGGCGCATCGACATGTGTCTTAAACACACCGACCGGCTTACCAGACTGCACCAACAGCGTTTCATCATCGCCCAGCACCTTAAGACTAGCGACGATCTGATCAAAGCAAGCCCAGTTACGTGCCGCCCGCCCGATACCACCATAAACGACCAACTCCTCCGGCCGCTCAGCAACCCCTGGGTCGAGATTGTTACAGAGCATGCGTAACGCAGCCTCCGTGAGCCACGAGCGGGCCTCTAAGGTGGTGCCGGTTCTAGCTTTAATCAACCGCGTCGAGTCTTTGCGCGAATCCATCGTCATGATGACCTCAATTGTAAAACGTGTTCAGTCCTAGAAAACTCAAGCCGCCGCAATCAGGCGCTTGACCGCAGTTTTATACGCACGCTCAATACGTGCTCGCGCGATGTGACGCCCTCGGGTGACCATCTCTCGACCACCGACCCAGACGCGATCGATGGCCTGTGCGCGCGGCGCAAACAACCACGCATCGAGCCACGCCTGTGGCGTGACAGCCGCGAACTCAGCGCGATCGGTATCGAGCAACAGCGCATCCCCAGGCGCGCCGACCGCGAGCCCTGCAGCAGGAAAGCCAAATGCCTGCGCCCCACCGGCCACAGCGCCCTGCCACAGAGCCGTCCCGACATGCGGCTGCTCAGCGGTCGCCGTCAACACGCGACTTTCACGCCACAAGCGCAAGGTATATTCCTGTAGTCGCAACTCTTCGCGCGGATCCAGCGACACATGACTGTCGGATCCAATGCCAAAGCGACCCCCCTGCGCCAAGAACTCGTCAAGCGGGAAGCGACCATCACCTAAATTGGCCTCCGTGGTCGGGCATAGCCCAAGCACCACCCCTTGAGCCGCCATGCCGGCCAACTCACTGGCCGTCACATGCGTCGCATGCACGAGACACCAGTGGCGCCCCATCTCACCCGATTCCAACAAATGCTCTACCGGCCGACGCCCGTAGGCGACCAAACAGTCCTGCACTTCGCGCGTTTGCTCCGCCACGTGAATATGCACCGGCCGAACGAGCGACTCTCGTCGTGCCACCGCCGCCACAGCACGCAGTGACTCATTGGAGACGGCACGCAAACTGTGTAGCGCGAGTCCGGTTTTTAACGACGGTGACTCACTCGACACAAGGGCATCAAATAACGCAATGAAGTCGTCGGTGGAATGGAAAAATCGTCGCTGCGCATCGCCCAATGGCTTGCCACCAAAATTGCCGTACTGATACAGCGTCGGCAACAGCAGCTGGCGAATACCGGCGCGTTCGGCCGCACCGCGAACGGCCACCGACATTTTGTGAGCGGGCTTAAATACAGCACCACCTGGCTTGTGATGCAGGTAATGAAACTCAGCCACGGAGGTGTAGCCCGCTTCCAGCATCTCCAGATAAGCGAAAGCGGTGATCGCGGCGGTATCCGCCGGCGTTAATTGCTCTACAAAGCGGTACATCACAGAGCGCCAGCCCCAGAAAGAGCCCTCAGCACCCGCTG
>CAIYVA010000073.1 GCA_903929455.1 uncultured Pseudomonadota bacterium | reverse complement strand
TCAACTAGGGTTTGTAAGAAGCGCGCTACTTCTGCTCCGTCCAAGATGCGATGGTCTGCTGTAATGGTGACTTCCATGGTTTTCACTGGGGCTAGCTTGTCCTTCTCATCAATCACTACCGAAATACGTGGCCCGCTCACTCCCATGATAGCAGCCTGGGGAGGGTTGACCATCGGCCTGAAACTGGTGACCCCCAGCATCCCGAGGTTGCTGATCGTGAAAGTGGCATCTGCAAAATCACGGATCGACAACCGCTTTGCCGCGGCCCGCGCTGCCAAATCTTTCAATGCTTGCGCAATGTCTGAGACTGATAGCTTTTCGACCGCCTGGATTACCGGGACCACTAAACCATAGGGAGTTTCCATGGCCACCGCCATGTTAATGCTCCCATATAGTATCACAGCGTCTTCATCGAATCGGCTGTTTAAGCGTGGATGCTTGAGAAGTGCCCGCGCCGTCAACCAGATCATCAGGGCAGTGACACTCACCCGCGTCTTTTCGACCTCGATCGCAGCATTGGTCCGAGCCCGCAAGGTTGCCAGTTGATCACTATCCAAATCCCTGCTCACTGAAAATTGCGGGATATCTCGCGCACTCTGCAGCATCCGCGTGGCCATCGTTTTCTGTGCCATGGTCAGCGGTAATCGGGACTCATTCGATGCTTCCCTCGAGGACGAGGCTGCACTTGTCGTAGAAGCAATGGGCATTAATCGAGTTTCCTGTCGTAATAGCATTTGTCAATCGCATACGTCATTTTGTTGTTTTTGCTTAGAGCGCCAGAGATTATTTCGCGACCGGAGCCTATTAATATAGAAACGACGAAACGGCCGCTGCCTGCGGAAACTATATTGAGCACGCCGATATGTTTGCCTATTTTCCTAAGGCAAAACTTGCCTGCGGCTCAACCGCGGAACAGTGAGTCGAGTATTGCGCCATACCAATACGGATCCAAGTGACAAACCGGCTAGAGCTGTATTGGTAACCAATACGACTCTGCTTCCCTGCAAACTCTGACGGAAAGTAAGAGGCTCCCAGACAACGTTTACCAAACGACAGGGTGTACGTCGCTTGCATGCATACGAGGCGCAGAGGGCTTTTATGCATTATTGTGTCTTCAAGGCAGGATCTGAGCGGGTGCTCCCGTCACCCAGCGCATAGGCAAAACGATACTCACCTGATCCGATGTGTACGCTGACCGCATTATCATCCTTCGCCACACCTGTTATCCCGACTGCTGCGTCAAGCGGTCTCCCGCTCTCGGTCACTGTTGCCACGTTGTTGGCGTGCGGCAAACGGACTGTTGCGCGCGTGTTCGGAGGCACTTGCACGACCAATTCAAACTGTTTTCCGGTAATCTTCCATGCAGCCGACACCTGGCCGTATTGTGTCGCGAGACTCGCCTTCACCCACGCGAGATCTCCGCCGGGTTGCGGACGTACAAAGACATGCTTATAGCCGGGCTCCGCCGGATCGAGATCGATTCCCGCCACGACGCTGTAGAGCCAATCGCCGATCGCCCCATAGGCATAGTGATTGTAGGAATTCATGCTAGGATCCTGGAACGTGCCACCTGGCTTGATCCCGTCCCAGCGTTCCCAGATGGTGGTCGCGCCCTGCTTCACGGGATAGAGCCACGAGGGATAGGTGGTTTGATTCAACAGCGCGTAGGCCGTGTCGATCTGACCACGGTCGCTTAGCACCCGGCACAGGTAGGGTGTGCCAAGAAAGCCCGTTGTCAGGTGGTTGCCAAATCGCTTCACATCGTCTGCGAGTCGCTGCGCGGCTTGTGCCCTCTTATCCTCGGGGAGCAGATCAAACTGCAGCGCCAGCACGTACGCCGTCTGAGTCGCCTCTCCGACGCGGCCGGCCGGGGTGACAAACTCATGGTTGAACGCCACCTTGATTCTTTCGAGCAGCGCCGCGTAGAGACGCGCGTCGTCAGTCTTGCCAAGCAGCGCGGCCGTCTT
>CAIYVA010000072.1 GCA_903929455.1 uncultured Pseudomonadota bacterium | reverse complement strand
CCTGCCCAGTTTAAGTTTGGGACGAGGGCTAGGACATCTTGTAAATGCTGTTGACCCGCCTGTTCGAGCGTATCGGCATCTAAGGCAGTAACACTGCCCGCTAGTTCGAGCGTGGTGACTGGTCGCAGGGTAGCGGTGACAATGACGTCAGCGAGTTCGTTGTTGCTGGCGTGTGCATTCAAGGTCAGCGCCAACAGTACGATAGCCACCGATGAGCAAGTCCACGGCTTTGCGCATCGGGATTTATGTTGTTGGGTAAGGGGTTGTGGAGTGAAGACTCCTCCACAGGATTGCAGTAAGTTCATCGCGCTCCCTCCGCCGGTACTAACCGGATCAGGTTCAACGGGTTCGCGACTTTCGCGTCTCAGGCCTTAATAGGCCACCCCAGCTGGCGATAGAATAACGGTTAACGAGCGCAATTGCACTGCGTGGTCCAAGAATTTTATCGGATGGGTAGTGCGCGTGATTTCTGTACGGTACGAAGAGCGAAGCTGGAGTGCACCCGTGAGACGTGTGGCAGGCTAGTGAGGTGTCGGCTGTGCACCCGTTCAAAGTCGGCCGTGTCCGCGACCACGACACGCAGCAAGTAGTCATATTCGCCAGACATCAAATAACACTCCATGACCTCAGGGACATGGCGTACCGCCTGTTCGAAGGCGGCTAACTCTGCGCGCTCTTGACCTTCTAATGTGATGCTGACGAACACATTGACGCCAAGGCCTGCGACTTGCTCATTGAGGATCGCTGCGTAGCCTTCAATCAGTCCTGAGGTCTCAAGTGCGCGCACCCGTCTTAAGCACGCGGACTCAGATAGGCTGACGCGGCTCGCCAGTTCACTGTTAGTGATGCGACCCTGACTTTGCAGGATAGCCACCAGTGCTCGATCATAGCGGTCCCACAACATTGGCAGATCCTTGCGTTATTTTTAATTATTGTAACTAAAAATTGCGTTAAAACACAAAATATCGCCACTATTTGAAATAGTCTGCGACGGATCGCTCGGTAGAGTGAGGTATCTACCCCTGAGGAGAATCAAAGATGCGTATTGGCGTTCCAAAAGAAATCAAAGTTCACGAGTACCGCGTTGGTTTAACCCCAGCGGGTGTGCGCGATCTGGTCGCTGCTGGCCATCAAGTGATGGTGGAGACGAAGGCGGGCGCCGGTATCGGTGTGGAGGATCATGCCTATGAAGTGGCTGGCGCCACCATTGCAAAGACCGCGAAAGAGGTCTTTGACGGCGCTGAGCTCGTCGTGAAGGTCAAAGAGCCGCAGTTGGCAGAATGCAAAATGCTGCGCGCTGGCCAAGTACTGTTCACCTATTTGCACTTGGCAGCAGATAAGGCGCAAGCCAAGGCGCTGATGGCGTCTGGCGTGACCGCTATCGCCTATGAAACGGTGACTGCCTCGAATGGCAGTCTGCCCTTACTGACGCCGATGAGCGAAGTCGCGGGGCGCATGTCGGTACAGGTGGGCGCCACGGCGCTACAAAAAGCGCACGGCGGTTCGGGTGTGCTCTTGGGTGGTGTGCCAGGCGTTGCGCCCGGTAAAGTCGTTATTTTAGGTGGTGGTGTATCGGGTACCCACGCTGCTGAAATGGCGGTTGGCATGCAAGCAGATGTCACCGTGGTTGATCGTTCAGTATCGCGCCTGCGTGAATTAGACGTGCAGTTTGGCGGCCGAGTTAAAACGGTTTTTTCAACCGTCGGCGCGATCGAAGAGCTCTGCTTAGATGCTGACTTGGTGATTGGGGCCGTTCTGGTGGTGGGGGCCGCGGCGCCTAAATTAGTTACCGCGGCTATGGTTAAGAAAATGAAGCCAGGCTCGGTCATGGTTGATATTGCCATTGATCAAGGCGGTTGCTTTGAGACCAGCAAGCCCACTAGCCACACTGACCACACCTATGTGACTGATGGCATTATTCATTACTGCGTGACCAATATGCCCGGTGCGGTACCGCGGACCTCGACCTTCGCATTAACCAATGCCACGTTACCGTATGTGCGCGCGTTAGCCGATTTGGGATGGGAAAAGGCTTTGGCCCGAGATGTGGGCTTTGCACGTGGTCTGAATGTGCACGCGGGCGCTATCACGCACGAGGCAGTCGCGCGTGATTTAGGGCTCGACTTTAAGCCAGTGAACTTAGGCTAAGCTGAAAGGTCACGCGCCGCCGATCGGCGCGGTCAGCGGAGGGCAGCCTAAGCGCCAATCGGGTGCTTAGGCTGCTTTACGAGGCCTTAGTGGTGGTGGCCGCCAGCTCCATGCACATGGCCATGGGCAAGTTCTTCGGCGCTGGCCGCACGCACTTCAGTAACGTCGACTTCAAAGTGGAGTGTCTGCCCGGCGAGCGGGTGGTTGCCATCCACAGTCACCATATCGCCAGTCACTCGAGTGACCACCACTTGGCGCGGCCCATCTTCCGTCTGTGCGGTGAAGCGCATGCCAACGGTAATCGTTCCACTTTGGAAAGCGCGCTTAGGTACTTGCTGAATCATGCTCTGGTCATGCACGCCATAACCTTTCTCGGGCGGAATGCTCACGGCGATATGATCGCCGACTGCACGTCCTTCTAGCGCTTCTTCAAGGCCCTGCACAATATTTCCGCCACCATGAAGGTAGGCTAAGGGCTCGTTACCTTGTGAGCTGTCGAGGACCTCGCCTGCGTCATCTTTAAGGGTGTAATGAATTAACACGACGGTGTCGCGTGCGACTTGCATGATAGATCCTCTGGTCGATTGTTAGTTAAGGTTTGCGAAATTAACCGAGTGCAGCGTGCCCTGCGAGCAGTTGCTGCACAACGGATGGGTCTGCGAGCGTGGAGGTATCGCCTAAGCTATCGCCTTCATTGGCAGCAATCTTTCTAAGAATCCGCCGCATGATTTTTCCGCTGCGGGTTTTGGGTAGCCCAGGCGCCCACTGAATGATGTCTGGAGTGGCGATCGCGCCAATCTCCGCACGCACCGTTTTTTTAAGTTCATCTACCAGTGCTGGTGTGGGCTCGATGCCCAATTTTAAAGTCACAAAAGCGTAGATGCCTTGACCCTTAACAGCATGTGCATAACCCACGACCGCCGCCTCTGCAACCGATGGATGAGAGACTAAAGCGCTTTCCACTTCAGCCGTACCCATGCGGTGACCAGAAATATTGAGTACGTCATCCACGCGACCAGTAATCCAGTAATAACCATCCTCATCGCGTCGAGCGCCATCACCTGTGAAGTAAGTGCCGGGGAACGTTTTAAAATAGGTATCGATGAAGCGTTGTTGATCGCCATACACGGTGCGCATTTGTCCTGGCCACGAATCAAGCACGACTAAACTGCCCTCACAGGCGCCACTCAGTTCTTGACCTGCGCCGTCAACAATGGCTAGACGTGTGCCGAAAAACGGCATGGATGCTGCACCAGGCTTCAAGGGCGTAGCTCCTGGAAATGGGGTGAGCAAAATACCGCCCGTTTCTGTTTGCCACCACGTATCGACGATCGGGCAGCGGCGATCTCCGACGACGCCGTGATACCACTCCCATGCCTCTGGGTTGATGGGTTCACCGACACTTCCTAATAGACGAAGTGAGGCGCGTGAGTAGCGCGTTACCCACTGATCTCCTTCAGCCATCAAGGCTCGAATGGCGGTGGGTGCTGTATGGAAAACCGTGATGCCGTGTCGATCCACGATATCCCAGCATCGGCCTGGGTTGGGGTAATTGGGTACCCCCTCAAACATGAACGTGGTCGCGCCGGCGGCAAGCGGTCCGTACACCACATAACTATGTCCAGTGACCCAGCCTACATCCGCTGTGCACCAGAAGATGTCCTGCGACCTATGATCAAAGACGGTCTCGAAGCTATGGCTGGCGTGTACCAAATAGCCGGCGGTAGTGTGTAGGACGCCTTTGGGTTTGCCTGTTGATCCTGAGGTATACAAGATGAATAGTGGATCCTCCGCGTTCATTTCCTCGGCTGGACAGTCAGCGCTGGCCTCGGCCCGCAGCGTGTCGTAGTGCACATCGCGTCCCGCTTGCCACGCAACCTCTGCTCCGGTGCGCTTAACCACGATCACAGTCTCAACCGTGGTGACCGTGGGATCGCTCAGTGCCGCGTCGACGTTTGCTTTAAGGGGTACCTTGCGGCCGCCGCGATTACCCTCATCTGCTGTCACAACGATTTTTGAGCCGCAATCGACGATCCGATTGGCTAACGACTGTGGCGAGAATCCGCCAAACACAATGGAGTGGATTGCGCCAATACGCGCACATGCCAACATAGCGATGGCCGCCTCCGGGATCATCGGCATATATAACGTGATACGGTCACCACGTTTAGCACCGACAGATTTTAGAGCATTCGCAAAGCGACACACGTCTCGGTGCAATTCTGCATAGGTGATTCGCCGAATCTCCGATGCGTCATCACCTTCCCATAAGATGGCAATTTGGTCAGCGCGGGTCGCTAAGTGGCGATCCAAGCAATTGGCCGACACATTGAGTGTGCCATCTTCATACCAGCGGATTCGGAAATCATTCTCGTTGAAAGAGGTATCTTTGACGCGTGTGAATGGTCTTATCCAGTCAAGACGTTGACCAATGTCACCCCAGTAGCTGTCTGGGTCACTAATGCTGCGTGCATAGTCGGTTTTATAGCTCTCCGCAGTCACTCGCGCTGAGTGGGCCAACGACTTCGGTATATCGTATACAAGACTCATAATGGCACATGCTCCGCTGCGGTGACCGACCAAACAACTGTCTTCTCGGCTTGGCTGGAAGGTTGCGCCACTGGCCGACTTGCTTAAGCCGGCACTATAGCAGGTCACTAATTGGCAGAAAATGGTGTCCCGTACAGACACACGCCGGCTAATCCCATCAAGGGCACCGAATCCGTAAGGATAGACCTCTGTCGCAGCGCGCCTATCTGGCCCCGGTCACTCCGCCGTGATGTCAATATGTCGAGTGTCAGGCAGGAACAGCAAGCCTATGACAAGGCTACCGACGGCAACGGCGACTGGATACCACAGGCCCGAGTAGATATTTCCTGTGTAGGCAGCAATTGCAAACACCGTTGCCGGCAGAAAGCCGCCAAACCATCCATTGCCGATGTGATACGGAAGAGACAGGCCGCTGTAGCGAATGCGTGTTGGGAACATTTCCACTAACCACGCAGCGAGCGGTGCGTACACAAGGGTCACATAAATGACTAACAACGTGAGTAAGGCAATCGTCATCATCTTGTTGATCTTCTCTGGCGCTGCGCTTGATGGGTAGCCATGCCTAACGATCGCTGCCTTTAATTCTGAAGAAAAGTCCTTCGCATCAGCGGCGAGTACGTCCTCACCAATCTTAACTGAGGCGATGGTGCCGGCGGGCGCGCTGACGTTCTGGTAATTGACTGATAGTTTCGTGAGTGCCGATTTGATCGTATCGCACGAACTAACAAATTTTGCTGTGCCGGTGGGGTTGAATTGAAAAGAGCATTCACTTGCATCCGCTGTCACTATCACCGGTGATTGCGCGAGCGCTTTTTCTAGATCGGGGTTGGCGTAGTGGGTGAGTCCCTGAAAAATTGGGAAGTAGGTGATCGCAGCCAGCACGAAGCCTGCGAGCACTATGGGTTTTCGACCAATCTTATCGGACAACCAACCGAACAAAATGAAAAAGGGTGTTGCAATCGCCAGCGCGATCACCATCATGATCTGCGCGGTTGCCGCTTTGACGCTGAGCGTTGTTGTTAGGAAAAAAAGCGCATAGAACTGACCTCCGTACCAAACGACAGCCTCCCCCGCGGTCGCGCCCAGCAGTGCAAGTATGGCAATGCGAGCATGTTTCCACGTGCCAAACGCCTCACGAAGCGGTGCTTTGGAGGTTTTGCCAGCTGCTTTCATTTTCAGAAAAACAGGTGACTCGTTGAGTTGCAGACGGATCCAAAGTGACACCGCCAGCAGAAGTGATGAGACCAAAAAGGGGATGCGCCAGCCCCATGCCGAAAAAGCCTCTTCGCCAAGATAGCTGCGCACACCCAGTACGAGAAGTAACGCCATGAAGAGACCTAAGGTGGCCGTGGTCTGTATCCACGACGTGTACAGGCCGCGCTTGCCCGCAGGAGAATGCTCAGCGACATAGATCACAGCGCCCCCATATTCGCCGCCGAGAGCCAAACCCTGCACGAGCCGCAGTAAGATCAATATGATCGGCGCAGCCAGTCCTATCGATGCGAAAGAGGGTAATAAGCCGATAAGAAAAGTGCCCATGCCCATGCAAGTGATCGTCACGATAAAAGTGTAGCGTCGACCGAATAGATCGCCCGCACGGCCAAACACGAGGGCGCCAAACGGACGCACTGCAAAGCCAGCAGCGAAGGTCAGCAATGTAAAGATGAAGGCTGCAGTTGGCGGCACACCTGAGAAGAACTGTTTGGCGAGTATGGTTGCTAAAGTGCCATAAATATAAAAGTCATACCACTCAACGATGGTGCCCAGTGACGAAGCGACGATCACTTTGCGTTCTTCTGGCGTCATCATGTGTTTGGTATGTTGATTTTTATGCGTTGTTGTCATACCGAATGTCCTGCCGTTGAAAGTGGTTCTATCCTGTCGTCTAGTCAGTCGTGCGCGTGACTAAAATAAGGAATTGGTCGAGTAATGCCCTTGGTCACGTTTAGTGAGTTAAAGCCCAGCGAACCACCGTGTCAATCACTGCGTCACCATTGCTGTGGTGGGCATTCGGGTGATTGACCAAAATGACCACCGTCAGAGGTCGATCGGCGGCGTTCGTAACCCAGCCGGCGACACCGGCGACATCGTCTAAGTGGCCGGTTTTTAGGCGAATGCGCGCTTGATCCCTAAGGTCTGTGAAGCGGTGCTTAAGCGTGCCCTCTTGCCCTGCGAGCGGCAGTGATGCAGCAAATTCCGGGTAGTAACGGCTTTGGTGTGCGACTTGTAGCACCCGTGCCAGGCTATCGGCTGAGATGCGCGCCAGTCGGGATAAGCCGGAGCCGTTATCAATCACCAGTTCGGGGCTGCTCAGGTTATGTGCCAATAGCCATTCCTGTAGCGCCTGTTCGCTGCTGGCTTCAGTGACTGGACTGCCGTGCCGTACCAATCCTTGCGTCAAAAGTAACATGCGTGCCATGACATTGCTGCTGTACTTATTGACGAGCGGGAGCACCTCACCGAGTGATAGTGAATCAAAGTCCTGGATTAAGATTGCCGTGTTTGGCGTAGTACCCAGTTTAAGATGGCCAGTAATCCCGCCGCCCCAACGCTGTAAGTGCTCCATCAGCGTGCCATAGGCATAGTTGGGTGCATCCAGCGCTGTGCGTCTGAGTGTAGTGGCGTCGCAGTGACGAGCGATGGCACCGCGCAGTATCAAATGCTGGGAACCTTCAGTGTCCTCTTCGATTGAGACGGGGTGCGTCGACGGTCGGCAAGGCCCTGCGATGACGCGCAGTCCATTGTCGAGTGTTAGGGTCGTCGGCTCCGGGTCCGTCACAACGCGAACGTCAGAGGCCTCTGGTAACAGATGCAATTCCAGTGCCTGGAAGTTAACGAGTAGCGCATCCGGTAGTACATTGTAGGATCGCGATCCCTGACCATCGAATGCATCAGGTCGCGCCTTCTGGGTCGCATACACAGAGCGGTCGATCACCACATCGCCGTCGACATGCAAGATGCCCTCGTTGTGCAAAGCGCGTGCGAAGCTCCACCACCGCTCGGCGCTCATGAAAGGGTCTCCACCCCCTTGAATGATGAGGTCACCTTGCAGGTGACCTTGTACGATCGGACCGGTTCGATAGGCGCGCGTGTGCCAATGGTAGTTAGGCCCGAGCGTGTCGAGAGCGGCGAAAGTGGTGAGCACTTTGAGGGTGGATGCCGGGCTTCTGGCGGCCTGGGGGTTGAGCTCTAAAACAGCCTCACCCGTGACCGCATCTCTAATCACAATGCTGACACTCTGAGCCGGAATGTTGTACCGACGCAGCGCCTGATCGATTTCTGCTGGCATGGGTGGGGTGGGATCTGGCAGCTCAGCCGCCCCCACGGTCTGTGCCCAGAGGCACAGAATCAAAGCAATTGAGTGGCGCTCTAGTTGTATCATAAGGTGTGGAGTGTAAGACCAAGGGGCGGCGGCCGCCATCTGCTTGTCGGGGGCAGTTGAGTGCGCAGTGACACCCAAGAAACCAATGCGTGTCTCGTTTGTCTGAGAGAGTAGAGAAGTGGGTAGGAGAATGTGGCGATGATTCGATTCCGTTGGATTCGGCACACGGTGTTGCTGTGGTTAGTGAGCTTCTTAGTATTAGGCGGCTGTGGGCGTCTACCGCATGGGCGGGGTCCTGTGGCGACACCACCCGCTACGACGTCAATGGCTGCGAGTCCCGGTAGTTTGGCTGCCCAGGCGCGTGGGTTACCCGACTTTACGGAACTGGTGGCTCAATATGGTCCAGCGGTTGTCAATATCAGTGTGATAGAAAAAAATCACCCTGAGACGGCAGATGAGTTGAGCGCCGATGACCCCCTGCATGATTTCCTGCGACGCTTTGGTGCTCCGCTGAATCGTGACAACCAGCCACCCGCCCGCGGTGAGGGCTCTGGATTTATCGTCGCACCCGACGGGTACATTTTAACCAATGCGCATGTGGTGAATGATGCGAGCGTGGTCAGTGTTCGTCTAACTGACCGTCGCGAATTCACGGCTAAGGTCATTGGCATTGATCGGCGCACCGATGTGGCGGTGATAAAAATAGATGGTAAAAATCTTCCCATCGTGCGAATTGGCAATCCATCACAGTTGCGTCCTGGTGAATGGGTCGTTGCGATCGGTTCACCGTTTGGTTTTGACAACAGTGTCACTGCGGGCATCGTGAGTGCGACTGCACGCTCTATGAATGGTCAATATACGCCATTTATACAGACTGATGCGGCCGTCAACCCAGGTAATTCTGGTGGACCGCTGTTTAACATGGCCGGCGAAGTGGTCGGTATCAACTCGCAAATATATAGCCGCACCGGTGGCTTCATGGGAATCTCCTTTGCGATTCCAATCGACATCGCCATCGATGTGAAAGATCAGCTCGTAAAAAATGGCCGCGTGGCACGCGGGAAAATGGGCGTGTTAGTGCAAGATGTTGGCCAGCAACTTGCAGACTCTTTTGGATTAGATCGGCCGCGCGGAGCGATTGTTAGCCAGGTTGAAGTCGGCAGCCCGGCCGCTAAATCGGGGCTACGTTCGGGCGACATTATTCTATCGGTCGATGGACGCCCGATCGAGCGGTCTGGCCAGTTATCGGCCTATGTATCCCGCATAAAGCCAGGCGAGCATGTGGTCGTTGAATTGTGGCGTGACCGCGCTTTGCAGAAAGTCACGGTCGCGATTGTGGAGTTGAAAGAGGGTCATGTGTCGAGTCAGGCGACAGATGAGGATCAGCATGACAGTAAGTTGGGGTTAAGCCTGCGTCTGTTAACGCCTGCTGAACAGCGCAGTGCTGGGCTGGCAAGTGGACTGGTAGTGCAGGACGTGCGTGGTCCTGCGCTAGAAGCAGGTGTGCGAGTGGGTGATGTAGTGCTGGGTGTTAACGGCGAGACGGTAAAATCCGTTGAGGCGCTGACCGCCGCGGTTGCTAAAGCAAAGGGGTCCGTTGCGCTATTGATTAGTCGCGAGGGCGCAACGATCTTTATTCCGATTCGCATCGGTGGCTGAGGGGAGACAGACAATGAGTCTACAGTGCGTATTGGGTCTAATGCTCAGTTGCTTGCTTGGTCTATCTGTGGCGTCCGCGGAACCGATCACTAGCTGGCGCGATTGTGCAGACTGTCCTGACATGGTGCGCATGCCATCGGGTAGTTTTGTGATGGGCCCAAGCAGTTCCGATGCGCAAGCCAGCGTTGGTCATGCGGCGTCTCAGTCCCTAGTCGTTAAAGTAGACAAGCGCTTTGCGCTCGGCCGTACCGACGTGACGCGACGCGAGTATCTTTTGTTTGTTGCTGATAGCGGTTATGACGGCACTGGTCCATGTATTACATGGAGCGAGAAATTAGGGCGCTTTAATTCTGATCGAGACCGAGGGCCCAGTAACCCAGGGCGTCCGCAGTCAGCCCAAGATGACCACCCAGCGGTGTGCGTCAGTTGGACAGATGCCAAGGCGTATGTCGCGTGGCTCACTGATCGTACGGGCAAACCGTATCGATTACCGTCGGAAGCGGAATGGGAATATGCGGCCCGTGCGGGTAGTGCCAGTGTATATCCGTGGGGTGATTCTGCGACCGATGCATGTGAATTCGCCAATCTTTACGACCAGTCTGCCCATGAGGTCTACGACATGGGTTGGCAGGCGGTGCAGTGTCGCGATGCTTACGCTGATGTAGCGCCGGTTGCTGCGCTCGCGCCTAATGCCTTTGGGCTGTACGACATGATCGGCAATGTGACTGAGTGGGTAGAGGATTGTTATACCGCCAGCTATGTAGGTCGTCCGAGTGACAGTCGTGCCTGGGTGTGGACCGGAGGGTGCGGTCAGCGGGTGGTTCGTGGGGCCAGTTGGGTATCGCCCGCGGAGCGAGCACGCAGTGCATTCAGAGATCATGCTGAGAGCGACATGCGCGCGGACTTCTTAGGATTCCGGGTTGCTGTGGATATCGACAGCACTCAGGAGGGTCGCTGATATGAAACGATGGCTATTGATTGCGCTATTAGTGTGGCCTGCCGCTGTCTGGGCGCAGCCTCCTGTGACCGCCAAAGTAGCGCCGCCTGCAGAGCCTGGCCTCCTTCGCGATTGTCCAGAGTGTCCCGCCATGATGGTGGTGCCCGCTGGGGTTTTTTTGCTGGGCTCTCCGCCTGATGAGCATGAGGTCAATAAAGATCGTGGCGAAGTGCCGGGATTGGCAGTCAGCATATCGCGGCCTTTTGCTATGGGTCGATACGAGGTGACTGTCGGACAGTTTCGTGCTTTCGCAGACGCTACCCAGCGTCTCCCCCATGGCGATTGTCGTGTCAGTGCCGGTAGTGGATGGACTCGCTTGGCTGATCGCAATTGGACCAATCCAGCAGGAGAGGCGGCTCCAGCGGAAAATGAGCCTGTGGTGTGTGTGAGTTGGGATGATGCCGAAGCGTACGTCAGTTGGTTATCCGTGCATACCGGTCACCGATATCGCTTGCCGTCAGAGAGCGAGTGGGAGTATGCCGCGCGTGGCGGCACGGCGACCGCTCGCTACTTCGGTGATCGGGACTCGGACGAGGAAAGCATCCTGTCGGTCGCGTGTGACTATGCCAATGTCTACGATGCGTCTGCCGTTCATGATCTTCGCTTTGGTTATCCCAGTGCTCGCTGTAGTGATCGTCATACTCGTCAATCGCCAGTGGGCAGCTACAAGCCGAATGCATTTGATTTATATGACATGATTGGAAATGCACGCGAGTGGATTCAAGATTGTTATACGGCGAGTTATGTGGGTAGGCCTGCCGATGCGCGCCCTTGGGAGTGGGGCGGCTGTACACTTAGAGGGGTTCGCGGTGGGTCGTGGGCCACGCGTCCGATGGACAGTCGTTCAGCTGCACGCGGCTATGAAAACCAGTCGATGCGTCAGGCAGACCTCGGCTTTCGTGTCGTCCGCGATCTCTAACCGAGCGTCTCTTTGTGCTCGCTGGCAGGACGGATGACGCGCTTATGTCATCCGTGTCTGACTTTAGAATTTCTGCCCAAAGTTCAGGCCCACTAAACGCGGCTTGATGGGAATCACGTTGACTAGATTGCACACGGAGGGCACGCACGTCGTGTAGCGCAGTGCGGACGCCCGATTGTCAGTAGCGTTTTTAATGTACAGTTCCATGTGCCAGCGGTTGCGCTCGACGCCGGCCGCTAGGTCAGTCGTGCCATAGCCAGGCAGACCACCGACGATCGCCTCGTCACTGCTGTGTAGTGAAGACAGTGCACTGCTTTGATACGCGAGAGCGATTTGCGCGTGCGCTCGGTAGTCACCGACATTCCATTCATAGCGAGCGATGGAATTACCCTTAATTTTTGATGACACTGGCAACCGTGACCCCGATGGCGCGAGTATGGCATTGCTCTCAAGGCCATATTGAGGGTCATCGTAGGGCTCTTGGCAGGTGCCAGAGGGGCTAGCGAACTGGCAGGCATTGCTCAGCAATTTCGCATTTAGGTAGGTAATGGAGCTGGATAGCGTGAGTCCATCGAAGGGTACATATTGTACTTCCGCTTCCGCACCCTTAACCGCGGCTCTACCAGCATTGATAATTTCGGTGATGGCGTAGGGGCCGGCAATACCAAACTGTGCGTTCTTCCATTCTTCATAAAAGAGTGCGGCATTGATTCTTAATCGATGATCAAGCCATGTCGTCTTGGTGCCTGCCTCAAAGTTAGTGAGGTAGTCTGGATTGTAAGAGGGAACGGTGGGTAAGCGATTGACGCCACCTGGCCTGAAACCGGTTGACCAACTGCCATAGATCATCTTGTCATCATCAATCTTATAGGTGAGATTCAGGCGATGTGTGTTGCTGCTTTTGGTGGCTCGACTGCTGACGTTCTCGCAGGGCAGAGATGGGTTATTAGTAACGATGGGAGTGAAGCACTGATTCTCGCCGGGTCGGCCCGTTTGTATATAAGCGGTTTCACTAAAACCGGAAAATCCGTTGACCGTATTATCGTAATGGAAGAATCGGATTCCGCCAGTCAGTGCCAAGTGAGGGGTGATGTCGTAGCTCAAATCGGTAAACAGAGCGGTGTCACGATCGGTTCGAAACGAATGATCACGATAGTTAATGCCAGGGCTGCCGCTAATTGAGAACGTAGGACTGAGGTTGGCAAGTAAAAACTTTTCGTCCGAGTCATTGTATTGGCGTTGGGCGAAAGCGCCCACGACGCCATGTATAGCCCAGTCCCTAGGGGTTGCCAAGCGTAGTTCTTGTGATTGCTTTACGAAAAGCTCGGTCGCTGTGAATATTTGCGCCGGGTTAATCACCGCACCGTTTTGGTTGGTGAAAATAGCGCCCCACGGTGAGCTGGTATAACCGACATACTTGGCGTCATAGAACAGTGAGTAGTCTGAGTAGTCGTCGTAGTTATGCACGTTCCGATGGATATAGCCCGCGGCGTAGGTGAGATCAAAATCAGCGATTTTTCCTTCGACCACTAAGGTGCTCATCCACCAATTATCGCGATTAAGATCGAGAGCGAAACGTGAAATATTCAGATCGCCAGATCCACCAAGAGTCATCGGATCACTCCCGGCAGGGCCGCCATAAACGGGCGTGACGGTCACCGCATTGGGTGTGTATGCATTTTGCCCATGCGCGCTTTGACTTTGGGTCATGACAGTGGGCGTGACTGTCCACTGCTCATTGAGATTAACTTTGAGTGCGATGCGCCCACCGGAGGTGTCGACGTAGTTAGAATTTTTTTGTACGAATGGCGCGTCGTTACGGATGGCCCCCGAGGTGGGGTAATACTGGGCGCTATTCTGGACAATGTTGATATAACCGCCCTCATGTTCGTCCCAGCCGACCAAGCGGATGGCGGCATAATCTGTGAGGGGAATGTTGGCGAATCCTTCCACCTTGCCACCCGCAGCGCCTTTCGTATAGGTCTCGCCGGTGAGATCGTAGCCGGCCTCAAAGTGAGTGGGATCCGGTTTGTTGGTGATTAGCCGCATGGTGCCAGCCATGGAGCTTGCGCCGAACAAGGTGCCTTGCGGTCCGGCAAGGGCTTCGACGCGCGCGATGTCGTATACGTGAAGGTCTAGGTTGTTGCCGATCGTAGTGACTGGCATTTCATCTAGATACACACCCACTAAGGGTTGAGATCCGGTGTGCAGACCATCGCCCCCATTGGTCACGCCACGCACATAGATGTTGGATTGGCCTGGCCCATAGGACTCAACCGATAGGCTAGGGAGATAGCGCACATAGTCATCGAGGTTCGCTACCTGCAGGTCCAGCAGTTTCTTAGAATCAAGGGCTTGGATGCTGATCGGAACGGTTTGTAGATTCTCCTCTCTCTTTTGAGAGGTGACGATGACCTCTTCCAGAATGCCACTATTAACGGGGTTTTGCTGCGCGTGGGCGGAGAGGCTCGCGCTTAAAACGGCTGACGTAATCGCCGCTAAAGGCGTCAGCGCCACGCACGAACGGGCTGCGCGGGAAGGCGGTCGGTGATACATGATGCGTCCTATGGGGCGTTGGCCGCCAACGATTAAGCCATCAGAGTTTAAAATTATAGGCCAAAAGTGGTTGGCTCGACGTCCCCCCTGTTTGAGTCCTGAGGGCATCTAGAGTCT
>CAIYVA010000071.1 GCA_903929455.1 uncultured Pseudomonadota bacterium | reverse complement strand
TGGATAGAGCGCGCCCCTCCTAAGGGCGAGGTCACAGGTTCGACTCCTGTTCGGGGCGCCACCGACCATCTCCACCACCGGAAACCTGTCTCGACCCGCCAAAGACGGGGCGCTTGCCCGCTGCTGGCAGAGCGCTCAGACCGATTGGTGTGGCTCAGTCTTTCTTTAACGACGATGTCGCGCCACTCATGATCTCAACGACCTGAGCGCGCGGCAAAGACTGGAGGGAGTCTAAGAATGGACGGATGCCAGGCATCACGAACACGGGGCCATGGGCGATCTGGCTAAGACCTACTTCAGCGACATGATCCGGATCATCCGCGCTAAATCCGCTGGTTGCGCGCATGCCCGCGCGTGCCATCGCTGGTGTATCGGTGAGACCGAGAATCAGGCACAGCACCTGGATACCACTGGGTTTGAGTTCGTACCAAAGCGCCTCACTGAGTGTGTGCAAGTAAGCTTTAGCAGCTGAATAGGCAGCAATGCCTGCGCCACCCCCGCGGCCTGCGCCCGAGCCTAGCAGCAGGATATTGCCACCCTGGCCGCGCGCTTTCATGAGGCCTGCGAAGTGATGCACCAGACGCAGCGGGGTCTCGCAGTTAAGGCGCATGAGCGTCAGCGCGTTCTCCAGTGGCTGATCGAGTAAGCTGCCAACGCCATGACTGGCGCCGGCATTGCAAATGAGGGTGCCAATAGCGCAGTCCGCGCACAGCAAAGCGATGCGCTCAGCGGCATCGGTCGCTGTGACATCCATTGATAGGGTGCGAACAGTGACACCTTGCGCGCGTGCGAGAGCGGCAGTCTCCTCCAACGGTTCCGGTTTGCGGGCGATCAGCACCAGATGCACGCCTTGGCGTGCGAGTCGAAGTGCCAAGCGGGCACCGACTCCCTCAGAGCCACCAATGATCAGCGCCCATGGACCGAAAGGAGAGGGTGTCATGGTGTTGATACGTCCTTGAGGTGCGGTGTGGATGGTCCTTAAGCTTAGCGAATAGGGTGATTCAGGTGTGATGAATTCGTGACGAGCGACGGCTATCGTCAGGCAGGTTACGGAGCGAGTGGTTCTATTGACGGGTGGCCTGTATGTTGCGTAGGGTGTGGTGATGCGTGACAAACATGAGAGTTGTCGGCGTGGTTTTGAGTCATGATGGTGTGGTACACGGGATTGGTTAACGCACCCGTGCGCTCAGGCAATGTGCTCGCAATACTCCACTCACTGAGATAAAGGATCGATATGCAGGCAAAATCATTACGACTTCTCGGGGCCATGTCCTTGTGTGTGGGCTTGGTGGCCTGCAACAGCGACAATTCCACGTATCGCATTGGTGTGAGCGTGACGGGTTTGCTGAGCGGACAGTCCGTGACCTTCCTCGATAACGGCGCCGACAGCTTGGTCGTAGCGGGTGGAACCTCGCAGGCGTATTTTGAACGTCGGATCGGTCAGGGCGGTGCTTACGCCGTGACGGTGGGCACGCAGCCTGGCAATGAGTCCTGCGTGGTGACTGCGGGCTCAGGCAGTAACGTGCATAGCGAGACGGTGGTCAGTGTGACCTGCGCGCCTACCGTGTATACGATCAGTGGCACGGTAACGGGGCTTGCCACTGGGCAAAGCATCACGGTAAAAAACAATGACGCCGATGGGCAGTTAGTCACTGCCGGTGGCTCAGGGACCGATGCCTTTAGCTTCTCCGTCGGCGTACCCTACCAGCAGACCTATGCAGTGACGTATACGACCACCACCTTCGTGCAATGTGATGTGACCAATGGCAGTGGCACCGCCACAGCGAATGTAACCAACGTCACGCTCGCCTGTCATGCCACCTTCGCTGCTGGCGTCCAAGGAATTTAACGATGAACTTTAACAAGTTAGTCAGCGCGCTGCTGTTATCAGGCTTAGGCCTGCTGGGCTGCTCAGCGGCGATCGCGGGTCAATTGCCGGTTGCGCAGGCTGCGGATGCGTGTCTAGGCGCCGGTACGTTAATCGATCCGATCACGGGCAACGCGCCACAAGTGCAGGATGCCGTCGGCACCGATTGCGTCACGCAGCCCGAGGTGCAGTTAGTGACCTTCTATAAGATCGCGGTGTGTACTAGCCAACCCACGGCGCCTACCGTGTCGACGGCGGTGGATCTGTCGTCTTGTTCGACCTATATGTCAGACGCGGCTGGCACCACGATCTCGGTGCAATTAGGGGCGACGGCACCGTTCTCACCGTCGACCGTGACGGCACCCCCCAACAACACCTATACCTGGGCATACATAGAGCTTAAGCCCGAGCTCAGCGTGCAGAAAACGGCTTACTTTGATGTGGCGATGTACGACACGCAACCGTCGGCTAACCTAGGACACTGGTGTTGGTCACAGGCTGCGCCATTGGGTACGGTGTATTACAACTACAGCACAGAGAACCACTTCACCTCGGCGGCTACTCAGTGTGGTTTGACGCCGGGTGTTGCGGCGCCAACCACTCGAGTGATCAACAGCTTTAATGGCAACGTCGGGATTAGTGCAGCGATTATTTCGGGCACCGCGTCGCATCCGATCAATGTGTATCTGGTTGATCAGAATGGTTACAACCCCGCTGGCGCTAGTCTTGTGGCGGATGCGATGGGTCCGGTTGCCAAGCTGATTGGCATCCTGCCCATCAATATCACCGTCGATGGCAGTACCACCGGCATCAACGTGGTGTACAACAATAGTCATGGTGCCACCGTGAATCGTGCGTGGGTCTATCCGAATACACCATCTGGGTTGCCTGCCGTGATGTTCTTCGCGCCAACGGCCTTTGATCTGAATTTAGTGACCACGCCGATTGAGCCTAAGTAGGTGGCGAGTCAGGGGTTGGCGTTGAGTCGTTTTTAAAAGAGTGCCTACCTCGCGCAGGCACGGCTAGCCAGTCGGACCCCAGCGCGCGGGTGGTAAGGGGGGCGAGGCTCGGGGCGTCTCAGCGTAAAGGATCGAAATTAATCGGGAAAAAACACATGACCTGCTGGCTCGCCTGATTGATCGCATCGCGACCAACAGCAACGATCAGGCGGCTGAGATGATGGCGGAGGAGACCGCTGACTTTTTGTCAGCGGAGCGCGCCGCGCGCGAACGGCAACAGTTTTTTCTAGATACGCCCCAGGTGATCGGTTTTGCAGGGCAGGTGGCAACCCCCGGTAGTTTTATGACGGTCACGGTCATGAATATCCCGGTGGTCGTGACGCGCGATGAGAAAAACGTGCTTCGGGCGATGATCAATGCCTGCGGTCACCGCGGCGCACGGGTGGCCTTTGGTGAGGGGGTCGGTCGGCGATTCACCTGTCGCTCTCATGGGTGGACTTACAATGCCCGTGGTGAGTTGCTCGCGAGACCGAAGGCGGATTGCTTCGATGCGCCCGATGAGCGGTTGCAACTCACCCAGTTACCCGTGTCCGATCGCGGCGGACTTTTGGTGGTGGGGCTTGATCCTGCGATGCCTCAACAGCGAGTGGATGAGCATCTCGCGGAGATAGAGGATGAGTTGGTGGGGTGCGGCTTAGAGTCCATGCGTACCTTGGAGACGCGTCGCTTTGAGGTGCGTGCCAACTGGAAACTGGTGGCGGCGTTAAGTTACGAAAGCTATCACTTTGCGACACTGCATCGCGACACGGTGGCCCAGTGGTTTGCACCCAATGCGGTGCACGATTTTTTTGGAAAACACAGTCGGTGGGCCTTCGCGCTTCTAGGCACCGAACAGTTAGCACAGAAGGATCGTGCCGAATGGCCGGACACGGTACCGGGTGCGGTGAGTCATGCCTTGTTTCCGGGGACCATCCTGATCACCACGCCGACCGATGCGCAAATCCTGCGCGGCGAGCCGGGTCCAACGCCCGATACCTCTGTCGTGCAGATGATCGGCGGCTATCGTGATGAGGCGCAGTTAGAGCAGTCGCGTGCCGGTTGGGCGCTTGGCATCAAGGCGTTTGAGGGGGAGGATTTGCCGGCCGCAGAGGAAAGCCAGCGTGGTCTTGCGGGAGGGCGCGATCGGTTGCTGATTGGTAGAAACGAGCCGGTGGTGCAGTTTTGGCATCAACAGTGGCGCAATGCCCTAAAAGACTGACCTATAAACCGACGAGGCCTAAAGTACGGTGTGTCTAACCATACGCTACGCGTGTTGTCGCGCTATCATCAAGCGTTGGGCGGTCTGCGTATGGGGCACAAGACACGGGTGTCTGAGTCAGCAGTCAGTCCGACACGCTGTCTCTAAATAATAGTCATAAAAGGACACACACCATGGCGACGATTGCTTTACACCCCTCATTAGATAACGGTATTGCACCAGGTACCCCTGGCTTCGCCGGTGGCACCTTAAGCTGTCATTGCACGACAGATCCGGTGACGGTACGGATCGATAGCAACGTCGCACACAACCACGCCTGTGGGTGCTCGAAGTGCTGGAAGCCCAAAGGGGCTGCTTTCGCAGTGGTGGCTGTGGTGTCGAAAGACAAGGTGAGCATCACTGCCAATGGCCAAAAACTGAAAGTGGTGGATGCCAGTGCAGCCATCCAGCGCCATGCGTGCACTGGCTGCGGCGTGCATTTGATTGGTCGCATTGAGAACGCGGGCCATCCGTTTTATGGGCTTGATTTCGTGCACGTGGAGCTCTCAAAGGACAAGGGCTGGGCGGCACCTGAGTTTGCAGCCTTTGTGTCATCCGCGATTGAGGCGGGTAGCCTGCGTCCTGATCAAACGGCAGCGGCGCGTGCACGCTTTCGGGAGCTTAAAATTGAGCCCTATGACTGCTTAGCACCGGCATTGATGGATGCGATTGCGACGCACACCGCGAAGTCCAAGGGTGTCTTGGCTGGTTAGTGGCGGCTTGTTGGCCTGATATCGGATGGGCGCGTCACCGCAGGTGGCGCGCTCGCTCGATGCTTTGATGCATTCGGTAGCCACCGCACCGCTCTCAGGACGGTTTCTTTTTTATAAAATTAATATAAATCAATGGTTTATATTCATTTAATCAGGTAAATAATAGCTATTCGTCAGCGGTGAGTGGCGACCGGTTGACTGCCCCCACACTTTTGACTTCCGGCCACTGATGTGACGAGGATCCTATCGACGTGTCACCCCGGCAGGGTTCACGCCAGGTCCTCGCAACGCCGTGCGCAGACTCCTCAGTGAATGCTCAGTTTTTTACGGCATCCACAGGACCTGCGCGATCGGTGCGTGCTGTGTTGGTGTGAGTGAGATCAGGTAAACTGCAACTCCTTCATTGCAAGCCTTGTAGGATTTTTAGCCTTCCATGAGTTCTAAAACAGGCGACTGGTGTGCGGTCACTCCTTTGTCGGGCGCGAATGCTGCGTTCATCGAATCCTTGTACGAACAATTTCTGACTGACCCTGCCTCTGTGTCAGCAGAATGGCGTAGTTACTTTCAAAAAATCAGTAGTGAGGCGGGTGCCTCCACACGCGAGGTGGCGCATAGCCCTATCCGTGCGGCGCTTTTGAGCCAAGCCAGTGTGGCGCGTCGCGCCACTGGGTCTGCCACCGAGATCAGCACGGCGCAAGCCGCCAAGCAAGGCGCGGTGTCACGCATGATTCAGGTGTATGCCAATCGCGGCCATCTGGTGGCTGACATTGATCCGCTCGGAATGATGACGCGCGATCGACCTAAGGTGATGTCACTGGATTACTTCGGGCTATCTAGTACCGATCAAGATCAAGAGTTCTTCACCGGTTCGCGCAGTGATGCCGTGCCGAGTCGTATGTCTCTCAAGAAAATCATTGCGCAGTTAGAGCACGTGTACTGCGGTCCGATTGGCGCTGAGTTTGCACATGTATCCTCGAGTGAAGAGCGCTTGTGGCTGCAGGATCAGTTTCAGAGTCGGCGCATTCGCCATCGATTTACGTCTGAGGAGCGCATGGGATTTTTGCGGCAGTTGACGGCTGCTGAGGGGCTCGAGCGCTACCTGCATACGAAGTATGTGGGGCAAAAGCGCTTCTCGTTGGAAGGTGGCGATGCGCTGATTCCAATGCTCGATGATCTGGTGCAATACGGTGGCTCACTCGGTGTAGAGGAGTGCATCTTGGGGATGGCGCATCGCGGCCGCCTTAACGTGTTGGTCAATTTGTTGGGCAAATCGCCGGAGGACTTGTTCCACGAATTCGAAGGTCACTATGATCTGTCGAAGCTGAAGGGTTCTGGCGATGTGAAGTACCATAAGGGCTTCTCGGCGGACTTGCGCACGGCGAATGGCAACGTCCATGCGGTGTTGCTATTTAATCCATCGCACCTTGAAGTGGTTAATCCCGTGGTCGAGGGGTCAGCCCGCGCGCGCCAAGAAAGACGCGGGGATCAGATCGGTGATCGGGTGCTGCCCGTATTGATCCATGGAGATGCCGCCTTCGCAGGACAAGGTGTTGTTATGGAGACGCTGCAGTTGTCGCTGGCACGCGGCTTTTATACTGGCGGCACCATGCACTTGGTGATTAATAATCAGGTGGGCTTTACCACCTCCGATCCACACGATGCGCGCTCGACCTTATATTGCTCCGATGTCGCGAAGATGGTCGAAGCACCCATTTTTCATGTCAATGGCGATGATCCTGAGGCCTGCGTGTTCGTGCAGCGCTTGGCGCTTGATTATCGAATGAAGTTTCACAAGGACGTGGTGGTTGATCTGGTGTGCTATCGCCGCCACGGCCATAACGAGGCCGATGAGCCGGCAGCGACACAACCGCAGATGTATCAAGTCATCCGCAGTCATCCAACTGCCCGCAGCCTGTATGCCGACCGATTGGTGGCCGATCAGGTGTGTGTGTTGGCGGATGTGGAGCGCATGGTGGATGACTACCGATTGGGTCTGGATCAAGGCCAGCCGCAGGCACGTGCAGCGCTTGGCATGATCGGTAACCAATATACCGTCGATTGGAGTGTGCATTTATCAGCCGACCCGGATGAAGTCACCGACACCGGTGTTGAGCGTCGCCACTTGGCTGAGTTAGGTGCGCGCGTTGTCGATGTGCCTAAGGATTTTACCTTGCATCCACGGGTCGCTAAGATCTATGAGGATCGCACGCGCATGTATCGCGGCGAGGCGGCGCTCGATTGGGGTGCGGCTGAGGTGTTGGCATACGCGACGCTAGTCGATCAGGGCTATGGTGTTCGCATCACCGGCCAAGACAGTGGGCGCGGTACCTTTTTTCACCGTCACGCCGTGTTGCACGATCAAGGGACTGCTCGCGTAGACGTGCCCTTACAGCGACTCAGTCGCGCATCGAAACTGCGCATCACCGATTCCGTGCTGTCTGAAGAGGCAGTGCTCGGCTTTGAGTATGGCTACTCGACCACGGAACCGCAGACGTTGGTGGTGTGGGAGGGTCAATTTGGTGACTTCGTCAATGGCGCACAGGTGATCATTGACCAGTTCATCAGTTCTGGCGAAGCCAAATGGGGTCGCCTGTCGGGGCTCACCTTGTTGCTGCCGCATGGCTATGAGGGGCAGGGGCCTGAGCACAGTTCAGCGCGCCTAGAGCGCTTCTTGCAGTTGTGTGCAGAAGTGAATATGCAAGTGTGTGTGCCCTCAACGCCGGCGCAAATGTTTCATATGATGCGCAGGCAGATGGTGCGTGCGATGCGTAAGCCTTTGGTGGTGATGACGCCTAAGAGTCTGTTGCGTCATAAGCTTGCGGTGTCGCCCATCGAGGACTTATCGCGCGGTCGCTTCCAACTGGTGATTGGCGAGGTGGATCCTCTGCCTGCCGAAGCGGTGACCCGTATCGTTTTTTGTAGCGGCAAGGTGTACTACGACCTGCTCGAGCAGCGGCGCGCTGATCAACTGAAGCAGGTGGCCTTAGTGCGCTTAGAGCAGCTGTATCCTTTTCCCATCCACGAGTATCAGGCGGTGATTAACCGCTATCCGAATGCGTCCACCGTGGTGTGGTGTCAGGAGGAGCCACAGAACCAAGGGGCGTGGTATCAGATCCGTCATCGCTTGCAAGAAGCGCTCACCGGTCGGGCACTGGTCTATGCCGGTCGTGCGGGCGCTGCGGCACCTGCGACGGGTATCCATGAGTTGCATGTCGAGCAGCAGCGCGCTTTGGTGTATGCCGCCTTACAAGGCACGATGATCACAGGCGCTGGTTCACCCACGGCGCGCGTAACCACCAAGCCCAGCGCGCCGCTTAAAGAAAAAAACGTTAGGAAATCTGTATGAGCACGGAAGTACGCGTACCGCAATTGCCTGAGTCAGTGGCCGATGCCACGTTGGTGACTTGGCATAAAAAGTCAGGGGATGCCGTGCGTCGCGATGAGAATTTAGCGGATTTAGAGACGGACAAGGTGGTGTTGGAAGTACCGTCACCGGTCACAGGGATTTTGCGTGAGGTGCACGTGGCCTCCGGCGTTACGGTCACCAGTGGAGCGCTGTTGGCGACGATTGAGGTGAGTGAGGCGGCTGCGGCTAATATCAGCAGTGCCAGCCAGGCATCGCCCGCCGTCAAGAGCAGCGCACCGGTTGAGGCGCGCGCAGCGAGCGTGTCAGCTCGCCCTGCCAAAACAGAGGGCAAGGCAGAGGGCAAGACAGAGGCTAAGTTGGCGCCAGCGGCCAAGCGCTTAGTGGAGGAGAACCACCTGAGCGCGCAGAGCATCGCAGGCTCCGGTCGCGACGGGCGGATCAGTAAGCAAGACGTGGTGCAGGCATTAAGGGACGCACCGGCCGTGACAGCAGCCCCCATCGCAGCAGTGGCTGGCGGTGCGCGCGGCGAGCAGCGCGTACCGATGACCCGTCTGCGTGCACGCATCGCGGCGCGTTTAGTAGAAGCGCAGGCGACTCAAGCCTTGCTGACTACCTTTAACGAGGTGGATATGCAGGCGCTCAATCAAGCGCGTGCGCGATACAAGGATCGCTTTGAGAAAACGCATGGCGTTAAATTAGGCTTCATGTCCTTCTTTGTGAAAGCGGCCATTGAGGCGTTAAAGCGCTTCCCAGCGGTCAACGCATATGTAGACGGCGGCGACATCGTTTATCACGATTATTTTGATATTGGCGTGGCGGTATCGACCGAGCGCGGATTAGTCGTGCCGGTGCTTAAGAACCCCGATGAGATGAGTTTCGCGGACATTGAACGCGGCATTGGTGAGTTCGCCAAAAGAGCGCGTGAGGGTGCCATCACCATGGAGGATCTCTCTGGGGGTACCTTCTCCATCACCAATGGCGGCGTGTTTGGTTCGCTGTTATCCACCCCGATTGTCAACGCGCCACAAAGCGCTATTTTGGGTATGCACAAGGTGCAGGATCGACCGGTGGTGGTGGATGGTGCCATTGTGATTCGGCCGATGATGTACTTGGCGCTGACCTATGACCATCGTTTGGTGGATGGTCGTGAGGCGGTGCAGTTCTTGGTGGCCATCAAGGATTGCTTGGAAGATCCGACCCGACTGTTGCTGCATATTTAACACGCAGGGGTCGCCTAGACGCCGGATAGGCGCATCGGGCTGGCTTTGAGGTGTTGCGGAGAATCTCGATGAGCGATCAATTTGATGTGATTGTGATCGGTGGGGGCCCTGCCGGTTATCCAGCAGCCATTCGGGCGGCGCAGTTGGGGCTATCGGTTGCCTGTATTGATGATTGGAAAAACACGGACGGCACGCAGAGTTTTGGTGGCACCTGCTTAAACGCAGGCTGCATCCCCTCTAAAGCACTGTTGGAATCCTCCGAGTTATATGACCGCGCGCAACATGAGTTTGCGGCGCACGGCATCACGCTCTCCGGCGCATCCTTTGATTTGGCGCAAATGCAAAAGCGCAAGAACGCCATCGTGAAGTCATCCACGCAGGGTATTTTGGGTTTGTTCAAGGCCGCCAAAGTGACGCCCTTGCCAGGCCATGGTCGCCTGTTGTCGGATTTACGGGTTCTGTACACACCGCTTGACGGGGAGCCGCGTGAACTTCGTGCCCCCTCCATTATTTTGGCGAGTGGCTCTGTTCCTATGTCACTGCCCACCGTGCCCTTCGATGGGGTGCAGGTGTTGGATAGCTGGGGGGCGCTCGATATGGCCGCGGTGCCTAAGCGCTTAGGCGTGATTGGTGCGGGGGTCATTGGGCTTGAGTTGGGTTCGGTCTGGCGTCGCTTAGGGTCTGAGGTGGTGGTGCTGGAAGCGCAGGATGGCTTTTTGCCCATGGCCGATCAGCAGGTCGCGCAAGAAGCGCTTAAACAGCTCACCAAGCAGGGCCTCGATATTCGTTTAGGGGCTAAGGTGAGTGGTGCTAAGACCACGAAGGCCGGTGTTGTACTCGCATACACCGATGCCACTGGCAGCCACAGCGTGACGGTCGATCGGGTCGTGGTCGCCATCGGTCGACGTGCGCGCACGGAGGATCTATTGGGTGCGGACAGCGGCGTTTCGGTCAGTACGCGCGGCTTGATTGAAGTGGATGATCAGTGTCGCACTACGGTAGCCTCGGTGTACGCGGTCGGTGATTGTGTGCGCGGACCGATGCTTGCCCACAAAGCCAAAGAAGAGGGCGTCATGGTGGCCGAGCTCATCGCCGGTCACTACGGTGCGGTGGATTATGCGACGGTACCGTCCGTCATTTACACCCACCCAGAAATCGCTTGGGTTGGGCTCACCGAGGAACAGGTGAAAGCCTCGGGTCGCGCTTATAAGATCGGTGTGTTCCCCTTTATGGCGAGTGGCCGGGCACGCGCGATGGAGGCGGGTAGCGGCTTTAGTAAGGTCATCTCCGCCGTGGACGATGATGCGCTGCTAGGCGTGCACATCATCGGTCCGATGGCGGGTGAGTTGATCGCAGAGGCGGTGATGGCCTTGGCGTATGCCGCGAGCACCGAGGATCTACAGCGCATCATACATGCCCATCCGACCTTGTCAGAGGGACTGCATGAGGCGGCGTTGGCGGCAGATAAACGGGCGATTGATTATCCGAACCGATGAGGCGCCTCGCTCGTTTATCAGTGGGCGGTGGCTTGTCCCAGTAGTATGCTTGGCGCATGAGTAACGAGTGCAGTTGGTCGGTTGAGCACGCTGATGCCACGCGCCAGTAGCTGGCGGCAATACCGTCCCGGTGCAGTCAGCGCACAGAAGGCGGCGCCCCCCGTGTTGGCGCCCATTAAGGCGCGTATTTTGGGGCTAGATCCCGGCTCACGGGCCACTGGTTTTGGCATTATTGATGTCGATCAGGCCGGCAGTGTGTATGTCGCCAGCGGTGCTGTGCGCGCAGAGGGCAAGGATTTTGCGGCCAGGCTGCACCAGATCTATGCGGGGGTGGCCAGCGTGATCGCCACCTATCAACCGACGGAGGTGGCCATCGAACGGGTTTTTGTGAGTGCCAACCCGGACAGTGCGTTGAAATTGGGTCAAGCTCGTGGGGCTGCCATCTGTGCCACCTTCGCGAGTCACGCGCCGGTGTTTGAGTACAGCGCGCGCGAAGTGAAGCAGGGTGTGGTGGGCAGTGGGGCGGCTTTGAAGCCGCAGGTGCAAAAAATGATTCGCATACTGCTAAAAGTCGATGGCACCTTAGGCGCCGATGCGGCGGATGCGCTGGCGGTTGCGCTGTGTCACGCGCAGGGTCGCACCACGCGCCATGCCTTGGCGCGCGCGGGAGTGGTGTTGTGATCGGCTCGCTTCGAGGACGCTTAATCGCCAAGCATCCGCCAGGTTTAGTGATTGAGGTCGGTGGCGTGGGCTACGAGTGCGAAGCGCCGATGTCGACGTTTTATCACCTGCCGGCCTTGGGTAGTGAGGTGACGCTTCGTACCCACTTGGTGGTGCGCGAGGATGCGCACTTGCTGTTTGCCTTTGCCACCGAGGATGAACGGCGACTGTTTCGGGGCTTATTGAAAGTCAGTGGCATTGGACCCAAAATCGCACTGGCGATCCTCTCGGGCACCTCGGTGGCGGATTTCCTGCGCGTGATCGAAGCGGAGGATGTCGATCAACTGGTGCGTGTGCCCGGGGTGGGGCGCAAAACGGCGGAGCGCTTGATTATCGAGATGCGCGATCGGGTCAAAGACTTTGGTGGTGTGCATTTGGGGCTTGCGCGCCCAACGGATGAGCCGCGTTCCGCCAAGCAAGAGGCCTCCAGCGCCTTGGTGGCGCTAGGCTATAAGCCTGCGGAGATCAGCCGACTGCTGGCCACGGCGAGTGAGGATGTGATCAGCACCGAAGAGTTGATTCGCCACGCGTTAAAAGCGGCGGCGACCTAAGATCATGTGCCACCTAACTAGACGCACCCTGTGCTCACTCACGAGCGTATCAAAGGCAATGCCATGATCGATGCAGATCGTTTGGTGAGTGGGTCGGGGGCGCGTGAGGATGACTCGCTCGATCGGGCGGTACGGCCTAAGGTGTTGGCCGATTATGTCGGTCAGCCGGTCGTGAAAAGCCAAATGGAGATATTCATTGAGGCCGCCAGACGTCGCTCGGAGGCACTCGATCACTTGTTGATTTTTGGGCCGCCGGGTCTCGGTAAAACCACACTCGCCAATATTGTGGCGAACGAGTTGGGGGTGGGTCTTAAACAAACCTCAGGGCCTGTGCTTGAGCGGCCGGGTGATTTGGCGGCCTTGCTCACCAACTTGCAGCCACGGGATGTGTTGTTTGTCGATGAGATTCATCGGCTGTCGCCGATTGTGGAGGAGATTCTCTATCCAGCGATGGAGGATTTTCAGCTCGATATTATGATCGGTGAAGGACCAGCCGCGCGCTCCATCAAAATTGACTTGCCGCAGTTCACGCTGATTGGAGCCACCACGCGCGCGGGTCTTTTGACCTCACCGCTGCGCGATCGCTTTGGCATTGTGCAGCGCTTGGAGTTTTATTCGGTCGAGGAACTGACCCGGATCGTGGCGCGATCCGGTCACATTCTGGGTTTATCGATCGATGCGGAGGGCGCCTCCCAAGTGGCTAGACGCTCGCGTGGCACACCGCGTATTGCCAATCGCTTGCTCAGACGGGTACGCGACTATGCTGAGGTCAAATCCGATGGCCGCATCAGTGAAGCCGTCGCCATGGCAGCGCTTGATATGCTCGATGTCGATAGTCACGGCTTTGATGTGATGGATCGACGCCTGCTGCAGACCGTGATTGAGAAATTCGCCGGTGGCCCGGTCGGTGTGGATAGTTTGGCGGCAGCCATTGGCGAGGAACGCGGCACCATCGAGGATGTGGTCGAGCCGTTTTTGATTCAGCAGGGTTATTTAATGCGCACCGCCCGTGGTCGGATGGCGACCGCCATGGCCTATACCCACTTTGGTTTAACCCCGCCGGTGGCACCACCGCAGGCGATGGGATTGTTCCGGGACGAGTCTTAAGTGGCGCTACCCTTCGCGTGGCCGGTGCGGGTGTACTGGGAAGACACCGACGCGGGTGGGGTGGTGTATCACTCCAATTACGTGCGCTTCATGGAGCGCTCGCGCAGTGAATGGTTGCGGCATCATGGCATCGATCAGGCGGCGCTGCGCTTGACTGAGGGCATTCAGTTCACGGTCGTGGATATGCAGATTAGCTTTGTGCGGCCCGCCCTTTATGATGACAGCTTGCAGGTGACCGCGGTATTGGGTGTGATCCGTGGTGCCAGTTGCACGTTTTTGCAGCAGGTACTGCGCGATGACACGCGGTTGGTCGAGGCGAGTGTGCGAGTGGCGGCCATTGACGCCGTCAGTCTAAAGCCTCGGCGTTTGCCGGCGAGTCTGGTGGCATTGAGCGATTAACTGACAGGGAAAAGTGGATTATGGATCTGTCCTTTATCAAAGTGCTTTTAGAAGCCAGTATTGTGGTGCAGGCGGTCATGTTGACGCTGGCCGCGGCGAGCGTCACCTCCTGGGCCATCATATTGAAAAAGCGACAGGCCTTAAGCGCCACACGGGCAGCCGCACACAGTTTTGAGGGTGCTTTCTGGTCGGGTGGTGATCTTGGCAGTTTGTATCGACGTATTGAGGCTGAGAAGAAACAAACCACGGGCATTGAAAGTATTTTTGAGTTTGGCTTTCGCGAGTTCACGCGACTCAATAAGCAATCGGGTATTGATGGCGCGCAGTTGATGGAAGGTTGCCGACGCGCCATGAAGGTGGCTCAGTTGCGCGAGATCGATCGCTTAGAGCAACACTTAGAGATGTTGGCAACCATCGGTTCCATCAGTCCCTATGTCGGTCTGTTTGGTACCGTGTGGGGCATCATGCATGCGTTTCATGGCTTAGCGACTGTGCAGCAGGCCACGCTTCAGATGGTGGCGCCGGGTATCTCAGAGGCATTGATTGCCACCGCCATCGGTCTATTCGCAGCCATTCCCGCGGTGGTGGCTTTTAATCGCTTCTCCGATCAGGTCAGTCGACTGGAGTTGCGTTTTGATACCTTCATGGAAGAGTTTTCCACCATCTTGCAGCGCCACGCGGCCACTCGGGTGGCTTAGATGGCCAGCGAGGGGAAGCGCCAACGTCGATTAATGGGCGAGATCAACGTCGTCCCCTACATTGATGTGATGTTGGTGCTATTGATTATCTTTATGGTGACAGCGCCCTTGCTCACCCAAGGGGTGCAGGTGGATCTGCCGAAGGCGGGGGCAGCGCCTTTGCCTGATCCGAAGCAAGAACCTCTCATCGTTGCACTGGACGAGCAGGGTCGTCTGTTCCTCAACCTAGGCGATCAGAAAAGCGCCCCAATCGATGAGACGACGCTGGCTACCCGTATCCGTAGCGTGCTGGGTCGAACACCGGAGACCCCGGTGCTTCTGAAGGCGGATGAGCGGATTGCCTACGGTCGGGTCATGCACGTGATGGTGTTGCTGCAGCAATCCGGTGCGGTGCGCGTGGGTTTTGTGACCGACCCCTTACCCAACGCCACTGCACCCTCGTCCTGACGCGCCCGATGCGAGGCTTTTGGCAGGAACATGGTCGCTCGTTGTTGGGCTCCGCGGTGTTGCACGCCGCGGTGATCGGCGCGGTGTGGATCATCGGAAGCCTCAGTATTCCACCCAAGTTCGTCATGCCACCCACCATGGAGGGCTATTTGGTGCCGGCGGCGCCTGCGCGATCAACACCTTCCACCCAGAAGGCGGTCAGCGAGGCTGTACCCGTGCCTGAGGCTGCGCCTACGGACGCCAAGCCTGAGGCTAAGCCTAAGACCGACGCGAAGCCGAAGCCTGAGCCTAAGCCTGAGCCCAAGCGCGAGCCCCGGCCTGAACCAAAGACGCGGCCGAAGCCTGAGCCTAAGCCTGATCCTAAGCCAGATCCGTTGGCGCAGCGGCGGGCAGCCGAGCAGGCGGCCCAAGCGGCCAAGAAACAGGTGGAAGAGGCGGCGAATGCCAAGAAGCAGGCGGCCGATGCCAAGCGTCGGGAGCAGGAGATTACCCAGAAATTGAATCAGGCTGCGGAGGCGGATCGGCGTGCCGCTCGCGATGCGCAGGTGTCCAAAGAGTTAGTGGGTGAGCAAAAGCGTGCCGGTGCGGAGCATGCAAGCTTACGCGATCGCTATGGGGCTGAGATCAAAGCACGCGTCGAGCATGCCTGGACACGACCACCGACCGCCAAGCTTGGGTTAAAGTGTGAGGTACTGGTGACGCAGGTGCCGGGGGGCACGGTGACCGCTGTTAAGTTTGGGCAGTGCAATGCCGATGAGGCGGTGCAGCAGTCCATCTCGGTGGCTGTGTTTAAGGCGTCTCCATTGCCTGCGCCCCCAGATCCGAGTCTGTTCGAACGCAACTTCACGCTGGTATTTGCTCCTGATGCATAACTCTTCTCCCTATCGCTTGTGTCTTAATCGCACGGGGCTCGCTGTGTGTCTGTTGCTGGCCAATCTAGCAGCACCCATCAGCCACGCAGAGTCACCGCTGACCATTCAGATCACGCGGGGCTTAAGCAGTGCGATAGCGCTCTCAGTCGTGCCCTTTGCAGGTCAAGGTCCGAGCCCAGTGGATGTGGCTGCCGTAATCGATGCGGACTTAGCCCGCAGCGGCCGCTTTTCAACGCTACCGCGTACCGATCAGCCGCAATCACCCTCCACCGCAGCCACTGTGGATGTCGCACAGTGGCGTCTCCTTAAAATGGATTATGTGGTGGTGGGTCGATTGGTCACCAAGGGGGAGGCGCTTGAACTGCAATTTGATGTGGTGAATTCCCAAACCGGTGCTCGGCTATTGGGTTATTCCTTGCCCACCAATGCCAGTAGCTTGCGCTTGGCTGGGCACCGCGCGGCTGATCTGATCTATGAAAAAATATTGGGGGTGCCGGGTGCTTTTTCCACGCGCATTGCCTATGTCAGTTTGGAAGGCGCCTTCACAGCCCGGCATTGGAAGTTGGTGGTGGCAGATTCTGACGGCGAGAATGCCAAGGTTATTTTGGATTCGGTCGAACCCATCATGTCACCAGCCTGGTCGCCGGATGGCGCTCGTCTGGCCTACGTGTCCTTTGAGGGGCGTAATTCGGCGGTGTATGTGCAGACCGTCGCCAGTGGTCAGCGCGATCGGGTGTCCGGACGGGCAGGGATTAATGGCGCACCGGCCTGGTCGCCGGATGGCAGTAAGCTGGCACTCACCTTGTCGCAAGCGGACGGTAACCTCGACATTTTTGTGATGGATTTGGCCAGTCGTAGCTTGGCGCGCATGACCGATGATCCGGCGATCGACACGGAGCCGTGTTTTTCGGCAGACGGTCAAGCGGTGTATTTCACCTCCGACCGCTCGGGACGGCCACAGATCTATCGAATGTCCTTGGCCGGGGGTAAGGCGCAGCGCGTGACCTTCGAGGGCACCTACAACGCCCGCGCCCGTCTGTCGGTGGATGGTAAATCCATGGCGGTTGTCACCCAAGAGGGCGGCGGCTATCGGATTGGGTGGGTGGATTTGGCGTCGGGCCAGTTGCGGGTGCTCTCGCAAGGCACGCTCGATGTGTCGCCCTCGATCGCACCCAATGGTCAAAACGTGATGTTTTCAGCGCGCGAGGCAGGGCATGGCGTGCTGGCAACGGTGAGTACCGATGGCAGTGTGGCTACGCGCATCAATGCCCGGGCGGGCGATGTGCGTGAGCCTGCGTGGTCACCCCTGCTGTGATGCGTGCATTTTGCGTGCATTTATAGCGTGTCCGTAGTGTCTATGGCACACTAGTCCTACGACGTTCGTGTCCCTTAATTTTGTTTGGCTGTGGAGTGTTTTTATGTCCCGTGCTCTAAAAGTATTGCTGGTGGTGTCTCTGGGTGCGCTGTTGGCAGGCTGTCCTAAAAAGCCGACGACGGTCCCAGATGCGACGCAGGGAGATAGCGTGGCCGCGACCACCGACACAGCGGGTCGTGGGTACAGCGGTGTCGGTAAGGGTGTAGCGGAAGCGACCGCCACCACAGGCTCCACCGTGAAGATCCAAGCGATCATTCATTTTGACTACGACAGCTCGCTGATCAAGCCAGAGTACGCGTCGGTGATCGCAGCCCAAGCGCGTCGCTTAGCGTCTGATCGCAGCGTCAAGTTGCGTCTGGAAGGCCATACCGACGAGCGTGGCTCAGCCGAGTACAACATTGGGTTGGGTGAACGTCGGGCGCAAGCGGTGAAACGCGCGCTGTTGCTGGAAGGCGCTAACGAAGCGCAACTGGCCACGGTGAGTTTCGGCTCTGAGCGACCCATGGCGGAAGGCCATAATGAGGCCGCGTGGTCACAGAATCGACGGGTCGAGTTAGTCGACGGCAGTCGCTAAGACCATCGTGCGTCGCGCGCTGATTGTCCTTGCGATGGGGGTGCTGGCCGCGTGCAGCACCACACGCCCTGAGGATGAGCCTGCCTATGTGAAGGCGGTGGCGGTAGAGGAGCGCGTGGATCGCTTAGAGCATCAAAATACGGCGTTGCTTGATATGCAGCGCCAGCTCGAGGAAACCCAGGCCAGCGTGCGGCGCTTGCAAGGGCAGATTGAAGAGAATCATCACGGCATACAGAGCAAGGCCGCTGAGTCGCGCAATCTGTATAACGATCTAGAGGCGCGCTTAAAAGCACTCGAGTCACGCCCCGAGGTGGTGGCCCCTGTGACGCCGCCCACGCCCGTGGTCAGCGATAACGACGTCTATCAGGCGGCACTTGATCTCATTAAAAAGCGTGACTATGCCGGCGGTGAGGGCGCGTTAAAGGCGTTTATCACTGCCTATCCACAGAGTTCTCTGATAGACAATGCGAAGTACTGGATGGGGGAGAGCTACTATTCGGAGGGAAAGTTGCCTGAGGCGGTAGCGGCTTTCACGCGCGTGCTCACCGATCATCCCGATTCGAAAAAAACCCCTGATGCGCTACTGATGATCGGCAAGTCGCAGACCGAACAAAAACGTTTTAAAGAAGCGCGTGCCGCTTTTGCACGTCTGATCAAATCCTACGGTGACGCCCCAGCAGCCGCTGAGGCACGCACGCGTCTGAAGAAGTTGGATGCCGAGCATCACTGAGCCGGCGCGGCCGCGGGATGACATCCCAGTCAGTGAACGCCTACGCCTAACCGAGATATTCCATTCGCTGCAGGGTGAGGCTGACACGGTGGGTCTGCCGACCGTGTTTGTGCGTCTCACCGGTTGCCCGTTGCGCTGCGGTTATTGTGATACCGCCTACGCCTTTCATGGTGGCGCTTGGCATTCCGTTGACGAGGCGATCGCCCAAGTGGGCTCCTTTGGCATCCCTACGGTGTGCGTGACCGGTGGCGAGCCATTGGCGCAGCCAAATGTGCATGCACTGCTGACCCGGTTGTGTGATGCGGGTTATCGGGTCTCGATTGAAACCAGTGGTGCATTAGATGCGCGGGGTATTGATCCGCGGGTGGTGCGGGTGATCGATGTGAAAACCCCAGGCTCAGGCGAGTCCAGCCGTCATTTATTGGATAACTACCAAGGGCTGCGGCCGTCTGATGTGCTCAAATTCGTGATCACGAGCCGCGCTGACTATGATTGGAGCAAGGCCCACTTGAGTGAGCACCAGTTGCAGGCGCACGCGCAGGTGATGTTTAGCCCAAGCTTTGCTGATGTCGCACCGAAAATGCTTGCTGAGTGGATTTTGGAGGATCGACTGACCGTGCGCTTTCAACTGCAGTTACATAAAGTGCTGTGGGGCGAGGTCGCAGGGCGGTGAGCGCTCCCATCAAGGCGGTGGTGCTGGTCTCGGGGGGGCTCGATTCCACGACCGTGCTCGCCATGGCGCGGGCACAGGGCCGAGACTGTTATGCCTTGAGCTTTGATTATGGTCAGCGGCATCGCACGGAGCTTGAAGCGGCCGCTGTGATCGCGAAACGCCTAGGGGCGATCGAGCATCGCACCATGCGCATTGATTTCGGTGGTATCGGTGGTTCGGCGCTGACGGATCATTCGCTGGCGGTACCCACAGAACCGACGGCGGGGATTCCCATCACCTATGTACCCGCACGCAACACGGTCTTTCTTGCCTTGGCCTTAGGCTGGGCTGAGGTGTTAGGCGCCACCGAGATCCATCTTGGGGTCAATGCGGTGGATTACTCCGGTTACCCCGACTGTCGCCCTGAGTTTATCGAGGCTTTTGAGCGGGTGGCGCGACTGGCCACACGGGTGGGCGTTGAGGGTGGGACATTGTCCATTCAGACGCCGCTGATGGCGCTGTCTAAGGCTGAGATCATAGAGCAGGGTGTGGCGCTTAGCGTGGACTATGGACTGACTGTGTCGTGCTATCAGGCGGATGCGGCCGGTAGGGCCTGTCGGGTGTGCGACTCTTGTCGCTTGCGTCAAGCAGGCTTTGCGGCGGCGCACGTACCGGATCCCACCCGCTACCAGTAAGCTAGACCAAAAAAAAGAGCGATAAATCGTTGCTTTAGCGGCACAGCGCGGTTGTGCCTGCTAGAATTCGCGTCCACCTTAGGGGGCCGTTAGCTCAGCGGTAGAGCAGTTGGCTTTTAACCAATTGGTCGATGGTTCGAACCCATCACGGCCCACCATCCAATCAAGCACGCGGACTGCATGAATCGTTTGCATTTGACCCGCACGCTGTGTGAGCGCCTATCCGTTGCATTGCGCAGGGCCCGTCCTGTGGCGCTCGCTTGAGTTCATGGTGGCATGGCATGGTGACTTTCGAAACTAAAGTCTACGAACGGGATTGGCAGATCATCTTGCGGGATGATTTTTTAGCTTCAATGGTGGCGCGATGCGACTATCCATTTTCGCGTCGGGTACTCTTCGTTAACAATGTGAATGATGTAGCTGCCGTCTCACGCCAGGCGCGCGCGCTGGTATCCAGTCAGGTCATTGATGCATTCTATGTGGTCGATGAGTATGCGTCGGCCGCTCTCTCTTTTTTCGATCTGACGAGGGATCAGTTAGGCGCAGACTATTATTACTCCATACAAGAATTGGTTGGGATCTACGTGTGCGAAACGCCCTACTTATTGCACTTCTCAGGCGATGCCGGCATGGCGAATGGGGCAACGGGTCAATGGATCTCAAGTGCGCTCGATCTGTTTGCAGCAGATCCATCGGTGGTGGTTGCGAACCCAGTTTGGAATGGAGCGGTGGATGAGGTTAGGCGCGAATCGATCTGGGAAAACCATGATTTTTGCAAAGGGTTTGGGTTCTCAGACCAATGCTATTTGATTCCGACATCTACTTTTAGGCGGCCGATCTATGGGTATACGCACCCTGAGTCTGCGCGTTACCCTGCGCATGCCGGTGAGCTGTTTGAGAAGCGCGTGGATGCCTACATGCGTAGTCACCAAAAATACAGAGCCACCGCCAAAGGGGTGAGTTATGTCCATCCCACAATCGTTTTTCCACAATGACATTGCGGCGGTCGATGTGTCGGAGTCCAACGGGCAGCCTGCCTTGGCGTGAGCGAGTGGGCGCAGTATGACGCTCTGCTTACTGCGTGACGTGCCAAGCGAACAGATGGTGGTGGTGTTTAATAGCTATGCCGCTTTGGCCCTCGGTGACCCAGAGAAGTCGTTTTCTACGCATCTGCAGGGCTATGGTTTTTTCTCCACCATGCATGCGTCCGTGCTGTGGGTGGCTGAAGAGGACGCCACCTGGTATACCAAAAACGATGCCATGATTTTGAATAAGATCAGTGCATTGGTCGCTCAAAAAGGCATCAAGACCCTAGCCCTCTTTGGCATGAGTTCAGGGGGGTATGCGGCGATACGATTCGCTCACTTGCTATCTCATCAACCGCTGCCAAGCGTACACGCCATCACGTGTGTCGCCATTAATCCAGTCACAGGCTTTAGATCTGATCTATTAGACGCAGTCGCAGATCGTGTGGATGAGTGCGGTTGGGATGCGGCCCCGCGTGCCGTGGTTCTTGAATGTGATGCGTTTGCGAGTGCGCTCTGTGCGCCCGAGGAATTGGATTTAAGCCTGCAATTCAAACGACATCTGCCCGCATCAGACCGGGCGACCTACCATATTTTGTATAATGAACACAATCCGTTTGATAGCACATTTGCCGATGATTTAGTCGACGATCGCGTCCGCAAGTGGCCGTTTAAGATTGGGGCGAATCATCACGATGGCAGTCTCGCCATATTTGCGTGGCTCATTGAGGCGCATCGCTTTGCAACATTATTT
>CAIYVA010000070.1 GCA_903929455.1 uncultured Pseudomonadota bacterium | reverse complement strand
TTATTAACGGGCGATATTGGTAGCGGAAAGACCACTCTATTGCGGCGCGTGATTCGCGACCTTGAGAATCGAGTCAGTGGTGGATTGGTCAGCAATACGCACAGTGGATTTCAGTCTATTGTGCCTTGGTTGTTGTCATCGCTGTCGGTTCAGTCAGATGTTGGGTCCGACGTCGCTCGTCATGAAGCGCTCGTATCCCATGTCATCCGGCAGTATGCGGAAGGTAAGCGTACGGTACTCATTATTGACGAGGCGCAGAATCTATCAGTGGCAATTCTTGAGGAGCTCCGTTTGCTGTCGAATGTGAACTCCGAACGGGATTTGGTGCTGCAGATTATTTTGGTCGGTCAACCAGAGCTGCGCGAGACGCTGTCGAGGCCCGAGCTACGTCAGTTGGCACAACGTATCTCAGTTGACTATCACCTAAGCCCCTTGAACGCTGAAGAAAGCGCAGCTTACATCCGTCATCGAGTTCGGGCGGCAGGCTGTGAGACGGAGCTTTTTGAGGATGAGGCTCTGGCGGCGGTGTATCAAAGCTCAGCGGGGGTGCCCCGACTAATCAATCAGTTATGCGATATGGCCCTGGTCTACGCGTTTGCAGAGGCACGACCAACCGTCACTATGGATACGGTGATGCAGGTGCTAAATGACCGGCATCGCGCGCGCGCTCTTCCGGTATTGCAACCATTGGCTGGTCAGCCCGCAGCGCTAGTAGGCTAGCGGTGCCTGCTGCGCGACGTGTCGCGGCTTTTGGCCTGCTCGCTCTGCTCTTGGCGGCAGGCGATGTTTGGGCGCTAGGCGCAGAGCAGCTTGGGGTGCTTTACCGGCGAGGGGATGCGCGCTCCGAGGAAGTTGCGCGGTTTTATCAGCGCATGCGACATGTGCCAGAAAAAAACATGCTGGCACTAAGAGTCCCGGACGTCTCTTCACTCGCACCGGACGTTTTAACGGTGCTTAGGGAGCGTGCCGTGCGACGATTGCCAAGTGCTGTTCAGGCATTGTTGCTGGTATGGACGCGACCCTACGCTGTGGCTTGTATGTCGAGTACCTCGGCGTTCGCCCTAGGATATGACCCATCGTCCTGCGGCTCCCCCTGCGCACACACGGCATGGAACCCAGCTTTCGATGCCCAGGCTAGCGTTCTGTCCCAACGGCGCGACCTGTTTCCTGCGATGCAGTTGCCTTCCGATGACGTTGGTATGGCGAAGGAGGTGATTCGCCGCGGTGTCGCATCAGATGCGACGTACCCAGCGGGAGTCATGTACCTGGTTGTGACAGGTGACCAGTTGCGCAATGTCCGTGCGCAGCGCTATCAGGACGTCATGATGAGTTACTCAGGCAAAGTGAGCGTCCGCATCGTGAGAGAGCCTGGCGGCAGAACGGTGCCATCCGTTCTAAGCTATTTTACAGGCACCGCGCGTGTACGTGAGTTAGGTCAGCTCCGGTTTTTGCCTGGCGGTATCGGTGATCACTTGAGTTCCTATGGTGGCAATCTTGACCAGCATGAGCAGACGACCGTATTAGACTGGCTGTCGGCCGGGGCAACGGGCAGCTACGGCTCAGTGAGCGAGCCATGCAACGACACGGGCAAGTTTCCGAGCCCGTTGATCTTTATAAAGCACTATGTGCGCGGTGAGACCCTGTTGGAGGCCTATTGGAAAAGCGTCGCGATGCCAGCGCAAGGGTTGTTTGTCGGCGAGCCGTTGGCGGCGCCTTATCGTGGTGCGCTACCGCCGTCTCCACCTGGCTCAGTGCGCGGGATCTGAGTGATGAAGGTATCGATTGTCACGGTTTCATATAATCAGGCCCCGTTTCTTGAGGCTGCGCTGCTCTCGGTCCTGACGCAGAATTATCCGGATATTGAGTACGTTGTGGTGGATGCTGGATCAACCGATGGCAGCCGTGAGATTATCGAGCGCTATAGGAGCCAGCTTGCTGATGTGATTTTTGAGTCGGACGATGGCGCGGCGGACGGTCTGAATAAGGGCTTTTTACGCGCAACCGGTGACGTCTTTGGTTTCCTTAACGCGGATGATCTGCTTAAGCCGTCTGCCGTGTCTGAGGCGGTTGACGCGCTACGGACGCACCCGCGTGTTGATGTGATCTCTGCGCACTGTGATGTTATTGACGAGGACGGCCGTCGCTTGCGTCGTGCCTACTCGGATCGATTTAGTGTGCGCCGTTGCGCCTATGGGTCGGCTGTCCTAATGCAACCATCCACCTGGTTTCGAGCAGTGATGTTTCATGCAGTTGGGGGATTTCGCGTCAGCAATCGGTCGAACTGGGATGGAGAGCTATTTCTTGACATGGCGCTGGCCGGT
>CAIYVA010000069.1 GCA_903929455.1 uncultured Pseudomonadota bacterium | reverse complement strand
TGTGAATCTAAAGGGCAGTAAAACTGAGACCAATCTGAAAGACGCCTTTGCTGGCGAATCTCAGGCGAATCGTCGTTATTTGTACTTCGCAGCAAAAGCGGATGTCGAAGGCTTCAACGACGTCTCCACCGTGTTCCGTTCGACCGCCGAAGGCGAAACGGGGCACGCCCATGGGCATTTGGAGTATTTAGAGGCAGTGGGTGACCCAGCCACCGGTCTGCCGATTGGCCCAACCTCAGACAACCTGAAAGCGGCGATTGCCGGCGAAACGCATGAGTACACGGACATGTACCCAGGCATGGCGAAAACGGCTCGCGATGAAGGTTTCGCTGAGATTGCTGACTGGTTTGAGACGCTGGCCAAAGCGGAGCGTTCACACGCGAACCGCTTCCAGAAAGCGCTCGACAACCTGTAAGGTGTGATGGGTCCCGCGGCCCGGTGGGCTGCGGGACCATTTTTTTTGATCGCCCTGTTGATGGTCGAATAGGTAGAGAGCGCCCCATGAGCGAATCCGAAACGTCGGGCCCTCGCGAGGCTAACCGCGAAGGTAACTTAGAGGCGCCTACGCGCCATCCCATCCCATGGAAGACCACTGAGTTTTATCAGGAAGAGTCGCTTTTTAAAGAGTTAGAGCGGGTCTTCGATATTTGTCACGGATGCAGACGCTGTTTTAATCTGTGCAACAGTTTCCCGACCCTGTTTGATGCCATCGACGCCACCGCCTCCGGTGAGTTAGAAGAGGTTCCCAAGCCGGTCTATTGGCAAGTCGTGGACCAGTGCTACTTATGCGACATGTGTTACATGAGCAAGTGCCCGTACGTGCCGCCACATGAGTGGAATGTTGATTTTCCCCACTTAATGCTGCGTGCTAAGGCGATCAAGTACGAACAGCACGGCGCCTCGTTCAGAGACAAAGTGCTGTCATCCACGGATTTAGTGGGTCGCTTGGCGGGGATCCCTGTCGTGGCTGAGGTCGTCAACGCGGTCAATGACAGTCGGTGGGGCCGCAAGCTGCTGCAGGGTACTTTGGGCGTGCATGCGGAGGCGGTGGTTCCTGACTATTCCAGCCGCAGTTTCCGAACCACTGAGGCCAAGCGTAAAAAACCAGCGTTAACGGTCGAGGCGACGCCTACCACCACTGGCAAAGTGGCCTTGTTCGCCACTTGCTACTGCAATCGTAACGAGCCGTCGATTGATGCTGATTTAGCGGCGGTGTTTGAGCACAACGGTATCCCCATTCATTTGGCAGCCCAAGAAAAGTGCTGTGGTATGCCTAAGCTTGAGTTGGGTGATCTGAAGGCGGTTGAGGCGCTTAAGAACGTCAATATTCCAGCCTTGATCGCGATGATTGATCAGGGGTGCGACATTGTCTCGCCCATTCCCTCCTGCGTGTTGATGTTCAAGCAGGAATTACCCTTGTTGTTTCCCGATGACCCGTTAGTGCAAAAAGTACGCGCACACATGTTTGATCCCTTTGAGTATCTGTGGTTGCGTCATAAGGCAGGCAAGCTGTCGACGCAATTCAAAAAAGAGCTCGGTAAAGTGGCCTACCAGGTGCCTTGCCATTTGCGCGTGCAAAACATTGGACTGAAGACGCGGGATGTCTTGAAGTTGGTACCGAATACCACCTTAGAGGTGATCGAGCGCTGCTCGGGGCATGACGGCACGTATGCTTTAAAGAAAGAGTTTTACGAGCATTCAATGAAAATTGGTAAGCCGGTATTCTCTCGCGTGGATAACGCGGCGGCGGATTATCATTCGAGTGATTGCCCGATGGCGGGTAACCACATTGGCCACGCACTGAGCGAGCCTAAAGCGCCTTCACATCCGATGACACTCCTGCGACTGGCTTACGGAATTTAATCATGACTGACCACTTAATCCCCACGACGCGCTTGACGCCGAATGATCTGATGAGTTTGGAGCAGTACGCGCGAACGCGCGAGGTGTTTCGTTCGCAAGTGATCGCTCATAAGCGCGACCGTACGGTGGCGATTGGCCGACATGCCACGATGATTTTTGAAGATCGCTTGACCGTTCAGTACCAAATCCAGGAAATGCTGCGTACGGAGCGCATTTTTGAGGCGGAGGGAATTCAGGATGAGCTTGATTCCTATAACCCGCTGATTCCAGATGGCAGCAATCTGAAAGCGACGTTTTTGATTGAGTATCCCGATGTCACGGAACGTGCGGCGGCACTTAAGGCGCTCAAGGGCATTGAGCGTCGCTGCTATGTGGCGGTTGGCGATCAGCGGGTGTATGCGATTGCCGATGAGGATTTGGAGCGTGAGAACGCCGAGAAGACCTCTGCCGTGCATTTTTTGCGTTTTGAGCTCTCTCCGCAGGCGCGACACTGGTTTCACGCGGGTGCGGCCGTGACCATTGGTATCGACCATGCGGCTTACACGGAAGAGACGATTTTGACGGATGGCTCGCGTACCGCTTTGGCGCACGATCTCGCGCAGTGATTGGGCCTATTGTTGCGTACCGTGGGCGTCGCTGGGTGAATGGTCTCCCGCACGTGGGTGCTTTTGAGGTAATCTCGCGCCCGCTATGAGTCAGTCTTACACCGCCTCTGCCATTGAAGTGCTCTCCGGGCTCGATCCGGTACGTCGCCGTCCGGGCATGTACACGGACACGAGCCGGCCAAACCATCTCGTTCATGAGGTGGTCGATAATAGCGTCGATGAGGCGCTGATGGGGCACTGCAAGACCATTGATGTGACCCTCTTTAAAGACGGGTCCGTCGAGGTGGTAGACGATGGGCGGGGCATGCCCGTGGATATGCATCCCATCGAAAAAGTATCCGGTGTTGAGCTCATTCTGACTCGCCTGCATGCGGGCGGTAAGTTTTCGGATAAAACCTATAGCCAATCCGGCGGTCTGCACGGTGTTGGCGTGTCGGTTGTGAACGCCTTGTCTAGTCGGCTCGAGTGTCGTGTCAAGCGCGACGGCAGTGAGCATCTCATTAGCTTTAAAGATGGTCACCTGGACAAAAAGTTACAGGTGATTGGTAAGGTGGGTGCGCGCACTAGCGGCACCTCAGTGCGCTTTTGGCCTAATGCAAAATACTTTGACACCGACAAAGTGTCGCTCTCTAAGCTCAAGCACGTGCTGCGAGCGAAGGCGGTGTTGTGCGCTGGGCTTAAGGTGAGCTTGTTACAGGAAGCAACGGGTGAGCGTGAAGAGTGGTGCTACACCGGGGGCCTGTCTAGTTACTTACTAGAGAGACTCAATAAGTCTGAGTTGCTACCGGATGAGTCGATCAGTGCCAGTCTTAAGGGCGGCAATGAGTCGGCTGAGTGGGCATTCGCTTGGCTGATGGATGAGGGCGTGGAGATTGTCGGTGAGAGTTACGTCAATCTCATTCCAACACCCGAAGGTGGCACGCACGTCAATGGCCTGCGCACCGGCATCTCAGATGCCGTGCGCGAGTTCTGTGAGCTTAGGAATTTAGTGCCACGGGGTATTAAGCTTGCGCCTGAGGACGTGTGGGACCACATTTGCTACGTCCTGTCAGTCAAGATGTCGGAGCCACAATTTGCCGGTCAAACCAAGGAGCGTTTGGCTTCGCGTGAGTGCGCCGCGTTCGTAGCCGGCCTGGTCAAGGATAATTTTGGCTTATGGATGGCTCAGCATGCTGAGACCGGCGAAAAGATTGCGCAGTTGGCCATTCAAAATGCGCAGGCTCGGCTGAAAGCCGCGCAGAAGATTGTTCGTAAGCGTGTGGTCGCAGGCCCCGCATTGCCTGGCAAGCTCGCCGATTGCACATCGCAAGATCCACGGCGCACTGAGCTCTTCTTGGTTGAGGGTGATTCTGCCGGTGGCAGTGCGAAGCAGGCGCGTGAGCGTGAATTTCAGGCAGTGATGCCGCTGCGCGGTAAGATTCTAAATACGTGGGAAGTGGATGCATCCGGCGTATTGGCTTCGCAAGAAGTGCACGATATAGCGGTTGCGATCGGCGTTGAGCCGGGCTCTCCAAAACTGGAAGACTTGCGTTACAACCGTATCTGCATTCTGGCGGACGCCGACTCGGACGGTCAGCACATTGCCACGCTACTGTGTGCGTTGTTTGTGCGTCACTTTAGGCCGCTGGTGTTGGCGGGCCATGTGCATGTAGCCATGCC